>JACQER010000019.1 GCA_016200465.1 Gammaproteobacteria bacterium | reverse complement strand
CTGGCGTCGGGTTTCCTGCTGGCGACCGCGTACGCCGCGTACCGGGCGCCGGCGCTGATATATTTTTACGGTGTCTGGACCATCATTGCCACCTTGGCGGTCATGGTGACGCGCGTGGCCTCCTTGATTCGCAATCGCCGGCTGAAACGCAAGTCGTCGCTTCAGACCGCCATCGGCGTGCGCCACGCGCGGATTGTCCAGAAGTCGCAGGGCTTCATGGGCGGGTCGTTCAATACGCGCGAGTTTTTCCACGGTGCGACGGCGTGGATGTTCCGCTCGATCAAATGGATATTCCTGGCGCTGGTATTTCCGGCGCCGGTCGCGATGCTGTTCGCGGGGATGATCGAGCGCAGTCCGGCGCTGATCACCGCCGCGTTCGTGGTTCAGTACCTGGGCCTGCTGGCGGAACGCTGGTTCTTTTTCGCCCAGGCCAATCATCCCCAGAACCTGTATTACCAGACGATTTCCTGAACCGGTCGCGGTGTCAGCCGGCGGGTTCTTCGCGGTGCGAGAAACGCAGCGGTTGCCGGCAGCGCCGGCAGAAGTAGCGCCGCCCGCGCCGCGCGCTGTTGTGGCGTCGCGTGCTCAGCATGTGTCCGGCGTCGCAACCGCAGCGATAGCGGTACGCCGCCGTCAGCCCCGGGCGCACGTCGTAATCGTGACACCGCAACGGCTCGCACCCGTAAACTTCGCGCATGATCGCGGCCCACTCCACGCCGTGCGGCGCTATACCACGGCCGTGCACACGATAAGCGATGAGATGGCTCACCTCGTGCGGAATCGTATTGAGCAGAAAATCCTCGACGTTCCGCTCCAGCAGATCGCGGTTGACGCGGATAAGATTTTTTGCCGGATAGGCCACGGCGGCCGCCATGCCGCGCAGATTGAAGGTGAGTTGGGCGCGTTCGAAGCGACGCCGGAAATGTATCTCGGCGCGGCGGAAACAGAATTCGACCGCGGCACCGAGTCGGATTTCGAGCGACTCCGGGGCGTTTCCTCCAAGGTCGTTTTCAGGGGCGGCCAGATCCAGGGTCAGTTGCATGCGCGCATGTTCCGGTGACGGGATCGATGTCGGGCGAATTATGCGCACCCGGACCTGTTTGTTTCAACCGTCGTTGCCGGGGTTCGCCATGGCGCTCGCCGGCGGAACCATTTCGACAAACCGCACTCTATCCAAATCGTGCCGGTCCGGTTTCCGGGCCCTTGGGTTATCGGTCGTGGCGTCGTAATATGGACGCGGCCAGGAGGCCGGATCAAACCGTTCAGCGATGGAAGCCGCTTATGAAAAACACGATGTGGTCGGTAGTCCTGCTTGTCATCCTGGGTGGCATCGCCGCCGCCTATTATTACTGGCGGGTGCACGAGGCGCCGATGCCGGCGCCGCCGCCGCGCGCTGAAGCCCCGACCGCACCCGAACCCAAACCCGAGCCGGCGATACGCCATCCGATCCAGGCGGCTCCCGCCGCCGGAAAACCCCTGCCGTCGCCGGGCGAGAGCGATCCGGCGATGCAGGACGAACTGACCGGGTTATTTACCCGGAAGTCGACCGAAGAGTTTTTCGAGCTGAAGGAAATTGTGCGTCGCTTCGTCGTGACGGTCGACAATCTGCCGCGCAAGAAAGTTCCGATGCGATACCGGCTGTTCAAGCCGGTCGTGGGAAAATTTTCGGTCACCGGCGAAGGCGAGAACTTTCTTTCCAGTCCCGAGAATTACAAGCGTTACACGTCGTACGTCTGGCTGGCGGAAGCGGTTGATACTCGGAAACTTGTCGCGACGTACATCCGCTTCTATCCGCTGTTTCAGCAGGAGTATCAGAATCTGGGATATCCCAAGGGTTATTTCAACGACCGGCTGGTCGAGGCGATAGACGATCTGCTCGCGGCGCCGGACATACCGGGACGTATCAAGCTGGTCCGGCCGAACGTCCTGTACCAGTTCGCGGACCCCGATCTCGAGGCGTTGTCGGCCGGTCAGAAGATCATGATCCGCATGGGCAGCGAGAACGCGGCCAGGATCAAGGCAAGGCTGCGCGATATTCGGAGCGAACTGACCGGTCAGACTCCGAAGCCATGATGCCCCGACCGATCGCAAACACGCCGGGTCCGCGTGAAGCAGGCGATCCGTATCCGGGAAAAAATCCGCGCGGTGTCTGATGAATTTCTGATCAACGTCACCGATGGCATGGCCGCGGTATCTTCGTCGCGCGGCGGGCGTCGTTATTCCTTGACATTTGACGGCAAGTCCATAAACTTTTTCGCGATTGCTTCCCTGGAGGTTCAACGGATTGGCCTATAAGGGTTCGCAAAGTAACGACGTACTTCTCGTTTCACCGGCACGCCTCACCTCGAGGCGACATCCTCCCCGTCACTTTCATTCCCTGGTTGTTTCCGACGCGCAGGTTTCAGGCGCGTGTGCCGGTCCGTTCCACGGGCGCGTTGGCTCGTGGCTGATCCGAATATTGCATCAAATTGATTCGCCATCCGCGATACCCTGGCCGCGATTGCCAGGTGTTGATCGGGACACTGAACCAGGGGAGCAGAGCATCGCTCCCTTTTTTATTGACCGAAATCCGGAGGTGCATACTTTATGAAGATCATTGCCGTTGCCAACCAGAAGGGCGGGTGCGGAAAAACCACCACCGCCATCAATCTCGCCGCCAGTCTCGGAAAAAAGGAGCAACGCGTGCTGCTGCTCGATCTCGATCCCCAGGGTCATGCCTCCCTCGGCTTCGGGGTTTACAGCGACGACGCGCGCGATCTGTATGACGTTTTCACCGGCGAGGCGAAACTCGAAGATATCATCGTGCCGAACGCTTACGCGGGGGTGGACGTGGTGCCAGCGACCATGACGCTGGCGGCGGCCGAGCATCTGCCGGTACGCAGCGACGAGCGCGACCGGCAGCTGGAAATCCACCTGGCCGGAATCCGGTCGCGCTACGATTACGCGGTCATCGATTGCCCGCCGTCGATGGGTCTGTTGTCGCTGAATGCGTTGATGGTCGCTGATCTGGTGCTGATTCCGGTCGAAATGAGCCTGTTCGGTCTCAACGGCATCGACTACATGTACGAAACCATCGCGCGGTTGAGCGAACGCCACGGTCGCGGGATTCCGATCCGCGTGATGCCGACGCTGGTCGACAGCCGCACGCGCCTGTGCCGTCAATTCCTGCACGAGGTCGGCGAGCGTTTCGCCGATGATGTCTCGTCGGTGATGGTGCAGTTCACGGTACGGCTGAAGGAGGCCGTACGACAGGGCGTGCCGATCATCGCCTACGACCCCACTTCGACCGCGGCGGTGCAATACCTGCGGCTGGCCGACGAACTGATGTCGACCTTGCCGGACCAGCCGCTGACCGACGCGGGGCAGGAGCGGGCGGCGCGTCTTACCGCGATGAAACGCGCCTTCGAGGAAGCCAGGGCGCGCCTTCACGGGGGCGACGCGCGACAGCATGTGGTGCTGCGGCTGTTCGGTTACGCGAGCAGAAACGTGCAGATCGCCGGCGACTTCAACGGCTGGACGCCGGATCGCGACGTGATCACCCGCATCGTCGGCGAGGACGTGGAAAAAATCCTGACGCTCGCGTCGGGAGAATATCAGTACCGCTACATCGTCGACGGCGTGTGGCAGGAAGATCCGTCCAATCCCGATCAGGTGCCGAATGACTCAGGCGGATTCAACTCGGTCCTGCAGGTGGAGGAACAGCACGAGGAAATGGAAGTCTGACCGGGTCTGATCCGGATTTGAATTTAACCGCTGTGTCGGGTCAATAAACGAAGACCCCGCCGGGAGGCGGGGTCTTTTCTCTGGTACGGTATTCAGCCGTTGTTGGTGGCGTTGGCCGGTTTCCGGCCGCGCGGGCTCCAGATGGATTGTCCCGTCAGTCCGCGGGCATTCAGCTGTTCGGCACATTGCGAGGCATAGGCGAGCACGTCCTTGCGCGAACCGCGGCGCTGTCCGGAGATGGTGGAGCGGCCGCTGTCGAGCACATAACGATACCAGTCCTGGCCGTCGCTCCCGTCCGGGGCGTCGGTTTTTTCCACGCTCGCTACCTTGAACGGACGCAATTTGGACTGTTGCAAATTGGCGGCGGATGCCGAGGACTTGCGTGCTTCGGTCGTCTCTTGAGTCATGAATATACCTGCAACGATGTCGCGAGTGGTTAGGACGGTGCTGGGATTGCCAATCAACTCGGGGGCGATTTGCCGGAAAACCCGAAAACGGAGTGTACCATATTTAATGACCCGGATGGGGACCCTGCGCGGGTAACAGGAGATTTGGCCGGCGTCGAGAACAGCAAAACGCGAGCACCCGTGCGGTTTTAGCCGCCATGGTCCCGCAAATGCCATGCTTCCCGTCAAGTCAGTCACCCGGCAAACGGGGGGAATACCGGGCAATCTGCACCGCTGGGCCTGAATGGCACCGACCCCGATCCGGTAATCTATATTTCCCCTGGATGGCGCATAACCCCTACAAGGAGTCGATCCTGTCCCTGCTCCGGGATTGTCCTCTCGGTCTCAGTGAATATGACCTGATTCAGCGTTTGCAGGAGCGCGATGCCACGTTCGCATTCCCCGGGGAGGACGCCGATCTGATGCTGTTCCGCAAGCATTTTCTGGTTATGAATGCCTTGTACCAACTGCAGACGGAAATGTTTGGCGAGGGGCTTTATCTGTCCATCTCACCCCTGGATATCCGCCTGGTCCCGGCGCAGGACACCGGCCTCACGGATTTGCCCACCGATGGGGTTTCAGCGCCGTTACGCGATTATTATCTGGACTGGGATGTGTTCGACCAGACAAGCCCAGCCGATGTCGGGGCCATGCTGCGCCGTTTTCACGAGCGTTATCTCGCGATTGACGAGCGCCTCGAGGCTCTGCAAACCCTGGCGTTGCCGGCCGATGCCTCGTGGGACAGCGTCAGACAGGCCTATCGCCGGCTCGCGGCGCAGCATCATCCGGACAAGGGCGGTGATCCGGCGCGTTTTCGCGCGATCCGGGGTGCCTATGAAATTCTTCTACGCTGTTACATGGGATGAATGCCAAGCCTGACCTGGCTGGTTATTGTTGACTACATTACTTGGTTATTAGATAATCCCTATCGAGAAAATTTTTCAGGAGGTTATCCTTGAGTATCCCCCAACGTGATGGCGACGGTTATCTGATTGACCGTGACGCCTGGACCCCGGAAATCGCGCGCGCCATGGCCGAGGTCGACGGTTTCGCCCTGGACGACGTGAAATGGTCGCATATCACGAAAGCGCGTGAATACTACGATGCTTTCGGCGTGGTACCGCCGATCCGGAAGTTCGCCAAATACGTCGAGGTCGATCAGAAAGACATGTTCAAACTGTGGATGACCGGCCCGATGAAGCCCATCACCAAGTACGGCGGGTTGCCCAAGCCTACCGGCTGCGTCTGATCCGCGCTGTTTCAACAACGTTAAAAACCCGGCTCTGCCGGGTTTTTGCTTTCGCCGATACGAAGCGCTGCTCACTTTTCGGCCCGCCACGGTCTGGGGTTTGTGAACGCGTTTTTTATAAAGTGCCTGGAATTAACGGATTGCACCCGTTTGACCCGGATGGAATTGATTTTAGCTGCCCGGTAAGAACACAATAAAGCCAATAACAAACAGCACCGGCCATCAATCCGGTTTGCGTGGCTGGCGACAGAGGCCGGCATCAGCCTTTTTCGAGAGCCGCCGGTGTATGAGGGGAGTGGAGAAAATCTGACATGTATGAGTCCTTTTATGGGCTGAAGGAAAAGCCTTTTTCCTTGTTGCCCGATCCGGCTTTTCTCTACCTGAGCAAGCAGCACGAGATGGCCATCACCCTGTTGCGGTACGGCCTGGAAAACCAGACGGGATTCAGCGTCATCAGCGGCAGGGCCGGCACCGGCAAGACCACGCTGCTGCGGCGCCTGCTGAACCAGATCGGCGATGACGTATCGGTCGGTCTTATCTCCCACACCCATCATTCTTTTGGCGAGCTGATGCGCTGGATACTGCACGCCTTTGACCTCGAAGGCGCCGGCCTGTCTCGTGCCGGGACGCATCAGGTTTTCATCGATTACCTGCTCGCGCAATACGCGAAAAACCGGCGGACGATGCTGATCGTCGACGAGGCGCAGAACATGGCCGTCGACGCGCTGGAAGAACTGCGCATGCTGTCCAATATCAATTCCGGCGGGGATTTGCTGCTGCAAGTGATTCTCGTTGGCCAGCCGCCGTTGCGCGATATCCTGCGGCGACCGGAGCTGGAGCAACTTGCCCAACGAATCGCCGTGGACTACCACCTGGATTCGCTCAACCGTGCTGAGACGCGGGGTTACATCCGTCACCGGATCGTGATCGTGGGGGGCGAACATGAACTTTTCACCGAAGACGCCTGCGATGCCGTTTACGAATATTGCGGAGGCAACCCGAGGCTGATCAATCTCCTGTGCGACTTGTCCCTGGTTTATGCCTATGCCTCACGGGCAGCGGTTGTGACCGGCGAGCTCGTCGAACAGGTTGTGATGGAGCGTGAGCAATACGGCGCCTTGCCGCTTTTCGCACCGACTGGGAAGCCCCGTATCAAGCCGGACTTGCCATCCAATGTGGTGCAGGCGATGGCGACGGCAACGACGCCCGTTGCCGCAGCGCCGCGCATTCCCCATAAGACAGTTGCCTTTAAAGCGGTGTCCGACGTCCGCGGCGCAATCCCGACGGAGGCAGGGAATAAAGCGACACGCCATGCCACGGGAGTGCCCACGGGGCGTGAAGTCAAAGTTGTCGCTGTTCACGAGACAAAAAGCAACGTCGCGTCCGGACAGATCGCCATGGATAATCGGAATCGCCCGGCTTCCGAACGAAGGCGGTACATTCCCGCCGTGGCCGTTGTTGGCCTGTTTCTGGCCATGCCTCTTGCCTGGTATTTCACAAAACAGCCATCGGCGAATGTCCATGTTGAATCTGTTACCGTATCGCCATCCCCCATCGTTGCCGCGGCACCGGTGGCCTCTGCAGCCTCTGCGGAAGTCACGTCATCGGGCGAGCCGTCTGTTGTTGTCCAACCGACGGAGGGAACGTCCCCGGCTCGGGAACGGGCGAATCAATTGGCGCAGACGGCGGAGATGGCCAGAGAGGAAGCGCGCCGCTGAGGCGGTTCGTCTGGTCGTGGCCACCACTGTGCGGGGAAAAGCCGGAACCTCTGGAAAAGCCCTTCGGCGGAGTTCTTGTCGGTCTGGCAAATAAAAAAGCCGGTGATGTCCGCCGTGGGCGGACATCACCGGCCGGGTTACGGGGTTAAGCCGAGAGTTTCTTTTTGATCGCGGCGATGACCGCTTCGCTCGAGGTGGCGCTGACCGTGAGCAGCATACCTTCTTTGTCATAGAAGCCGATCAGCGGAGCGGTTTTCTTATTATAAGTATCGAGCCGATGGCTGATGGCCGCCTCGGTTTCGTCTTCGCGCTGTACCACCGGGCTGCCGCACTTGTCGCAGACGCCTTCCTTTTTCGGCGGCATGCTCTTGACGTTGTAAATCGCCTGGCACTTGGAATTGGAACAGGTGCGGCGGGTGGTGAGGCGATCGAGAATCACGTTGCGCGGCACGTCGATGTTCACCGCCATGTCGAGCTTGATGCCGAGCTTGGCGAGCAATACCTTCAGCGCCTCGGCCTGGGGAATGGTGCGCGGGAGCCTGTTTGCCGAGATCGGAACCGGCCTGCACCGCGCCACGCAGGATGTCGCCGGTGGAAATCTGCACGGAACCGTCCAGCTGGGTCAGCTGTTTCGCGACCGTCCCCTTGCCTGCGCCCGGGGCGCCCAACAGAATCAACTTCATCGTATTTTCCTCTCTTTTAAAAAATTAAGCCTGATGGCTGCGGTTTTGGCCCGGCGCGGGCAGGTCGACTGCCGCGGTCCGAAACGAAGGGGCGCATTTTGCCCTTTCGATGCCGCCCAGATCAACAGGAATGATTAAATCGGGGTCCGGGGAGGTCCGAATAGCCCGGCTCCCATGCGCCGTGTATTCGGTCGGGGATTGGGGTTACCCTGTTTGAAGCATGTCGGAGACAGTCTCGATGCGCCAATGGACGGGTTTGGTTCTGGGAGGGATGGCATTATTGTTTGCCAGCCTTCCTGTTTTGTCGGAGGAGGCGGAGATGACGATTGCCGCAGGTCAGATAGCCCCGGATTTCTCATTACGGGACCAGAACGGCGAAATGCATACCCTGTCAGCTTATCGTCGGCACTGGGTCGTGCTCTATTTCTACCCAAAGGATGATACCCCCGGCTGTACCCGTGAGGCGTGCCGGTTCCGTGATGATTTTCTTGCGCTCCGGAAACTCGGGGCGGAGGTTCTCGGCGTCAGCGTCGATGATCCGGAAAGCCATGCGAGGTTTGCCGGCAAATACAGCCTGCCGTTTCCATTGCTGGCGGATACCGATGGCAGCGTGGCCAGACAATACGGCTCGCTCTGGTCGCTGGCATTCATACGATTTGCCAGGCGCCATACTTTCCTCATCGATCCGCAGGGGAGGATCGCCAGGGTTTACAAGAAGGTGACGCCTGAAACCCACAGCCGGGAAGTGATCGAGGATCTCAAGGCGCTGCAAGGGTCAGCCCGGTAAAAACACTCGCCTCGTATCCGGCGCCGCAGCTTAACCCGACACGGTCTGCGCCCGTTTTTTCACAAGCCGGTTGTTTCTGTAATCTTCGAAGGCCTGACGGATTTCCTGCTCGGTGTTCATGACGAACGGACCGTATTGCACGATCGGCTCGCGCAACGGGCGGCCGCCGAGGAGAATGAAGCGCGCTCCCCGGGGGCCGGCGGTGACCGCGAACTCGTCGCCCGGGCCGAGCACCACCAGGGCATGAGTTTCGACGGTTGTGCCGCCGATCAGCAGGTTGCCTTCGAACGGGTAAAGAAAAACGGTGGCGTTGTCGTCCACGCGGCGAGTAAATGGAGTTTCCGGCGGCAGGGACACGTCGAGGTATTGCACCTGCGTGTGCGGATCGTCGATCGGTCCGCGCCGGCCCGCATATTCGCCGCTGATGATCTTGATCCGAACGCCGTCGTGTTCGATCGTCGGCAGGTGCGCGGCGGAAAATTCCTGGTATTGCGGATCGCTCATCTTTTCCCCGGCCGGCAGGTTGATCCAGAGCTGAAAGCCGCGCATCAGGCCGTCGGTCTGTTGTGGCATCTCGGAATGGATCACGCCGCTCGCCGCCTTCATCCACTGGATGCCGCCGGCGCGCAGGTCGCCGCGGTTGCCCATGCTGTCGCGATGCTCCATGTGGCCGTCGAGCATGTAGGTGAGAGTGATAAAGCCGCGATGCGGGTGATCCGGAAACCCGGCGATGTAGTCGTCCGGGTCGTTGCTCGCGAAATGATCCAGCAGCAGAAACGGGTCGAGATGACGCAGCCGGGGCGTGCCGATGGTGCGATGCACGGTGACTCCGGCGCCCTCGGTAATGGTGAGGGCAGGAACCAACTGTTGGATCGAACGTTGTGTCATCTTGCGTTCCTCCTGCGTGCCGGGACAGACGTCGTTTCGATCGTTATCTAATCATGAACGCCGGCAACGACAAAACTGGTTTCGGTCAAGATGACATCGGCTCTCGAACATTAAAGCTTTCCGACCAGCGACCTGATTTTCCCCTCGTTCTTTTCAACCGAAAGCGTCAGCGCAAACTGCGTCATGGCGCGATGCAGGTTCTGGCCCGGCCGGTCGGTCTTGAAATAATGGTCTCCCTCCAGATGATCGGTGAAAAACCGCAGGCCCAGCTCGAAAGGGATGAGATGGATTGCATCATATATATAGTCTCGATCGTCGTGCGTCAGAAAACCTCGTGTTTCCGCGAAATAACGCTCGAGAATCGCCTGGCTTATATCGAGGTCGAGGCGGGCCGAGGCAGGATCTCCGGGAGACTCGCCCGCGGGATTGGCGCAGGAACGCAGGCAATCGCCGATGTCGTAGTGGATCAACCCCGGTTGCACGGTGTCGAGATCGATGAGGCTCACCGCCCGCCCGGTATTGGCATCGAATAGGAAGTTGTTGAGCTTGGTGTCTCCGTGAATCACGCTCATCCTGAGCTGTCCCTTGCGTTTAGCGGTTTCGAGAACACGGGTGAGGCCCCGGCGCGTTTCGACGAAATCAAGACAGTAGAGCAATTCCCGGCTCGCGGCAGACACGCGCGGACGCGCCGAGGCTCGCAGGAAACGTGCGAAGTACATCGGCGCATTATGGAATCCCGGCAGGGTTTCGTGCAGCCGTGCGGGATCGAGATCGTGGGTCAACGCATGAAATCGTCCCAGGGCAAAACCCACCTCTTCGGCCTGAGCCTTGCCGGTGATTGCCGTGAGGGTGATTGTGTTGTCTATAAAATGCATGGCGCGCCAGAAACCACCCCGCGCGTCGACCGCGAAATCCTTTCCATCCCGGGCGGGAATGATTCCGGGCAGCCGCAGTTCAGGCGCGGACTTTCCGCCGGCTTGACGTTTTCGGACGTGCTCGGAGAGTATGCGCAGATTAGCCATGATGCGTGCGGGTTCAGGGAACACATGGCGGTTGATGCGTTGCAGGATGACGCGCTGGCCGGAATCGGCGGTGACCAGAAAAGTATCGTTGATCAGACCTTGTCCATGCGCGCGGACATCGAGAATGCCGCCGCCCAGATCGAAAGCCCCGGCCATGTCTCGCTCAAGAGTCATCGGATCATGCTGTCGTTCAGCATTCTGTCTGGTGTGCGACAGGTGAGGGTGACGTTTCGTGCCATGGCGGTTTATAGTGGAGCTGTCCGATTCGATCTGGAAATAGTACCACCGGAAAGAAGATGAATCTTGTTTGCTGGAAATGCGGAACATCGGCCGCTGAACTGCCTTTGCCGCTCAGTCGCCTGGCGGAGTGTCCGAAATGCCGCGCCTATTTGCATGCCTGTCGCATGTGCCGGTTTTACGATCCGCGCCTGACCGGCCAGTGCCAGGAGGAACGGGCGGAGGAAGTGCGCGACAAGGAACACGCGAATTTCTGCGATTGGTTCAAACCGCGTCCCGATGCGTATCGTCCCCCCGGCACGGCAAAATCCGAAGCCGCGAAATCCGGTCTCGATTCCCTGTTCGGCGGAACCGTTTCAGGTTCCCCGGAAAAAAAAGACAACACCCGGAACAAACTCGATGAGTTGTTTGTTCCGGACAAGAAACCGGGGAGATAACGCGCATGGATTTATACGAGACCCATCTGTGCGAAACCTGCCGGACGCTGAGTGCGAAACTTTCCCCGCGGATCGAATCATTGCCGGCGGAGGATATTGTCCGTCAAAGCCACTATCTGGGCGGGCGATATGAAAATCTCTACCTTGCCCCCGAATCGTTTCCGGAAATATCTGCGATTCTCGATGTCGTCATCGCCCAGGCTTCGTGCTTGCTGGCATGTCCGGAGACGGAACTGCGCATCGGCTGGTGGCTCAATCTGATGCGCCCGGGCGACGCGACCTTCGCGCATACGCATGATGACGGCGATGAGCTTCTTTCCGGTGTCTACTATATCGAAGTTCCGCCGGATTCCGGGAAACTGGTATTGATGAACGGGCAGCAGTGTGAAGAGATCCAGCCGCGGGAAGGAATGTTCGTATTCTTCAAGCCGGAGGTGCTGCACGAGGTAACGCGCAACGAGTCCAATCGCACGCGTCTATCCATTGGATTCAACATCGGGCCGGTTCCTGTGCTGTGAAGTCGGCACAAAACACGCCATCTCATTATCAGTTTCCCCAAAAGCAAAGCTTTTCAGAACGAATCATCCGCGACTGGTATAATGGTGCCTGGAGTTGGCCAGACAGCCGCTGCCCGACCACGTTCGCGTGGTCGAGTGGAGGAAAGTCCGGGCTCCGCAGGGCAGGGTGCCAGGTAACGCCTGGGCGGCGCGAGCCGATGGAAAGCGCCACAGAAAATACACCGCCTAAGTCCGAAAGGGCCGGCAAGGGTGAAATGGTGCGGTAAGAGCGCACCGCGCGGGTGGCAACATCCCGTGGCAGGGCAAGCCCCACCCGGAGTAAGGCCAAATAGGGGAACGATAGTGCTGCCCGCACTGTTCCCGGGTAGGCCGCATGAGGCGTGTGGCGACACACGTCCCAGATGAATGGCTGTCCACGACAGAACCCGGCTTATCGGCCGACTCCTTTTTTTACATTAACATGATTTTGTAATTTCATGTTTCTTCTGTAGTTTTCTGGTTTCGATTTATCTGACAAATGATATTACATTTGGCTTAAAAAGCCCCCTGCTGTGGATTCAACCCGGTTTGATTCAGCTTCCAATCCTAAGCTGCTGACCTGCAAAGAAGAAATTTTGCAGAACACACAATTTTCGCTTGACACCCCTCCATACCGCTATCTATAGTGTCATTAAGTGGTGAATTGTGGTTTTTTGTGGAATAGAGCGGGAAAAAGCGGGGAAAAATGTTTCGTGGTGTCAACGCGGTGACGCTGGACAGCAAGGGTCGCATGGCGATCCCGACGCGCTATCGCGAGCAGCTGGCGCGCGTGTGCAGCGGACAGATGGTACTGACCGTCGACCGTGATCATTGCCTGCTGCTGTACCCGCAGCCGGAGTGGGAGGAGATCGAGCGCAAGATCATGAAGCTATCGAGCTTCAACAAGCAGACGCGCAAGCTGCAGCGCCTGCTGGTCGGTCACGCCACCGAATGCGAGCTCGACGGCAACGGCCGCATCCTCCTGGCGCCGCCGCTGCGCGAGTTCGCGGGCCTGAACAAGGACGTCATGCTGATCGGGCAGGGAAACAAATTCGAAATCTGGGACGACGGCGCGTGGAACGCGCGTCGTGCCGAATGGCTCGAGAGCGAAGGCGAGGACGACGGCAAGCTGCCGCCGGATCTCGAATCGTTCTCGCTTTAGAGAGAACGCGTGAATGAACATCACCACGTTCCGGTACTGCTGGAGGAGGCGTTGCAGGCACTGCAGGTAAAACAAGACGGTGTGTATGTGGATGCCACTTACGGGCGAGGCGGGCACGCGCAGGAAATTTTGAAACGACTGGGGACGCAAGGACAGCTGCTGGTGTTCGACCGCGATCCACAGGCCTGCGAGGATGCGCGCCGCAAGTTCGGAGCGGACGCGCGCGTGAAAATCACCCAAGACCCGTTTTCCCTCCTGGCGCGCACGATCGACAGCCTCGGTCTGGCCGGAAAAATCAACGGGATTCTTTTCGATCTCGGCGTGTCATCACCGCAACTCGACGAAGCACGTCGCGGGTTCAGTTTTCGCGCCGAGGGAACTCTCGACATGCGTATGGACCCGCACACGGGTGAATCCGCCGCCGAGTGGATCGGGCGTGCCGAAGAAGATGAAATCGCACGGGTCATCCACGAATATGGCGAAGAGCGTTTTGCCAGACGCATCGCACGCACGATCGTGAACGAGCGTGAAGTCGAGCCGATTACGACGACGCGACGTCTCGCGGAAATCGTTTCACGTGCGGTGCCGACAAGGGAAAAAAACAAGGACCCGGCCACGCGTACGTTTCAGGCGATTCGCATATACGTCAACCGCGAACTCGAAGAACTCCAGGAGACGCTTCCGCAGACAGTTCGTTTGCTCGCTGCAGGCGGACGGCTGGTCGTGATCAGTTTTCATTCGCTCGAAGACCGGACGGTGAAGCATTTTCTGCGCGCCGAGGCCAAAGGCGACGATCTGCCGCCGGATCTGCCGGTGCGGCATGACCAGTTCCGTCCGCGATTGAAAACCATCGGCAAGGCGATTCGCGCCGGTGAAGCCGAAGCCAATCGCAACCCGCGCGCCCGCAGCGCCGTGATGCGCGTGGCGGAACGCACGCAGGAGAATGCAATCCATGCCTAAGCGCCTGATCATGTTGCTCGCCGTGGTGATGGTCATCGCGATTGCCGTGATACAGACGCGGCATGAAAGCCGTCAGCTGTTCGCGGAACTGCAGACGCGTCAGGCGGAGCGCGACGCACTCAACGTCGAGTGGGGCAAGTTGCTGCTCGAGGAGGGCGCCTGGTCGCAGCACCGGCGCGTCGAGGCGATGGCGCGCAGCCGTCTCGGCATGAACACGCCCGATGCCGCGCATATCCGCGTGGTGCGGGTTACCCGGGATGCCGCGCCATGAGCCGCGGCGCCAAAACCCGTTACCCGGTGCGCAACGCCATCGTGTTGCTCTGTTTTCTCGGCGGAATGATCCTGCTGGCGGCGCGCGCGGTGTACCTGCAGGCGCTCAACACCGATTTCCTGCAAAGCCAGGGCAACGCCCGGCATT
>JACQER010000018.1 GCA_016200465.1 Gammaproteobacteria bacterium | reverse complement strand
GTTGTTCTCGGCGGCATCGTGCTGGCGCAGGGTTGCGCGCCGGTGATCGTCGCCGGCGGCGCGACCGCCGCGGCGGCTGCCAGCGATCGGCGCACCCTCGGCGCGCTCGTGGACGACGAGTCGATCGAGGTCAAGGCGCGCAAGGCCCTCAACGACCAACCCGACTTCGGCGACGACGTCCACGTCAACATCACGAGCATGAACGGCATCGTGCTGCTCACGGGCGAAGTCGCGACCGCCGACAAGCGCGACCGGGCGATGACACTGATCCGGGAGATCCCGGGCATACGCCGCATCGGCCACCCGCAGCGTCGGTGGCATCACGCGCGTGGTCAAGCTGTTCGAGTATCTCGATTGACCGCGAGCGAGCGCAAGATCGTCACCGACGCGACGCAACTGCCGGCACGGCTCGCGGAACTCAAACGCCCGCTGGTCTTCACCAACGGCTGCTTCGACATTCTGCACCGCGGCCATGTCGCTTACCTCGAAGAGGCCGCGGCGCTCGGCAACTCCCTCGTCGTCGGCGTGAACAGCGATGCCTCGGTGCAGCGCCTCGAAAAGGGACAGGGCCGTCCGCTGAACCCTCTCGAAGACCGCCTCGCCGTCCTCGCCGCGCTCGGCTGCGTGTCGCTGGTGGTGCCGTTCGATGACGACACGCCGTACGAGCTGATCAAGCGCGTGCGTCCCGACCACCTGGTCAAGGGCGGCGACTGGACGCCGGACAAGATCGTCGGCGCCGACGTCGTGAAAAGCCACGGCGGCCAGGTGCATTCGATCCCGTTCCGTTTCGACCGCTCGACCACCGATCTGATACGGCGAATCCGTTCCCATGGTTGAGCTGCCCGGTCCGTTCCTCGCGCGGCTTCGGGCCGCGCTGGGGAAGGACAACGTACTGACCGACCCCGCCGACCGCTGGCCTTACGGCCAGGACAATTCGCGCAAGCATGCGCTGCCGGACGCCGTGGCGTTCGCCACGACGCACGCGCAGGTGCTGGAAGCCGTGCGCGCGTGCAACGAATCCGGCGTGCCGATCCTCGCGCGCGGGCGCGGCACCGGCACCACCGGCGCCGCGGTGCCGGTGCGCGGCGGCCTGGTGCTGTCGCTGGAGCGCATGGACCGCATCGTCGAAATGGATCCCGCCAACCGCGCGATGCGCGTCGAGCCCGGCGTGCTCAACCAAACGATACAGGACAAGGCGGCGGAGCACGGATTTTTCTGGCCGCCCGATCCCACGAGCAGCGCCTATTGCACCGTCGGCGGCAACATCGCGGTGAACGCCGCCGGGCCGCGCGCCCTGAAGTACGGCAGCACGCGCGAAAACGTGCTCGGCCTCGTCGCCGTCACCGGCGGCGGCGAGGAGATCCACGCCGGCACCTACACCACCAAGGGCGTGGTCGGTTACGACCTGACGCGGCTGCTGATCGGCTCCGAAGGCACGCTCGCGATCGTGACCGAGGCGACGCTCAAGCTCACGCCATTGCCCGAATCGCGCCGCACCTTGCAGGCGGTATACACCAACGTGCGCGCCGCGGCCGCGGCGGTGTCGCGCCTCATGGCGCAGCCGGTCACGCCGTACGCGCTCGAGTTCATGGACGCTCAGGCTATAGAGATGATCCGGAATTATTCAACCGTGGAACTGCCGCGCAACGCCGGGGCACTGCTCATGATCGAAATGGACGGGCCGGAGACGGCGATGGACCAGGTAGTGGCCGGCGTGTCGGCGGCAGCCCGCGGCGAGGGACTGTTGAGTCTCGCCGCGGCCAGAACCAAAGATGAAGCGACGGCGCTGTGGGCCACGCGCAAGGCGCTGTCGCCGGCGTTGCGCAACATCGCGCCCAACAAGCTCAACGAGGACGTGGTGGTGCCGGTTTCGCGCATTCCCGACCTGATCGACGGGCTCGAAAAACTGTCGCGCGAATACGGCATCCCGATCGTCAACTTCGGCCACGCCGGCAACGGCAACATCCACGTAAACCTGCTCTACGACACGCAGGACCCGCAGCAGGAACGCAACGCCCTGCCCTGCCTGTCGAAAGTATTCGATCTCGTGCTGCAACTCGGCGGCACGCTGTCCGGCGAACACGGCATCGGCATCGCCAAGCGCGATTACATCAATCGCGCGATCGATCCGGCCACGCTCGACCTCATGCGCCGGATCAAGCGCCAGTTCGACCCCAGGGGAATTCTCAATCCGGAAAAGATTTTTCCGCCTCACTAAAGACGCCATCCAGCGACTTGCCGCTGCACGCCTACATCGGACGGATCGACGGTAAGGTAATTTCTTCCGTCAGCTAGTACGATTTACGGGAATAATGCGCCAAGACATGAAATGGAGATCACGATGAAACGCGCGCTCGCATCCCTTGTCATTCTGCTCGCCGTCAACGGTCCGGTGCTTGCCGCCACCAACATCGATCAGATCAATCAACTCATCCAGCAGGAGTTCCGCCTGCTGTCGGAGGATCTGACCGCCGCGGCAAGCTACAAGGGCGTTATTCCGGCCAAACCTCTCGGCATCACGGGCTTTGATCTCGGCCTCGAAGTCAGCGCCACAAAGGTGGGGCACAAGGACGCTTGGGAGCGGGCAACCTCGGGATCGGTACCGAGCACCGTGTACGTACCCAAGCTGCACCTGCACAAAGGCCTGCCGCTCGGCATCGACATCGGGGCCTTCTACAGTTCCGTACCTGACAGCAACATAGCGCTATGGGGAGCGGAATTGCGTTACGCGATATTCGAAGGCGGTATGGCAACGCCGGCACTCGGTTTGCGCGGAACCTATACGAAACTGACGGGCGTCAAAGAGCTCGACTTCCACACCACCGGCCTTGAGCTGCTGGTCTCCAAGGGCTTCGCGGTTTTCACGCCCTATGCGGGCATAGGACAGGTCTGGACAACCTCGGAACCGGTCGGCGTCTCCAATGTCAGTAAAGAGGAATTCTCCCTGGGGAAATACTTCGTCGGCGGCAACGTCAACCTCGGCCTCGTCAATTTCGCTGTCGAAGCGGACAAGACCGGCGGGGCAGCTTCCTACAGCGCCAAGCTCGGCTTCCGGTTTTAGGAGAAGGGCTTATCCAGTTTCAAGAAGCGTCTGTTGATCAGCGCTCGCTCAGTTCCATTTTCTCGCTGTCACGCTTCATGTCGAACTGGCCGAGGAACGACATGCCAAGCAGCACGTCCATCGACGACATGTCCTCGATGACACCGCCGTCCACGTTATAGAGCATGATGTCGCCCACCTGCACCTTGTCGAGCTTGACGTAATATTTCGACACCACACCCGCGGCCGTGTTCGAATAACCCGCGCGTCCCATGCGACGGTAGTCGAGGCCGATGCGCTTTGCGACGACGCCGTTCATGGTCACCGTGCTGGCGCCGGTGTCCACCAGGAAATGCACCGAGGCTCCGTTGATCTGTCCGTCGGCGAAAAAATGTCCGCCACGATCCGGATAAAGCACGACGCTGCCCTTTCCCTTCGAGGCGAAGTCCGCGATCACCACGCCGAGCCTGAGCACCTGACTCTTGCCGTCGATTTCCACCTCGGCTTTTTCCTGTTGTGTGTCGGTCGCAAGCAGCTTGACACCCTCGGGGCTCGTCTCGCCGTCCTTCAGGACGCGACGCGCGCCGTCGACGAGGAGGATCGCCTTGTCCTTGAACAGCGCCAGCAGGGAAATTTTCTCCACCGCGCCGGCCGCCGGGGCGACGAGCACGAACAGAACGAACCACAGGATTTTGACGGTCAACGAACGGGTTTTCATGTTTCCCAAACTCACGGCTGACGATACAATCGGCGCATGCAGGAAATCCTGATTTTCCGCCACGCGCCACACGAAGGGCCGGGTTATCTGGCCGATTATCTCGAGCGCCATCGCCGGCCTTGGCGCCTGATCCGGATCGATCGGAACGACCCCATTCCCTCAAGCATAGACGGCGTTTCAGGACTCGTGTTCATGGGCGGTCCCATGAGCGTCAACGACCCGCTGCCCTGGATTCCGAAAGTCACTGAATTGATTCGGAAGGCCGTCACCGCCGACCTTCCGGTGCTCGGCCACTGTCTCGGCGGACAACTGATAAGCAAGGCGCTCGGCGGAACGATCACGAAAAACCCGGTCAAGGAAATCGGCTGGCTGCCGGTCAGTTGCGCGAGCGGATCGCTCGCGGACAACTGGCTCGACGGCCTGCCCGCGCAATTCGAGGTGTTTCACTGGCACGGCGAAACGTTTTCGATTCCGCCCGGCGCGACGCGCCTCCTTGGCTCGCGTGACTGCGCCAACCAGGCGTTCGTCATCGGCAAAACGCTGGCGTTCCAGTGTCACATCGAAATGACTTCCGACATGGTGCGCGAATGGGCGCGCGTCGGCGCCGAGGAACTCGCGCCGGTCTGCGCGACGGTGCAGAACCCGCAAACCATGACGGCCGATCTCGACGCGCGCGTGCAACGGTTGCAGGCCGTTGCTGATAAATTCTACGACCGCTGGATTCAGGGCCTGAAATAACCTGTAAACTGATGCGGATTGGCATCGATCTCGGAGGTACAAAGACGGAAGGCATCGTCATCAACGAGGCCGGCAAAATGCTTTATCGTGAACGCCGTCCAACGCCACAGGCCAATGGTTACGATGCCATTCTGAAAAATATCCACGCGCTGGTGTCCGATTTCGAGAAAAAAGCCGGCCAATCCTGCCGCGTGGGCGTCGGCACGCCGGGGGCGATTTCCGCGCGTACCGGTCACCTCAAGAATTCCAACACCGTCTGTCTCAACGGCAAACCGATCAAAGAGGATCTCGAAAAAATTCTGGCGCGCCCGATCCGCCTCGCCAACGACGCCAACTGCTTCGCGCTGTCGGAAGCGCTCGACGGCGCTGGGCAAGGCGCCGGCGTGGTGTTCGGCGTCATCCTGGGCACTGGCGTCGGCGGCGGCATCGTGTTTCACGGCGCGCTGCACGAGGGGCCGCAGCACATCGCGGGCGAATGGGGACATAATGTCCTTGAGTCCGATGGCCCTCCCTGTTACTGCGGCAAGCAGGGCTGCGTGGAAACATATCTTTCCGGCCCCGGTCTCGCGCGCGATTACGCGGCGCACGGCGGAGATCCGTCGCTCGACGCGAAACAGATCGTCACGCACGCCGAACAGGGCGATGCTCAAGCCGAGGCCGCGATGCAGCGCTACCTCGACCGCTTCGGTCGCGCGCTGTCGGTGGTGATCAACATCCTCGATCCCGACGTCGTGGTGCTGGGCGGCGGCATGTCGAACATCGCGCGCCTCTACACCGAAGGCCGCGAGCGCGTGACGCGTTACGTGTTCAACGACGAGCTGCGGACGCGAATCCTGCCGCACGTCCACGGCGACAGTTCCGGCGTGCGCGGCGCGGCGCAACTCTGGCCACCCGAAATCCTCTAGCCACCGCACGCTTGCCGGGAGAGTGCCACCACCACGGCAAGCTGCGACAATTGGTCACGGCCTTGAATGTGCACCCTGCCCGCACCCGCGCGTTGTTACAGATAGCTTCAGAGTCAGTAATTGTATTTTGACGGGCATCAATGTCGTCATGCCGCACCGGAGGTAGTTTTAATTCGGGCGGAATCTGAAGGAATCCGTTATTTCAATCGTTAAGGAGAACTGTCATGAAACGCAAACTGATTTACACCGCCGTGATCGCGGCGCTTCTGCCTGCCCTGGTTTCGGTCGGCTACGCCGCGGACCAGGATCGCGTGCAGACGCCGGACAAAGACCAGACGCGCGACCAGGACCGTCTGCGGAGCCGGGATCAGGACCAGATTTACGGCTCACATCTGATGACCCAGCAGGAGCGCCTCGAGTATCGCAACCGGATGCGCGCCGCGAAAACCGCGCAGGAACGCGAACAGATCCGCAAGGAACATCACGAACAAATGAAGGCGCGCGCCAAGGAAAAGGGCGTGACCCTGCCGGATGAACCGCCAGCCCGCGGCATGGGGCCCGGTGGCGGCATGGGGCCCGGTGGCGGCATGGGACCGGGCGGCGGAGGAATGGGTCCCGGTGGCGGCGGCATGAGACCGGGGCCGCGCTACTGACATTAATCGTCCGGGAAGCTGACATCCTCTTTCTCCAACGGAGGAAGAGGATGTTCATGCGCGCCGGCCGAAGCGCTGCGATATACTCACACGCCCGAATACCTCCGTTCAGGAGAAGTGCCATGCCACGTCTTGCCTTCTTGATACTCGTCATCGGATTGTTCGCCGGCTCGTTCCAGAGCGCGATCGCCGCCGAGGCCGATCATCTCAGGCTGTACACCACCCACGGCGAGTTCGGCAACGTCAAGGACGATCTCATGATGGCGATCACCGGCCGCGGCCTGGTGGTGGACCACAATTCCTACATCGGCGCCATGCTCGACCGCACCGGCAAGGACCTCGGCACGACCAAGCCGGTGTTCGGCCAGGCCGAATCGCTGCAGTTCTGTTCGGCGACGGTCTCGCGCCGCATGATGGAGGCCGACCCGGCCAATATCGTGTTCTGCCCCTATATCATCGTGCTGTACACCCTGCCCCAAAACCCCAAGACCGTGTACGTCGGCTACCGTCGTCCGCAGCCGGTCGGCTCCGAGGCGTCGAAAGCCTCGCTGAAGGAAGTCGAGGCGCTGCTCGACGGAATAATCAGGGAAGCGCTGAACATCAAGTAACGCGCGCGTTACCTGCCGTTCCGCGCGGCGCTTTGGGGCGCCGCGGTCCTGACTTATACTCCACCTCCGTTTCCGACCAACGAGAACAACCGAGTCATCCATGCGCGTCTCCCGATTCCTGCTGTCCACCGTCCGCGAAACCCCGGCCGAGGCCGAAACCGTCAGTCACAAGCTCATGCTGCGCGCCGGCATGATCCGCAAGCTCGCCGCCGGCGTCTACACCTGGCTGCCGCTCGGCCTGCGCGCGCTGCGCAAGGTCGAGGCCATCGTGCGCGAGGAAATGAACCGCGCCGGCGCCCAGGAAGTGCTGATGCCGGCGGTGCAGCCGGCGGAGTTGTGGCAGGAATCCGGGCGCTGGGAC
Organism: Gammaproteobacteria bacterium; assembly: GCA_016200465.1. Lineage (GTDB taxonomy): Bacteria > Pseudomonadota > Gammaproteobacteria > Acidiferrobacterales > Sulfurifustaceae > Sulfuricaulis. The sequence goes on along the minus strand of JACQER010000018.1, from coordinate 6,418 downwards.
CAGTACGGGCCGGAACTGCTGCGCCTGAAGGACCGGCACCAGCGCGACTTCTGCTTCGGACCGACGCACGAGGAAGTCATCACCGACCTGATCCGGCGCGAGATCAAGAGCTACCGCCAGCTGCCGGCGAACTTCTACCAGATCCAGATGAAATTCCGCGACGAGATCCGTCCGCGCTTCGGCGTGATGCGGGCGCGCGAGTTCCTCATGAAGGACGCCTATTCATTCCATATCAACGAGGCCTCGCTCGGGGAAACCTACCAGATCATGCACCAGACCTATTCGCGCATATTCCAGCGCGTGGGACTGGAATTCCGCCCGGTCGCGGCCGACACCGGCGCCATCGGCGGCAGCCATTCGCACGAATTCCACGTGCTCGCCGATTCGGGCGAGGATGCCATCGCCATCTGCTCGAAATGCGAATACGCCGCCAACGTGGAAATGGCCCAGGCGCTGCCGCCGATGGGCAAGCGCCCGGAACCGGCGAAACCGATGCAGACCGTGGACACGCCGGGGAAACACAGCATCGAGGAAGTCAGCCAATTCCTGAAAGTCGATCCGAAACGGACCGTCAAGACATTGCTCGTCAAAGGTACCGGCGGCGTGATCGCGCTGGTGCTGCGCGGCGATCACGAGCTGAACGAGATCAAGGCCGCGAAGCTGTCGCAGGTGGCCAAGCCGCTCGTATTCGTCACGCCGGGGGAAGTGGAACTGGCCGCCGGCTGCGAGCCGGGCTCGATCGGTCCGGTCGGGCTGAAGATTTCCGTCATCGCCGACGAATCCGCGGCGCGCCTCGCGGACTTCGTGTGCGGCGCGAACGTCAACGGCAAGCATCTCGTTAATGTAAATTGGGGTCGTGACGCCGCCGAACCGGCGGTGGCGGACCTCCGCAAGGTGGTCGAAGGCGACCCCTGCCCCGACTCCGGCCGGGGCCAGTGCGGCGGCACGCTCGCCATCCGTCGCGGCATCGAGGTCGGGCACATCTTCCAGCTCGGCACCAAGTACAGCGAGGCGATGCAGGCGACGGTGCTCGACGAAGCCGGCCAGTCGGTGGTCATGCCCATGGGCTGCTACGGCATCGGCGTTTCACGCGTGGTGGCGGCGGCGATCGAACAGAATCACGACGACAACGGCATCATCTGGCCGGACGCGATCGCGCCGTTCCAGGTCGCGCTGGTGCCGATCGGTTATGGAAAATCGGAAAAGGTGCGCGGAACGATAGACAAACTCTACAGCGAGCTGGTGCACGCCGGTTTCGACGTGCTGCTCGATGACCGCGACGAACGCCCGGGCGTGATCTTCGCCGACATGGACCTGATCGGCATTCCGCACCGCCTGGTGCTCGGCGACAAGGGGCTTGCGAAGGGAGTGATCGAATACAAGGGACGGCGCGACAAGGCACCGCGCGAGGTGCCGCTGGATCAAATCCTCGGCACCCTGCGTGAAATAATAAAACTCTGATTGATCGCGGTCATTTGCGGAGCATGCCGGGCGTGTGTATGATGCGCGCCGTTTTTTGAACGGAACCGCGCCTCATGTCCATCGAACAGTTCGAATCCTGGTCACTCGTCATCGGCATCGGCGGCCTGATCGCCTGGATGCTGCTCATCATCTGGAAGATGGGGCAGGAGTCAGGAGCCGGCCGCTACGGTTACTTCGTCCTGTTTCTGGCATTGGGTCTGGGTTTCGTCGGCTTCATCGCCAAAACCGTTCTGATCGAGCTGCTCAAGCTCTAGCCGCGGCGATTCCGTTCCGTGCCGCGCGACGCCGCCGCGGGTGGACTCGGTCCACCCGCGCGTCGCCACGAAACGCCGTGCCGCGCTCAGTTCGTCTTGCAGGTCTTGATGCCGAACGGCAGATAGGCCGGACAAAAGCCGACCAGACCCGTCACCAGCGGCAGCAGGCCGATCCAGCCCCAGGCGGTCTGCGGACCGACGAACACCAGGCTCAGCAGCGCGATTCCCACCAGGATGCGCAGCACACGATCAATACCACCTACATTGCAGCTCATGGAAAACCTCCAAAGGTCAGGGTTGGTAACAGTCCGGCGGCATGCAGACCGCGGATGAACATAACCCTATCTCGGCGTCAGCGGAGGTTCAGTGACAAACTCACCAACTAGGGATTCGCCTGTCGCGAAAGCGAGGCCGGGTCGCGGACGGCAATCTCGCCGCGCTCCAGCGCGATCCAGCCGCGGCGTTCGAACTCCTTGAGCAGACGGCTCACCACTTCGCGCGCGCTGCCGAGCTCGGCCGCGAGCTGCTGGTGCGTGATGCCGATACGGCCCGACGGGCCGCCGAGCGCGAGCAACCGTTGCGCCAAACTGGAATCGAGCCGTCCGAAGGCGATCGCTTCCACGAGCATCATGAGATCGGCCATGCGTTCGCCGAGCGAAGCGAAAACGAAGCGGCGGAACGTATCGCTCGTGGCGAGCAATTTATGGAATAACGTGAGCGATAACACCCGTGCCACCACTTCGGTCTCGGTGACACCCTCCGCCGGGTAGCGCTCGCCGGCGAGCAGGCAGGACGTGGTGAGCACGCAGGTCTGACCGGACTCCACGCGGTAGAGCACGATCTCGCGCCCGTTCTCGGAAACCTTCTGCACCCGCACCGATCCCTGCACCACCATCAGATAGTTCTGACAGGTGTCGCCGGGGCGGAACACCGTGACGCCCGCGGGAACGCGCAGCGCCTGCGCCTCCGCCAGCAACCTCCGCTCCGATTCGGATGAAGCGGCCAGCAGCGGGAAACGGCTCAGCCAGTCGTCGGTGGAACCGTTCGTGGGCATGCTTATTGCGAACGCCGGCGCACTTCCAGCACGTTGGGAATCTGATCGAGCAGCGCGAGGATGCGCGACAGCGTTTCGATGCCCGGGATTTCGAGCGTGAAGGTCATGTGCGCCGCCTGGTTCCTGTCGGTCACGGTGCTGACGCCGAGCACGTTTATTTTTTCGTTGGCGAGCAATGAAGTGATGTCGCGCAACAGGCCGGGGCGATCATAGGCGATGAGCTCCACCTCGACCGGATAGGTCTGGCCGGCAGCCGCGCCCCAGCTGACTTCGATCAGGCGCTCGTCGTTCTCGGCGTGATGCCGCAGCGCGTTCGGGCAGTTCTGCCGGTGGATCGTCACGCCCTGCCCGCGGGTGATGAAGCCCACGATCGGGTCGCCCGGCAGCGGATTGCAGCACTTGGCGGTGCGCGTCAGCAGATTGCCCACGCCCCGGATGGTCACGCCGGCGGGGGCGCGCGGCGCAACCGGCGCACGCGTAACCGGAACCGCCCGCGTCTCGCGCAGCGCGTGCCCGGCGAATTCCTGCACCGCCGTCATGATCTGCGCCGGCTTGATTTCGCCGCGCCCGACGGCGGCGAGGAAATCGTCCGTGCCGCCGGACTCGAAACGTTGCGCGAGTTTTTCATAGTTGACGTCGGCGATGCCGAGACGATGAAACTCGCGCTCCAATGTGGCGCGCCCCTCGGCGACACTGGTCTCGAAATTCTGCTCGCGGAACCAGTGTTGCACCTTGGTGCGCGCCTTGGAAGTCTGCAGGTATCCGAGGTGCGGCGACAACCAGTCGCGTGACGGACCACCCTTCTTCACGGTGAGAATCTCGACGCGGTCGCCGGTTTTGAGCGCGTGCGTCAGCGGCACCATCTGGCCGTTGACCTTGGCGCCACGGCAGCGGTGCCCGATGTCGGTGTGGACGTGATAGGCGAAATCGAGCGGCGTGGCGCCGGCGGCCATGTCCACGATGTTGCCCTTGGGGGTGAACACGTACACGCGTTCGCTGAACACCTCGGACTTGAACTGGTCCACGAAATCGGCGGCCGCGGCGACCTCGTCCTTCCACTCGAGCAGGCTGCGCAGCCAGGTGATCTTGGCGTCGTAGCTCTTGTCGCCGCGCGCGCCCTCCTTGTAGCGCCAGTGCGCGGCCACGCCCAGCTCGCTCGAACGGTGCATGTCGTGCGTGCGGATCTGCACCTCCACGGTCTTGCCCTCCGGGCCGATCACCGCGGTGTGGATCGAGCGGTAATGGTTCTCCTTGGGCGTCGCGATGTAGTCGTCGAATTCGCCGGGAACGTGCTGCCACAGCGAATGCACCACGCCGAGCGCGCCATAACAGTCGCGAATATCGTTGACCAGCACGCGCACCGCGCGCACGTCGAAGATGCGTTCGAAGTCCCTGCCCTTGCGCTGCATCTTGCGCCAGATGCTGTAGATGTGTTTCGGTCGGCCCGAAACGTCGGCCACGACCCCGGCCTGGCGCAGTTCCCGCGCCAACGTCGCGACGAAGCGCTCGATATAGGCTTCGCGGTCCTCGCGCCGTTCGGCGAGAAAACCGGCGATCTGTCTGTATTCGGCGGGCTCCAGATAACGGAACGCCAGGTCCTCGAGCTCCCACTTCATCTGCCAGATGCCGAGGCGGTTGGCGAGCGGCGCGAAAATGTCCATGGTTTCGCGCGCGATGCGTTTCTGTTTTTCCTCCGCGAGCGCTCCCAGCGTGCGCATGTTGTGCAGCCGGTCGGCGAGCTTGATCAGCACCACGCGCACGTCCTCGGCCATGGCCAGCAGCATCTTGCGCAGGCTCTCGGCCTGGGCGTGCTCGCGGCGCGAGCCGGAGGGTTCGCTCTGGAATTCCTGGATCACCTTCATCTTGGTGACGCCATCGACGAGCGCGGCGACGCGCGCGCCGAAGTCGCGGCGCAGATCGTCCAGCGCGACGCCGCCGTCCTCGACCACGTCATGCAGGATGGCGGCGGCGAGTGATTCATGGTCGAGACCCAGCTCGGCGAGGATTTTCGCGACCGCGAGCGAATGCTGGACATACGGTTCGCCGGAAACGCGCCGCTGCCCGGCATGGGCGCGGGCAGCCAGGGCCACGGCGCGGCGCAGGAAATCCTGCTCCTCCGCCGGACGACCCTCGGTCAGCCAGCGTTCCGCCTCATACGTCTCGGGCGATGCGCCGGCGGCGGGACTTTGCGTGGATTTGGCCATGACGATGTTTTTATTCAACCACGGTTCGATCGTAACGATTCGCGACAAACGGGCATTGCTGTCTATAATTCCTTTATTGCCCTGTCATGATCACTCCCGTTGCCGTCAATGTCCATAGTTCCCGACCGCCGCGCGCCCGGCCGTACATGAATATCGTTAAATCGATGCTGACGAGTTTTGTGCTGACGCTGGTCGCCGTTCTCGCTCCGGCCGGCGGCGTCGACGCCGCGGCGCCGGTCGACCCGGAACTGCGTCTGCTGGTGAAGAAAGCGGCGCAGGAAACCGACAGCTTCCATGACCGTTTCGACGGCGAAGTCTGGCTCGCGGACATGTCGCGCCGTCTGACGACGCGCGTGCCCGAGGCGGGTTACCGCGTGGAGCTGCTGAAGAACGTGCACTACGAAGCGAACCGCGCCGGCCTTGCGCCCGAGGTGGTGCTGTCGGTCATCGACGTGGAAAGCAATTTCAACCAGTACGCGATTTCGTCAGCGGGGGCGCGCGGCCTGATGCAGGTCATGCCGTTCTGGCTGAAGGAGATCGGCCAGCCCGGCGACAGCCTGTTCCGCCTCCAGACCAACCTGCGTCTCGGCTGCACGATACTCAAATATTATCTCGACAAGGAAAAAGGCAATCTGTACGCCGCGCTCAAGCGCTACAACGGCACCCGCGAGCGCGACTACTCCCTCAAAGTCGACAAGGCGCTGCGCACGCGCTGGTTCCGGCAATAGCTTTGGGGTAGCCCGGATGAAGGCGCGAAGCGCCGGAATCCGGGGGAAACTTCTGTCTTCCTGGATTCCGCTTCGCTCCATCCAGGCTACATATTCAAGAGGTTCTTTTTTCGTGGGACAGTCTGCTAACCGCGGACGGTAAAATCGCCGAAAGACTGCGGCGGCGTCTCCGATGCCTGCACCTGTTCGACCCGCGCCCGCGGCGGTCCCTGCCACAGCCACTGTTCCAGCTTTTCGAGTTTGGTTTCCTCGCCGCAGGCGAGCAGCTCCACGCTGCCGTCGGGGAGGTTGCGCACCCAGCCGGTCAGGCCCAGGCGGCGCGCGGCGGCTTCGGTCGCGGCGCGGAAGAACACGCCCTGCACCCGCCCACACACCCGAAAATGCCGGCAACGGTCCATTTAAATATTTTAAACCGCCAGGGCGCCAGGAACGCCAGATTTTTCCATCTCCAGAAATCGCTTTTCCTGGCGGCCCTGGCGTCCTGGCGGTGAAAATTATTTATTCCGCGTTTTGAGGCGCTGATTTTCGAGACCGCGCAGGATGTCCTCGGCCTGCGCCTGGGTCACCGGACCGATGCGCTGGGTCATGAATTTCCCGTCGGGAGAAAAAAAGTAATACGTGGGCGTGCCGATGAACATGGCGCCGCTGAGCCGGCCCGGGTCGTCCGGCTCGCCGAGCAGGTTCGGAAAGTTGAGA
>JACQER010000103.1 GCA_016200465.1 Gammaproteobacteria bacterium | reverse complement strand
GCACTGACGACACTTGGAATCGGTATAACGCGCCACTGACTGGTTCTCTCCGTAATAGACTTAAACGCGACGACGCTTGGCCGGACGACAGCCATTGTGCGGCATCGGCGTCACGTCGATGATGTTGGCAATCTCGAATCCGAGCGCGTGCAGCGCGCGCACCGCGGACTCGCGCCCCGGGCCCGGACCTTTCACGCGCACTTCGAGCGAACGCACGCCGTATTCCTGCGCGCCGCGTCCCGCCTTGTCGGCCGCCACCTGGGCCGCGAACGGCGTGCTCTTGCGCGAACCCTTGAAGCCGGTGTTGCCGCAGGTCGCCCAGGACAGGACGTTGCCCTGGCGGTCGCTGATCGAGACGATGGTGTTGTTGAACGAAGCGTGGATATGCACCACGCCTTCGGAGACGCTCTTCTTGACGCGTTTCTTCGCCTTGGCCGGTGCGGCGGCGGATTCGGGTGCGGCAGTTTTATTGTCAGCCATGATTCAGTTCCGGTTTATTCGCTGGTCGGCTTGCCCGTGCCGCGGATGACGCTCTTGCGCGGTCCCTTGCGGGTACGGGCGTTGGTCTTGGTGCGCTGGCCGCGCACCGGCAGACCGCGGCGGTGACGCATGCCGCGGTAGGTGCCGAGATCCATCAGACGCTTGATGTTGATCGACACGGTGCGGCGCAGATCGCCTTCGACCGTGAACTTCGCCACTTCGAGGCGGATCTTGTCGACTTCCGCGTCGGTCAGGTCCTTCACCTTGGCGGTCGGGGACACGCCCGAGGCGGCGCAGATACCGCGCGCGCGGGTGTTGCCGATCCCGTAGATCGACGTCAAAGCGACCCAGATATGCTTCTGGTTCGGTAGATTGATGCCTGCAATTCGGGCCATTTCGCCTGTCTCTCCTGCTGCGCGCCCCTGCGGGAAAACGCGCAAGGGTACTGATTCATCCGGTAAAAATCAACTATTTAGCGCGGGCTTTAACCCTGCCGCTGTTTGTGGGTCGGGTCGGAACAGATCACCCGCACCACGCGTTTGCGCCGCACGATCTTGCAGTTACGGCACATTTTCTTGACCGATGCCCTTACTTTCATATAACACCTCGCTATCAGCTATAAGCACTCAGCGATCAGCTACCCCCGGCCCTGTCTCGGCTGACCGCTGATCGCTGACTGCTGACCGCTACCTTGGAAGCCCCATCCCGCCGGTCAGGTTGGCCTTGCGCAGCAGGCTCTCGTACTGGTGCGACATCAGGCGGGCCTGCACCTGGGCCATGAAATCCATGCACACCACCACCACGATCAGCAGCGAGGTGCCGCCGAAGTAGAACGGCACGTTCCACTTCACGATCAGAAACTCCGGCAGCAGGCACACCAGCGTCACGTACACCGCGCCACCCAGGGTCAGCCGCGACATCACCCCGTCGATGTAGCTGGCGGTCTGGTCGCCCGGCCGTATGCCCGGGATGAACGCACCGGACTTCTTCAGATTCTCCGCCGTTTCCTTGGGATTGAACACCAGGGCGGTATAGAAGAAACAGAAAAACACGATCGCCGTCGCGTACAGAATCACGTAAATCGGCTGTCCCGGCGACAACGTCGTGGCGATGTCGCGCAGCCAGTTCATGCCTTCCGCCTGCCCGAACCAGCTCACCACGGTGGCCGGCAACAGGATGATGCTCGAAGCGAAGATCGGCGGGATCACGCCCGACATGTTGATCTTCAGCGGCAGATGGCTCGACTGCCCGGCCAGCACGCGCCGCCCCTGCTGGCGCTTGGCGTAATTCACGGTAATGCGCCGCTGCCCGCGCTCCACGAACACCACGAAAGCCGTCACGCCGAGCGTGATGGCGAACAGCACCAGCACGAACAGCGGCTGGAACGTGCCGCGGCTCGCCAGATCCAGCGTATGCGCGATCGCACCCGGCAGTCCGGCGACGATACCGGCGAAAATCAGCATCGATATGCCGTTACCGATGCCGCGCTCGGTCACCTGCTCGCCGAGCCACATCATGAACATCGTGCCGCTCACGAGCGAGATCACCGTGATCAGCTCGAACCCGACGCCCGGGGCGATCACCACCGGCATGCCGGCCGAGGT
>JACQER010000120.1 GCA_016200465.1 Gammaproteobacteria bacterium | reverse complement strand
GCCCGCAGTTCGAGGGGGGTCATCCGTTCGGAGGAAAGCATGCTCTGGATAGGCTTGGTTGGGAAAATTGTCGGTTTTGCGTATATTAACAGATTGCCCTTCGACTCAGCAGGGCGGAAGCAGTTCCTTTTTAAAGCGGCTGAAATCCCGAAAACTCACCCAACGATGGAATCCATCCGTATCCGCGGCGCACGCACGCACAACCTCAAGAACATCGACGTCGACCTGCCGCGCGACAAACTCATCGTCATCACCGGGCTGTCCGGCTCGGGCAAGTCCTCGCTCGCCTTCGACACGCTCTACGCCGAGGGCCAACGACGCTACGTCGAATCGCTGTCGGCGTACGCGCGCCAGTTCCTGGCGCTCATGGAAAAACCGGACGTGGACCTGATCGAAGGACTGAGCCCGGCGATTTCCATCGAGCAAAAATCCACCTCGCACAACCCCCGCTCCACGGTCGGCACGGTCACGGAAATCTACGACTACCTGCGCCTGCTGTACGCGCGCGTCGGCGAACCGCGCTGCCCGGAACACGGCGTGACGCTGTCCGCCCAGACGGTGAGCCAGATGGTGGACCACGTGATGGCGCTGCCCGAAGGCACCAAGCTCATGCTGCTCGCGCCCCTGGTCGAGGCACGCAAGGGCGAGCATCTGCACATCCTCGACCGGCTGCGCGCCCAAGGCTACATCCGCGCGCGCATCGACGGCACGGTGGTGTCGCTCGACGAAGCGCCGGCGCTCCAGAAAAATACCAAACACAGCATCGAGGCGGTGGTGGACCGGGTCGTGGTGCAGCCGGGACAGGAACAGCGCCTGGCCGAATCCTTCGAGACCGCGGCGAACCTGGGAGAAGGACTGATCCGTGTGGCGGTGCTGGATGAACAGAACAACAGCACGCAGGAAATCGTTTTCTCGGCGCGCTACGCCTGCCCGCATTGCGGTTACAGCCTGTCGGAACTCGAGCCGCGCCTGTTTTCCTTTAACAACCCGGCCGGCGCCTGTCCGGCCTGCGACGGGCTCGGCGTGCGCCAGTTCTTCGATCCGGAACGCGTGGTCAGCGATCCGACGTTGTCGCTCCCGGCCGGTGCGATTCGCGGCTGGGACCGGCGCAACGCGTTTTATTTCCAGATGCTGGAATCGTTGGCGAAGCACTATAGATTCGATCTCGACAAGCCGTTCGGCGAGCTCCCGGAAAAAATCCGCAACGTGATCCTGCGCGGCAGCGGCGAGGAGATCGTCACCTTCACTTATTTCGGCGAGCGTGGCCAGCACTCGCGGCGCAAGCATGCCTTCGAGGGCGTGATCCCCAACATCGAACGGCGTTACCGCGAGACCGAATCCAGCGGCGTGCGCGAGGAGCTGGCGAAGTTTCTCAGCCATCAGCCGTGCGAAGCCTGCGACGGCTCGCGCCTGAAAATCGAGGCGCGGCATGTTTATGTCCAGGATCAGCCGCTGCATGCCGTCACCCGGATGCCGATCCGCGCGGCGCTGGAGTTTTTCCACGCCCTGCGTCTGGAGGGACGCCGCGGCGAAATCGCCGCCAAGATCGTCAAGGAAGTGGTCAACCGGCTCGGCTTTCTGGTCAGCGTCGGCCTCGATTACCTGACGCTGGCGCGCGCGGCGGAAACGCTCTCCGGCGGCGAGGCGCAGCGCATCCGCCTCGCCTCCCAGATCGGCGCCGGCCTGGTCGGCGTCATGTACGTGCTCGACGAGCCGTCCATCGGCCTGCACCAGCGCGACAACGCGCGCCTGCTCGACACGCTGCGGCGGCTGCGCGACCTGGGCAACACCGTCATCGTGGTGGAGCACGACGAAGAGGCGATCCGCGCCGCGGATTACGTGCTCGACATCGGCCCGGGGGCCGGCGTGCACGGCGGCGAGGTCGTGGCGCAAGGCGCACCGGAGGATATCGTGCGTCATCCGCGTTCGATCACCGGCGCCTATCTGCGCGGCGAACGCGAAATCACCGTGCCGCGCGAACGCACGCCGAACGACGCCGCGCGCCAGTTGATCGTCCGCGGCGCCAACGGCAACAACCTGAAAAACGTGGATATATCGATTCCGGTGGGGCTTTTCACCTGCGTTACCGGCGTGTCCGGCTCGGGCAAGTCGACCCTGATCAACGACACCCTTTACGCCTCGGTCGCCAAGCATCTCTACGGGGCGGCGCTCGAACCTGCGCCGTGCCGCGCCATCGACGGGCTCGACCAGTTCGACAAGATCGTGGACATCGATCAGGCGCCGATCGGGCGCACGCCGCGCTCCAACCCGGCGACCTACACCGGCCTGTTCACGCCGATCCGCGAACTCTTCGCCGCCACGCCGATGGCGCGCGAACGCGGCTACGGCCCGGGGCGTTTCTCCTTCAACGTGCGCGGCGGGCGCTGCGAGGCCTGCCAGGGCGACGGCCTGATCAAGGTGGAGATGCATTTCCTCCCGGACATCTACGTGCCGTGCGACGTGTGCCGCGGCAAGCGCTACAACCGCGAAACCCTCGACATCCGTTACAAGGACAAGACCATCGACGAGGTGCTGGCCATGACCGTGGAAACGGCGGCGGGATTCTTCAGCGCCATTCCGGCGGTGAACCAGAAACTGCAAACGCTGCTGGACGTGGGACTGTCCTACATCACGCTCGGCCAGAGCGCCACCACGCTCTCCGGCGGCGAGGCGCAGCGCATCAAGCTGGCGCGCGAGCTGTCCAAGCGCGACACCGGGCGTACCTTGTATATCCTCGACGAGCCCACCACGGGCCTGCACTTCCACGACATCCAGCAGTTGCTCACGGTGCTCATGCGGCTGCGCGACCGCGGCAATACGGTGGTGGTGATCGAGCACAATCTCGACGTCATCAAGACCGCCGACTGGCTCATCGATCTCGGCCCCGAAGGCGGCGACGGCGGGGGCAAGGTGCTGGCCGCCGGCACGCCCGAGGAAGTCGCCCTTCACCCAGCTTCCCATACCGGGGAATTCCTGAAGCACGTGCTGAAACACGCGCCCAGCCTGGATCGCAAGGCGGGATAAGGGGCTCACCCTTAATAAGTAAATCTGTCTGCTGAGTGGATGCTGTACCGTTTCATCCGCGTGACCTATTATTTCCTTATGGTTAGTTTCCCGGTTTCAGCTTAATATCCAATTCATTCCAACGGTTTACACGGAAATGCCATGAACCAACTGCAAAGAATCACACTCGATCCCGCCGTCATGGGCGGGAAACCCTGCATCCGCGGCATGCGTGTAACGGTCGGTACCATTGTCGGCCTGCTCGCCGCCGGACGCACGGAGGAGGAAATTCTGAAGGCCTATCCGTATCTCGAAAAAGAAGACTTGCGGGAGGCGCTGGCTTACGCGGCTTGGCGCGCGGAGGAAATTGAAGTCCCGCTCGGGCGCGGATGAAAATTCTCATTGACATGAATCTCTCGCCCTATTGGCGCGAGATTCTTGCCAAGCACGGCTGGGAGTCGGTTCACTGGTCTTCCGTAGGAAAAATAACCGCATCAGATAAGCACATTATGCAATATGCCAAGGCCAATGATTACGTTGTCCTCACTCATGACCTTGATTTCAGCGCCATCTTGGCGGCCACGGAAGCCAAGGCACCCAGCGTGATCCAGATCCGGGCGCAGGACGTACTCTCCGATCGCTTTCAAAACCTCGTTGTCAATGCATTGCGTCAATTCGAATCGGTGTTGTCTTCCGGTGCATTGGTCGTTATTGACGAAAGCCGATCGAGGGCGCGTGTCTTGCCATTGAGCGAATGACGGCTTCCCGGAGTGCGCTTTGATTTAAAGTGCAAGGCTGGTTAAGCAGCCTCTTTTCAGACACCTTATATAATATATCCAGCTTGCCTCTGGCGGCGGCTTGCGGTTCACTACCCCAATAACAAACGGGAGGGGGAAGGATGGACCGCTCCGAGCGTTTCTACAAGATCAAGAATCTGCTACGCGGCGTGGGCGCGGTTCCGACCGCGACCCTACTGCGGGAACTCGAAGTATCGCGCGCCACCCTGCACCGCGACCTCGAATACCTGCGCGACCGGATGGAAACACCCATTGTCTACGATCAAGTCCGGCGCGGTTATCGTCTCAACGATCCCGCACCCGACGCGCTGCGCCATGAACTACCAGGGTTATGGTTCAGCAGCCGCGAAGCCCACGCCCTCCTTACCTTTCATCACTTCCTTGAAAACCTGGAACCCGGCCTGCTCTCCCCGCATATCGAACCGCTCAAGGAACGCATCCAGGCGCTGCTCGAAAGCAAGGATCAGACACTCAAGGAAATCGCCCGCCGCATCCGGATTCTCCCGCAAGCCGCGCGTCACACTGAACCGGCCTGCTTTCAATTGGTGGCGCACGCGCTGCTGGCTCGCAGGCGACTGAGCTTCCACTACCACGGTCGCGCCCGCGGCGACATCACCGACCGGACCGTTTCGCCGCAACGGCTGGTGTATTACCGCGATAACTGGTATCTCGACGCCTGGGACCACGGCAAGCGGGCGCTGCGCACCTTCGCCGTCGAACGCATTCGCGAACCGCGCCTGCTCGATGAACGCGCCAAGGACATTTCCGAGGAACGCCTGAATCGTTACTTCACCGAAAGTTACGGCATCTTCTCTGGCCGCCCGAAGCGCAAGGCCATCCTGCGTTTCTCGCCCGAGCGCGCCCGCTGGGTGGCCGAGGAACTCTGGCACCCGCAGCAGAAAGGCCGCTTCGAGGACGGCCATTACATCCTCGAAATCCCCTATTCCGATGACCGGGAGCTCGTCCTCGACATCCTGAAACACGGCCCGGACGTCGAAGTCCTACACCCGAAATCCTTGCGCAAGAAAGTCTTGGAACAGCTTCTTCGAGCGGCTTCACGGTATCGGCAATGACTGGGGAGTCTCATCGGATGAGACAATACACAGGGTACAGTTCGGTAGATAGTCAACGAAGGGTATTAAATAGGTGTGATGGACAAGGCATTAGCAAACCTTTGGGCGAAGACGAGCAGAAACGGTGGCTCGGGGTGGCATCCCCTCATTCTCCACATGCTGGACGTAGCTGCCAGTGCGGACGCCGTCTTGGCGCGTGAACCGGAATCGACGCGCAAAAGGATGGCGGAAATTCTGGGAATGGAG
>JACQER010000107.1 GCA_016200465.1 Gammaproteobacteria bacterium | reverse complement strand
GGCTTGGATCATATCCTCGACCGGAATCTTGTGTGCCCGCGCGGCCCATTTGAGCTTCATGAACCGCATCGCGAGTGGAAACAGGCCCTGGCGTATGTCCGGGCAGCCGAGGGAGAAAAACACATCCAGCGTCTGCGGATAGCGTCTGTAGACGCTCCATACGGTCATGTCCGGGGTGATGGGTTGATGGCCCATGTCACGCCTTCTCCATGGTGGAAACCCGTTGCTGTAGTTTACGACGGGCAGTTGTTATTGGTACAAGGACGCATCCGGAGACCGGAAGGTTCCTGGTTCATGCGCCCTTTTTATACCCCTTTGCCGTTGCCGGCGCCCGGGTCGGTGCGGCGCCGAGGACTAGAACGACAGCATCTGGCGCCCCGGCATTTCGGCCAGCAGCGCCTGCGCGCCCATCCAGCCGGCGTTGGGCACCATGTTGTTCTCGGTCACACCGTGGGTCTTGCCGCAGGGTGGGCAAATGCCGATTCGCCCCCCGGCCCCGATGTAATGGCTGACAAGCTCTCCAAGATTGGGGAAGCTCGTGGGCGTAATGGCGTTTGCCTCGCCGTTCTTGGCGAGTTTCGTGCCTTCGTGTGTGACCCACACGAGCACGTCGCCCCCGGCGGCGAGGGCGTTGTTGGCCAGTACCAGGGGTGCGGCAGTGCGGTCGGGTTCCTGATCGAAGCCTGTGACAATAAAGAGATAACGGTTGCTTCCATTTGTTCCGGTGGACATGGTTTTTATCCCAAGGGATGTTTTCACTGACTACAAGACGTGCTGACTTGCTCAAAGGTTCCCACCCCTTGCCGTGCACGGTTTTTGCCTTGGTTTGTCTGTGGTATGGTAGCAAGCTCATGGCCCCTGCCGCACCGCGCGGCAACTTAAGGAGGAGTTCATTATGAAACGCCGGCTATCGCTGTCCGTTTTATTTTCCCTGGTTCTCGCTGCCATGGTTTTCCCCCCGGTTACCCAAGCCAAAGATATTGTGGTCGGCACGTCGGTGGCGCTCACCGGCAAGTACGCGCGCACCGGGCAGGAGCAGTTGCAGGGCTTCCAGATGTGGGTCGACGAGGTCAACGCGCGCGGCGGACTGCTCGGCCAGAAGGTGAAGCTGGTACATTACGACGACGAGTCCAAACCGGAAACCGGCGCCAAGCTTTACGAGAAACTCATCACCGACGACAAGGTGGACCTGCTGATCGGCCCTTATTCCTCCGACGTCACCATGGCCGCCAGCACCGTCGCCGAGAAACATGGCATGCCCATGGTGTCCTCCGGCGCCTCCGCGAGCGAGATATGGGAGCGCGGTTATAAAAATACCTTCGGCCTGTACACGCTGGCCGAGCTCTACATGGACCAGATTCTCGATCTGGGCAAGTCCAAGGGCCTCAAGAAGATCGCGCTGATCTACGAGAACACCGCGTTCCCGCGCGGTGTCGCTGCCGGCGTCAAGGACAAGGCCAAGAAACTCGGCATGCAGATCGTGTTCGAGGAGGAATATGGCAAGGCCTCGACCGATTTCTCGTCCATGATCATCAAAATCAAGGCCAGGAAACCCGACATGGTGATCGGCGGCTCCTATCTGCCGGACTCCACCGCGTTCATGCGCCAGGCGAAGGAGAACCGGTTGTACGCCAAGATCTTCGCGTTCGCCGTGGGCCCCGGTCTTCCCGACTTCGGTCAGAATCTCGGCCTCGACGCCGAGGGTGTCATGGGCAACACCCAGTGGGAGCCGACGCTCAAGCTTCCGGGCGCCAAGGAATTCGCCGAGAAGTACAAGGCCAAGTACGGCCACGAGCCGGGTTACCACGCGGGCGGAGGTTATGGTGCGGGCTACGTGCTCGAGGCGGCGGTCAAGAAGGCCGGTTCGACCGATCCCGACAAGGTGCGTGCGGCGCTGTTCGCGCTCGATACCGTCAACGCCTTTGGCCGCTTCAAGGTGGACGCGACCGGCAGGCAGATCGGCAAGCCGGCTTACGCCGTGCAATGGCTCGCCGGCGAGCGCCATATCGTCTTGCCGGTCGAGGCCGCGACCGCCAAGGTGGTTTATCCGTTCAAGGACTGGGGGAAAAGATAGCGATCAGCCCCCGGCTTTCAGCGATCAGCAAAAGCGGGGCCGTGTCTGACTGAAAGCTGATCGCTGATTGCTGAAAGCTTTCCCATGGAACTGCTCGAACCCGAGATCCTGCTGCAGCTCCTGATCGGCGGGTTGCTCGCGGGCGCGCTGTATGCGCTGCTCGCCTGCGGGCTGAACCTAGTGTTCGGGGTGATGCGCGTCATCAACCTGGCGCACGCCGAGCTGATGCTGATGGGTGCTTTCGGCGCCTACGTGCTTTTCACCGTTTTTGGCCTGCATCCGCTGGTTTCGCTGCTGCTCATCGTGCCGGCGATCTTCTTCGTAGGCTACTATCTCCAGCGCTTTCTGATCGAACGCGTGGTGGGGCGTCCGATGCTGACCTCGCTGCTCGCGACCTACGGACTGTCGATCATCCTGATCAACCTGGGGCTGCTGCTGTTCAGCGCCGATTTCAAATCGATACCGGCGCTTCAGGGATCGTTCCTTATCGACGAGCTGGCCGTCTCGAAGCCGCGCGTCACGGCCGGCCTGATCTCGCTGTTGTTGACCGTGGGCGTGTATTTGTTCCTGGAGCGCACGCGTCTCGGCAAGGCCATTCGCGCGGTATCGGAGCACGCCCAGGTGGCCGCGATCTGCGGCATCGACGTGCGCAGAATCCGCATGCTCACGTTCGGCATGGCTGCGGCCATGGCCGGCGCCGCCGGCGTCATGCTCTCCGTGATCTACTCGTTCTGGCCCGGATCGGGCGTGGATTTCATCCAGAAGTGTTTCGCCATCATCATCATCGGCGGCATGGGCAATTTCGTCGGCGCGTTCTACGGCGGCATCCTGCTGGGCGTGGTCGAGGCGTTCGTCGGCGGATTCGCCTCGACCCAATGGGCCGAGGCGGTGGCGTACCTGCTGCTGGTGACCGTGCTGCTGATCCGGCCGACCGGGCTCAAGGGGGTGGCGCGTGCCTGACGGCGGACGGCGTTTCAACAGCGGCTGGATCGGCGTCGTGCTCGTGGTGCTCGCGTCGCTGGCGCCGCTCGGGCTCAACGACTATCAGCAATCCTTTCTGCTCCAGGTGTTCCTCGTCATCGCGCTGGCGCAGGCCTGGAATCTGATCTCGGGCATGACTGGTTACGTGTCCTTCGGACACGCGGCGTTCTTCGGCGTCGGCGCCTATGCCGGCGCGCTGTTCCTGACTTGGGGATTCCCGTGGTGGCTCGCGGTGATGAAGGGCGCCGGCATCGCCTTGTTGCTCGCCGTGCCGCTCGGTTTCCTGACGCTGCGCCTGCGCGGCCCGTATTTCGCGATTGCCATGCTCGGTCTGAACGAGGTCGGACGCATCGTCGCCACGCTCTGGGTGGACGTCACGCACGGCGGCACCGGCCTCACGCTTTCGCCCGAGCTGCTGCCGTCGCTCGACGTCAAATATTTCACCATGTTCGCGCTGGCGCTGGGCGCGACGCTGCTGGTGGCCGGGATTCATCGCAGCCGCTTCGGCCTGGAACTGCGCGCCATCCGCGAGGACGAGGAGGCGGCGGAAATGGTGGGCGTCAACACCACGCTCAACAAGGTGATCGCGTTCGTGCTCTCGGCGCTGATTCCGGGCGCGGTCGGCGCGGTGTACGTCATGTACACCAGCTACATCAATCCAAGCTCCGCGTTCGAGCACGCACGCAACATCGAGATGATCGTGGTGGTGCTGTTCGGCGGCAGCGGCACGGTCTGGGGGCCGATCATCGGCGCCGGCACGGTGATGGTGCTGCGCGAACTGCTGTGGGCGCAGTTCCCGGCGGCGCACCTCGCGGCGCTCGGCGTGCTGCTGCTGGTCGTGGTGCTGTATCTGCCGGGCGGCCTCATTTCCATCCTGCGCGACCGGCAGCGGACGCGTCCCGACGTTCTGAGATGAGCGATCAGCAGTCAGCGGTCAGCTATCAGCTAATGTCAGAGGCTGCATGAAAAGTTTTAGAGATTTAAAGGTATGGCAAAAATCGCATGCCTTAACATTAAAAAAGGTTTACAAAGTTTCGACCTTGCTTCCACGCGAAGAACAGTATGGGATTACAAGCCAGATTCGCCGGGCCGCTGTTTCGATTCCCGCCAATATTGCAGAAGGATGCGGCAGGAACACTGACAATGAATTGGCCCGTTTCCTTGAAATAGCAATGGGTTCTGCAAGCGAGTTGGAATATCTTGTTATGCTTCTACAAGATCTGAATTATCTGACTTCTCAGAGCATCAATGGCATTGACGCAGAAATTACCGAAGTCAAACGCATGCTTGCCTCTTTTATTGTAAAGCTGAGAGCTGACCGCTGATGGCTGATAGCTCTAAACATATTTTGAGCGTTTATGATCTGAGCCGCGACTTCGGCGGCGTGCAGGCGTTGCGCGGCGTGGATCTGCACGTCGCGCGCGGTTCCATCACCGGCCTGATCGGCCCCAACGGCTCGGGCAAGACCACGCTGTTTCAGGTGATCTCGGGACTCGACCGCGGCGCCACCGGTACCGTCACCTTCGACCGCGAGTCGATTCTCGGCCGCCGGCCGTCGCAGATCTATCGCCGCGGCCTGGCGCGCACCTTCCAGCTGTCGCGCGTTTTTCCGGAGCTCACGGTGCTGGAGAACCTCGTCGTCGCCGGCAGCCGTCACGACCGCAGCGTCACCGAACGCGCGCTCGGCTTGCTCGAGCGCGTCAACCTCCGCGAATACGCCGCGGTGCTGGGAAAAAATCTTTCCTACGGTCAGCAGAAACTTGTCGAATTCCTGCGCGTGCTCATGAGCGATCCGGCGTTGATCCTGCTCGACGAGCCGGCGGCCGGCGTCAACCCGACGCTGCGACAGACGCTGTGGGACATGGTGCGGCACCTGAACGGTCTCGGCACCACGTTTCTCGTGATCGAGCACAACATGGAGGTCATCGCCGACCTCTGTTCCAAGGTTTACGTGCTGAGCGAGGGCGAGATCATCGCGCACGGCGATTTCGCCGCGATCCGCAACGACGAGCGCGTGCTGGAAGCCTATTTCGGAAAATCCCGCAAGCACGGTGCGGCATGACCGAGCCATTGCTGAGCATTCGTGATCTGGAGGTTTCCTACGGAGCGGTGCAGGTGCTGTTCGGCGTCAATCTCGAGGTCCACCAGGGCGAGATCGTTTCCATCATCGGTCCCAACGGCGCCGGAAAATCCACGGTCATCAAGGCGGTCATCGGCCTGGTGCCGGCGCAGCGGGGCAGCGTCGTGTTCGACGGGCTCGACATTACCAATTCGCCGGCGCACGTCATCCCGTCACTGGGCGTCACCTACGTGCCGCAGGGACGCATCGTGTTCGCGCAGATGACCGTGGCCGACAATCTGGAAATGGGCGCGTTCCTGCAACGCGATCCGCGCAAACGCCGCGAAGCGGTGCAGGCGGTGTTCGAGCAGTTCCCGCGCCTGCACGAGCGGCGTCACCAGCCGGCCGGAAAACTTTCCGGTGGCGAGCAGCAGATGCTGGCCATCGGACGCGCGCTCATGCTCAATCCGCGGCTGGTGATTCTGGACGAACCGTCCCTCGGGCTGTCGCCCAAATACGTCGACCTGATTTTCGACCAGTTGCTCGCGCTCAAAAGCCAGGGTCGCACCCTGCTGATGGTGGAACAGAACGCGGCGCGGGCGCTGGAACTGTCCGACCGCGGTTACGCCTTGGAACTCGGACACAACCGCTTCACCGGCTCGGGGGCGGATCTGCTCGCCAACCCGGACGTGCGGCGCATGTACCTGGGTGGCGCCTAGCGTCTTGAGAGTACCTTCAAGGTATCGGCTGTTTCCGGCTGAATGGGGCATTGAATTGTCCCAAGCTCCCCTGCCAATACCCCCGTGGTTCAGTAAATAACCCATGAAATGCCTCTATTTCCCGTGTATGACCCGGTTTTGGCACAACCTATGCAGCTTTAGAAGGTAGTTAGCTTAAGGGAGCAGGCCATGGAAACCCGGACCGGAAGCCGGCAGCACGGACAACGGATGCGAACAGTGCCCGGCGGCAAGCGGAAACGCAGCGTGGTGACAAGGTCGCGCGAAGCGCTGCCGGACATCGCATGCCAGTATGGCGTGGTGGTGCAGCGTACCCTGATTCCCGGCATGGAGCTCCTCGAGTTCGAGTTTCTTCCGGACGTCGCCTGAACCGGCATACAGGGCCGCGCTGTCGTAACCGGAGAAAAACCTGTAACAGACAGCGCCGATGAATCGAATCATATCTTTTGCACGGCCGGACTCCGCGCCCGGGGGCGAGTAATGTTCCGGCTCACGCGCACGTTTTCGATCGCGAGTTTTCTCGGCATCGTGATCGTGGCCATGGTTCTCAGCCTGTTTTACCGGAACATATCGGTGAGCGCGCTCATCGAGCACGAGACCCAGAACAACGTCTCGATCACCCAGGCCCTGTCCAACACCATCTGGCCGCGCTACGCCGACTTTGTCGCGCGTACGTCCGGCATTCCGCCGCGGGAGCTGGCGGCGCAGCCCGAGATCGCCAGCCTGCGAGACGAAGTGCTCCAGAAAATCCGCGGGCTGCGGGTGGTCAAGGTCAAGATCTATAACCTGTCGGGCGTTACGGTTTTCTCGACTGAAGCGAAACAGATCGGCGAGGCCGAAGAGGACGACGATGGCATCGTTAAAGCCGTTACCGGCAAGACCACGAGCGATCTTGTATTCAGGGGTCAATTTTCCGCCACGGAACGGGTAATGGAGAACGCCAATCTCCTCTCGACCTATATTCCCGCGCGCCGGACGCCAGGCGGTCCGATCGAAGGCGTCTTCGAGGTTTACTCGGACGTGACCTCGCTCGTCGAGGGCATCCAGCGCACCGAGCGCACCGTCTTCGGCGGTGTCACAGTCATGCTGTTCATGCTGTACCTGTTTCTGCTCATGATCGTGCGCCGCGCCGACCGCATCATCAAGGCGCATGAAAACGAGGAACGCAAAGCGCAGGCGGAACAGATTCATTACATGGCCTATCATGATCCCCTGACCGGCCTGCCGAACCGCGCGCTGTTCAAGGACAGGTTCCAGCATGCCGTGACGGTGGCCCAGCGCACGAACACTCCGTTGGGAATCATGTTCATCGACATCGACCGCTTCAAGGTCGTCAACGACAGCCTGGGGCACGAGGGGGGAGACGCCGTGCTGGTCGAGGCCGCGAAACGCATTCGCGCCTGCCTGCGCGCCTCGGACACGGCCTGCCGGATCGGCGGTGACGAGTTTACCGTGGTTCTCGAGCGCCTGACCGCGAGCGACGATGCCGCACAGGTGGCGACGCGACTGATACAGAAATTCTCCGAGCCGATGAAACTTGGTGATCGCGAAATCATCGTTACCGCGAGTATCGGCATTTCGATTCATCCCGGCGCCACGCAGGACGTCCAGCGATTGCTGAAGGACGCGAACGCGGCGATGCACGAGGCCAAGGAATCCGGACGTAACCGGTACGTCTTTTATACGCAGGAAATGGACGCCCGGGCCCAGGAAAGCTTCGAGTATGAACTGGGGCTGCGCCGGGCGCTGCAAAACAACGAATTCCATGTTTACTATCAGCCACGGGTCAACACCGCCACGGGAAAGGTGGTGGGAGCGGAGGCTTTGCTGCGCTGGCAGCATCCCGACCGTGGCCTGATCCTGCCGGACAAGTTTATCCCGCTTCTGGAAGACACCGGTCTGGTGATTCCGGTGGGCGAATGGGTGCTGCGGCAGGCATGCCGCCAATGCAAGGAGTGGCACGATGCCGGACAAGCTTCCCTGAGCGTGTCCGTGAATCTTTCCATGAAGCAGTTCCGCTCCGGGTCGTTGCTGGCCAGCGTGCGGCATGCGCTCGTGGAGAGCGGACTGCCGCCGCGTTTTCTCGAACTGGAACTCACTGAAACCGTGCTGGTGGACGACGCCGAGCAGGCGTTGGGTCTGATGCGTGACCTCAAGGACATCGGCGTATCGCTCTCGATCGACGATTTTGGAACCGGTTATTCCTCGCTCAACTACCTGCGACGGTTTCCGATCGACCTGCTCAAGATCGACAGCTCGTTCATCAGCGATGTGGTGCGCAATCGCGGCGATGCCGCCATCACCACCACGATCGCGGTCATGGCCAAGAGCCTGCGTCTCGGCATCCTCGCCGAAGGCGTCGAAACCCGCGAGCAGGCGCGGTTTCTCAAAACCATCGGCTGCCACGAGATGCAGGGACATCTTTTCGGTCCTGCCATTCCCGCCGGGGATTTCAGGGCACAGCTCGAGACGCTCGATGTCCCGAAACTGGCGGGGTTCGAACCGAAATCCGTCCTGCCCCCCGGCAATCCCGCGGCCGCCTGAAGATGTTTCGGGTAACCGCTGCGCGCTTGAAAATTCAGCCTGCGCGCCTGAACGGCGAATAGCGGATTTCCAGAACGGTATAAACGGTTCGTCCCCGCGGCAGCGCGAGAGCCACTTCGTCGTCGATGGTTTTCTTGAGCAGCGCACGCGCGAGCGGCGAGTCGATGCTGATCAGGCCCTTGTCGAGATCGAATTCGTCCGGCCCGACGATGCGGTATTCCACGGTTTCGCCGCGGTCGGTTTCCAGCCGCACCCAGGCACCAAAATAAACGCGCGAAGTGTCTTGCGGGGCGCGATCCACGATCACGAGCGCGTCGAGACGCTTCTGCAGGAAGCGGATGCGCCGGTCGATCTCGCGCAGTTGCTTCTTGCCGTAAATGTATTCGGCGTTTTCCGAGCGGTCGCCCTGCGCCGCTGCTTCCGACACCGCTTGCGTCACCCGCGGACGTTTCACGCGCCACAGGTGATCCAGTTCCTCGCGCAGGCGCGACGCGCCCTCGGGCGTGATGTAGGCAGATGCTTTCGGTTGGGGGAGTCGGTTGC
Source organism: Gammaproteobacteria bacterium (assembly GCA_016200465.1). Taxonomy (GTDB): domain Bacteria; phylum Pseudomonadota; class Gammaproteobacteria; order Acidiferrobacterales; family Sulfurifustaceae; genus Sulfuricaulis. Next base: position 1,776 of record JACQER010000107.1, on the reverse strand, counting down.
GGCCCATGGTGCCGGATTATATCCGGCCCCGGCGGTGGGATGCGTTAGGGAAATCCTGAGAATACTGTTTCTCACCGCAAAGGCGCAAAGAGCGCAAAGGCATTTCTTGACATTGCGGCCCGGGGTGCAACAAAATCCGTTGCACCCGTTCGGCGGCGCGAATGTTCACTGAACATTCGCAAAAACCCCACCTCACCCTTCGCGACTTTGCGGTAAATAATCATCAAATCATGGCATCCACAGGGTAAATGCTAATAAGGGAGGGCAAGCTTGAGCCAAGAAAAACCTGACCGGACAGTGGACACCTCGGGCGAATGCTGCCCGGGCCCGCTGCGCGAAGCGCATCGCGCGATCAAGACGATGCAGCCGGGCGAGGTGCTGGAGCTGATTTCGACCGACACCGGTTCGCGCATGGACATCCCCGCCTGGTGCGATCGCACCGGGCATCAACTGTTGCGCATCGACGAGGACGGCAAGACGTTCCGCTACTACGTGCGCAAGCGTGGTTGATTTCCGTCGTCAGATTATTCGATGTCGTGTTCCAAACACGCGATAATGGGACAGGGAGGACGATTGCCCGCGCGGCAGGTGCGGACGAGTTTATCGAGCGTGGCATGCATGGATTGCAGATCGCGAATACGTGTTTCGATGTCCGTGAGCCGGTGCTCCGCAATCGCCCGGGTTTCCTTGCAGGAACCATCGCCCAACTTCAGTAGCTCGACGATTTCGCGCAGCGTGAAACCCAGCTCCTGCGCGCGTTTGATGAAACGCAGCCGCGCGAGCGTCTCCTCGGGATAACGGCGCACGCCTTGAGGCGGCCTGCGCGGCGTGGCGAGAAGCCCGCGGCGCTGGTAGTAGCGGATAGTTTCGATGTTGACGCCGGCCGCGCGCGCCAGCCGGCCGATCGTCATCTCCGCCACGGGCATCGCAGTCGCTCCCATGGGATTACAGCGGTTGCCCGATTCCGGCCGCACGCAGCGTTTTTTCATCCGGGCCGCGGCCCGTGCAGCAATCGGCGAGCGCGCCGTTGACGGTTACCGCCGGGACCGAACGTATGCCCAGTCGTTTCGCGCGCGCGGCGACATCGGGTTTTTTCACGTCGAGCACGGTCACCTCGCATGAGGAGCAGGCGAGGCGCCGGACGAGCGCGATGGCGTCTTCGCACACCGGACAACCGGCGCTGAAAACTTCGATTTGGCGTTTCGTGGTCATGACATACCTCCTTTGATACAGACGGGACAAGACACGGTTTGATTCCGGCGCGGCCAGGCGTTCCAGAGGGAAGCGCCGACGAGCAACGCAATGCCGGCGTAGGTCGCGGGGTCGGATTCGAAATGGAATTTCCCCACGAGTACGATGACCGCGGCGACGACGCCCGTCGCGAGCGGGACGTAACCCCGCCGTGTTTTCGCGCGCCAGGCCAGCGTGACCAGCACCGCCACCAGGAACAGGGCGGTGAGCGGCAACAGGAACGGACTGTAGTTGACGAAGCCGAAACCCAGTGCGCTCAGGATTCCGGCGTATGCCGGCCAGCATGCCGGGCATACCAGTTTCGGCAGGAGCGCGGTTCCGACCGCCGGCAGCAGAGGAATGGCGTCACGCCCGAGCCTCCCGGCCTTGGCGCTTCCGGCAAGTGCGGTGACAATCAGCGCGACCGGCGGCGCGCCCTGATGTCTGCCCTCGCCACTGGTGTAAATCCGGCAGCAGGCGGCATCGGCGGTATCCGATCCGGCGACATCCTTGCCATTCACCAGCACCGTCGGCGAACCGTAAGCG
>JACQER010000106.1 GCA_016200465.1 Gammaproteobacteria bacterium | reverse complement strand
GCCAGTCCGATACCTCCCACACCGAGCACCACCTCGGGCAGGCTGGGCGAGTAGCTCGCGACCATGCCGTCGAAGAAGCTGCTGGCGACGACTTCCTTGCCGGGCATGAGCGGCATCGGATAGGCCTGCCCGCCGATGATGGTGACGTACATCTGCGCCAGGCCGCCGAGGACGACGAGAACCGACGCCAATACCACCAAGGCGCGTGACTGGCCGAGACGCGAGAACAGGATGACGAGCGGGACAACGCCGCCCAGCATGATCTGGCCGAGCCAGAACATCGTCGTGAACTGGCCGCCATTCAGCAGGATGAACCCCTCGACGCCGTGGCGCTGGGTGATATAGAGATTGGTCAGGTGGTACACCGTCACGAAATAAAGCACCGCGGCGACGAACACGCCGAGCAGGTTGCGCAGGCGGCCGAACACGACGTCACCGAGTTCCCGGCCGGACCAGCGCATGGCCGCCATGAGCACCACGAGGTAGATCGCGAGGCCGTAGGCGAAAGACATGATGATGAACATCGGCGCCATGATCGCCGTATCGTAGCCGTCGCGCGCGACGAGAAATCCGAAAATCGAGCCGGTACCGGTGGTGAGCGTCAGCCGCCAGAGGAAGGCGAACATGCCGACCGGCTTGCTGTAATCGTTCATGCGCCGTTCCATCATCATCCACAGATAGACCGCGACGATGCCGAAGAAGCCGGTGTAGAGGAAGATGTTCCACGCGAAGATGGACTTGAAGTTGTAATAGGTCATGGCCACGATCAGCCGGTCCGGACGCCCGAGATCGAGCACCAGCACCGCGAGGCCGCCGGCCAGCAGGGTGATCGAGAGCAGCGCCGAGAGCCGCGCCAGCGGCTTGTACAGTTGACGCCCGAAGACCGAGGCGATGGAGGCGACGTTGAGCGCGCCCGAGGCGGCGACGATCAGGAACACCGCGAACACGTGCGGCGTGCCCCACATGACCTGGTTGGTCATGCCGGTGATCCAGTGGCCGTGGTGCTCCATGTACAGGGCGGCGCCGAGGCCCGCGAGGGTGATGGCGCCGAGCAGGCCCAGCACCGCGTAGAAGCCGGCGCTGCGGCCTTCGATCATGTTGTAGTGAGCGTGTGCCATGCGTCAGACTCCCCGGTAACGCACGCCGGTGTTCAGATTCAGATCCGGCCGCAGTTGCGTGGAAGG
>JACQER010000102.1 GCA_016200465.1 Gammaproteobacteria bacterium | reverse complement strand
GTTGTCGAGAAAATAACGGTCGTGGGTGACGGCCACCACGGTTCCCGGGTAATCGTGCAGGAAGCGCTCGAGCCAGGCGACGGATTCGGCGTCGAGATGGTTGGTCGGTTCGTCGAGCAGCAGCATGTCGGGCTGCGACAACAGCAGCCGGCACAGCGCCACGCGCCGGCGCTCGCCGCCGGAGAGTTTGGTCACGTCCGCGTCCCACGGCGGCAGGCGCAGCGCGTCGGCGGCGATTTCGAGCTTGCGGTCGAGGTCCCAGGCGCCGGCGGCGTCGATTTTTTCCTGGAGTTTCCCCTGTTGCTCGATGAGCTTGTTCATCTCGTCGTCGCTCATCGGTTCGCCGAATTTCATGCTGATTTCGTTGAATTTGTCGAGCAGCGCCTTGGTTTCCGCGACCGCTTCCTCGACGTTGCCGCGCACGTCCTTTTTCGGATCGAGCTGCGGCTCCTGCGGCAGAAAACCGATATGGATATTGGGTTGCGGGCGCGCCTCGCCGTCGTATTCCTGGTCGACACCGGCCATGATGCGCAGCAACGAGGATTTTCCCGAGCCGTTCAGGCCGAGCACGCCGATCTTGGCGCCGGGAAAGAAGGAAAGCGAAATATCCTTCAGGATCGTGCGGTTCGGCGGCACGATCTTGCTGACGCGATGCATGGTAAAAATGAACTGACCGGACATGGAATGACCTTGGGACGTTCTGAATCGTTCAAATTACCCGTTACCCGTGGGCACGGAACTTTAATGGATAATATGTTTTTCCATCGGGCAAAACCATCAGAACGTCCCTTGCGTGGATCAAAGGCCGCTTATTATAAGGTCAGGACGCGCGGAGGCAACGGCGGTCCGCCGCCGGAATAGAAGCGGAAACGCGGGATTCAGCGGCGCGAGGCCACCCAGGTGGGCGAGGCGGTGTCGGAGGAAAGCGTGGTTTCGTCGGCGAACTCGTAATCGAGCTGCGCATCGGCCTGCTGGAAATAATTTCCCTGCACGTAGTCGAATCCGAGATTCCAGAGAATCCCGAGATCGTCGGCCTTCTCGACGAATTTGGCGATGGTCTGCTTGTTCATGGACTTGGCGAGATCGATGATCGCCTTGAGCGAGGTGCGGGTGAGTTCATCCGTGGACAGGTTGCGGATCAGCGAGCCCGAGATCTTGAGGAAGTCGATGGGCATGTCGCGCAGTTTGTTGAGCGTGGCGAGATTGTTGCCGAAATTATCGACCGAGAACCGGCAGCCGATCCGGCGCGCCGCCTGCATGAACATCGCGGAGTCTCCGGGGCTGGCCATGACCGCCGATTCGTCGGCTTCGAGCACCATGAACTGGGGTTTGAGCCGCGCGCTCGTCAGTTGTTTCTGAAGCAGGGACAGAAGTTCGGGGTCCTTGAGCGCCGCCGGACACAGGTTGATGAAGAAGCTCGCCTGTCTGCCTTCGGCGTGCAACGCCGCCAGGGACTGGATCGACTGGCGTATCACCCAGCGGTCGATCGCGGCCAGCAGTCCGAGATGTTCGGCCGCGGCCATGAATTCGCCGGCGTGGATCAGTTCGCCGTGGCGGCCGACCAGTCGCAACAGTACTTCGAAATATTCCGCCGGGTCGCCGTGCAGATTGACGATCGGCTGGTACGCGAGCTGGAAGCCGTCCTTCTCGAGCGCGGTTTTGAGGCGCACCTCCCAGTCCACGACCGCCGCCGGCATGACCGGCGCTTCCCGGCGCGGACTCGCCGCCGGGATTTCCGCCGCCGCGGCAGTGACGGGAGGCGCGGGCGCGACGGATGGCGCGGCATGTTGCGGCGCCGCCGGCGCGGCGGCGGGAGCCGCCTTGTGCGGGCGGTTGTGCTGGCAGGTCTGATAAGCCTTGTTCAGAACCGCCTGCGCGCTGTCGCTGTGTTTGTCGATCACGACCACGCCGATGGTGCCGTCGCAGCGGAATGCCTTGCCTCCCTCGGTGAAACTGGTTTCCTTGAGGGCCGCGAGCAATTCCGTTACCGCTGTCTTGATCTGATCCTCCGACATGTCATGGAGCAGGGCGGTGAATTCATCGCCGCTGAACCGCGCCAGCAGGGTGTTCTCGCCGAGCTTGTCGCGGAACAGCCGCGCGATCTTGAGCAGCAGCCGGTCGCCGGCGGCGTGACCGAGGCTGTCGTTGATCTCCTTGAGTTCGTTGAGATCGAGATAGAGCAGGGCGCTGCGGCCGTCGCCGGTCTTGACCCGTTCGATGGCATGGGTCAGTTCCTGCGTGAAGTGATGTCGGTTGAAAAGACCGGTGAGCGGATCGTGCTGATTGAGGTATTGCAGCCGGTTCTCGACCGCCTTGCGCTTGGAGACGTCGGTGACCAGGAACTGGGTGCAGTTCTCGCCGTTGAGGAGGATCGATGAAATCGCGACTTCCGCGTGGAAGTGACCGCCGTCTTTCTTGACGGACAGGAATTCCTGCGGCTCCGCGGGATTCGGCGACGCCGCCTTGCGCAGGTATTCCTTGAAGCGTACGTGGTCGGACTTTTCGATCAGGTTCAGCACCGGCACGCCTTCGATCTCGCTCAGGTCCTCGTATCCAAACAGCTCGAGATAGGTTTTGTTGGCGTCGATGTGCATGCCTTCCTGGCAGTAGCCGATGGCCTCGCGCGAGCCGGCGATGATGGCGCGGTTCTTGTTTTCGACTTCCTGGAGCGTTTGCGACATCTGCCGCAACTGGCGGCGTTCCTCGGTCACGCGCAATTCGCGTTCCACCACCGGCGCCAGGCGCGCCGCCTGGCTCTTCATCACGACGTCGTGCGCGCCGTTGTGCATGATCTTGACCAGGTCCTGGTCGCGGATGTTGCGGGTGACGACGATGAACGGAATGTCGAGATGGGCGCGCTTGACGAGATCGAGTGCGAGCTGGGCGCCGAAGTGCGGGAGCGTGTATTCCGACAACACCACGTCCCAGGTTCCCTTGTCCAGCGCCGCCTGCATCGAGGCGAGGTCCTGCACGCGCTGGTTCTTGAGCAGGAAGCCGCCTTTGCGCAACGTGGCGACGGCAAGCTCGGCATCGTCCGGCGAGTCGTCGACAATCAGCAGGCGTAATATCTTTTTTTCCACGGATCCCTCAGCTCAAGAGTATTTTAGCAAAACCCTGCTGTAAACCTGATTTTAGCCGTTGTACGGCCGGTCGCACGGGTGATTTGCGCGCCTGCGGCTTCGGGGAGGTTTTGACCAAAAACGCGGTCCCGGGCGGTCCTCAATATCGCGATACGCCCTGCGGTTCCCCGGGTCCATCGGGCAAGGGACTGGCATGGCCGAAGAACGCCGGCGCGTCGCGGGACGAATCGCCGCCGTCCAGCGCAAACGCCACCAGGTGATCGGCCTGCACGCGGATGCCGACGCGCTCGCCGATGGCGTGATCGGCGTGACTCGGGAACAGCGACAACACCCGGCCTCCGCCACGCAACCGCAGAGTGTAGAGAATTTCCGCGCCGCGGAACGCCTTCTGCAGGATTTCGGCCTGCAACGGGCCGGCCGGGTCGGGCACGATGTCGTCCGGCCGCAGCAGCACCTCGACGCGCGTTCCGCGTTCCCAGGGGTAGGCGCGCTTGCTCCGGTGCATGCCGATTTCCGTTTCCACCGTGTCGGGCGTGAGCAGCGTGCCGCGCAGGAACACGCCCTGGCCGATGAAATCGGCGACGAACCGGTTGCCCGGTTCATGATACAGATTATAAGGAGTGTCCCACTGCAGCAGCCGGCCCTCGTGCATCACGCCGACCGTGTCACCGAGCGCGAACGCCTCGTGCTGGTCGTGCGTCACCAGGATCGCGGTCGTGCCGCGGCGCTTGAGAATTTCGCGCACCTCGCCCGAGAGCCGCTCACGCAGCTCGATGTCGAGATTCGAAAAAGGTTCGTCGAGGAGAATCAGATCCGGCTCGGGCGCGAGCGCGCGCGCCAGCGCCACCCGCTGTTGCTGCCCGCCGGAGAGTTCGTGCGGGTAACGGTCGCCCAGGCCGGCGAGGCCCGTGAGATCGAGCATGTTCCCGACCACCGCCTGCTTTTGCGTTCGCGATATTCCACGCAGGCCGAAGCCGACGTTGTTCTCCACGTTCAGATGCGGGAACAGCGCATGGTCCTGGAACACCATGCCGAGGCGGCGCCGTTCCGGAGGCAGGGTGTAGTTCCGGTCCGAAACCGTCGTGCCGTGAATTCGTATCTCGCCGCCGCGCAGTGGATGAAAACCGGCGATGGCGCGCAGCACCGTGGTCTTGCCGCAGCCGCTCGGTCCGAGCAGACAGACAGTCTCGCCCTGGTTGACGCGCAGCGACAACCCGCACACCGCGAGGCGTCCGTCGTATTCGCATTCGATTTCGTTGAGCGTGAGCAGTTCGTTCACGCTGTAAGCCTAGCAGATGGCGCAGAACGCGGCCAAAGACGACATCCGGCGGGAAAGCCGGACGGAGGAGGCGGAATTATTTTCCGGAACGGGGAGCGAGCAGGAACCCGGGTGGCGTTACCCGGGCGTGCGAACCGTGCCAAGGTTATTTATAGACCACCTGCGCCTTGATGTTTGGCAGCACCTTGGCGGCAAACGCCTTGTATGCGTTGGTTACGTCGGGAGTACAGACATTTCCGCGCGTTTTGTCGTCAAATGTTCGCTTGACCGTCAGGATGTTGCCCTTCAGGCGGTAGTTGGCGTTATAAGAGAGAAAGTCATTGGAGATGTTCATGTTCTCCGGCACGGAAAGAATCTTCATGTCCTTTGGGAATTGGAAGACGTATTCCTCGACCGAGATACCATTCGAGCAGGCAACGTCCACCGTTTCCTCCGGTTCGACGGCCGCCCGCACGAAATACTGGATCGGCGCCTGGCTTGAGAACAAAGGATATATGCTGAACGCACCCGCCCCCGGCCGCTGCATGAATTCTTTCATCTCGAATTTGACCTTGTATTTGTACGTGTCCAGAAGTTCCTTGGGATCTTCCTTGTCGATTTTCCCGCTGCCGAGGTACCCGTAGCTCTTGAAAACATTTTTTACCAGATCCTCCTCCTGATCCTTTGGCATATGCCTCAATCCCGCCCGGGTACTGACGGCATACATTCCCTTCAGGGAGACCTCGATGTCGCCCGCGATGGAACCATCGGGGCTGATCTTCACCGCGGTCTTCATGTGTTGCTTGTTGGTTCCCGCAGCAAGGGCCGGTGTCCTGGCTCCTTCCTTGAATCCGTCAACCAGCAGCACCGGCTTATCCGCAACAGTGAAGGGAAGCATGCCGAACGGCGTCGTCTCCGAGGTCGAGTCGACGTACAGATTGAGGTCGGGAATGTAATTGATGACGTGATTCACGACCGAGACGACCGGAGTCCTGGGGAGGTGGTAGGCGCTTCCCGCGTTGACGAGTGCCTGAGTGCTCTGGATACTCCTGGCGGCGAGCAGGGCTTGCAGCAAAGTAGCGTGATCCTTGCAGTCGCCCATCCGGTTATCCAGGATGAACGGGATGTCATGCGGCACGACCGCGCCTACGCCGATGCAGTTTCCGGCATAACTTATGTTCGTCGCCACCCAGTCGTAGAGAGCCCTGATCTGTTCGCGCGGCGTTTTCTTGTCCGTGACGATTTCATCAGCGAGTTTCCGTACGCGTTCCGTGACCGCTGCCTTGAGGCGGGCTCTTGCCCCGTAGGCTTCGGAAATTTCAGAATAGGATTTGAAGGTTGAGAAGGCGTAACCGGCTTCCTTCTCCACATCGTAAACCGTGTAGTTCCTGCGTTTGTTCTTGAACGGCTGTTTGTTCTGGAAGGTCCATTCAACGATCTTGCGTCCGTCTCTCTCGCTGGTCTTCTCGGTCATTCCGCGCGCCTCGTATTGTGCCCAGAGAGACGATGGCGCATCGATCCTGATCCGCACGTCATCGTAAGGATATTCTTTCGGGAAGACCTCCATGACAGAGAACTGTCTGGGAAACATCGGCTCGATCTGGGTAACCTTGTACGAGAATACCACCGTGTCGCCGACCGTGACCTCGGGGAAGACCACGGTGAGCGTCGTCAGGTCGGAAAAGACCGGCGCATCCTTGTCTTTGCCGCTGTTAGCCTCGACCTGGAAATTGGATTTGGGTGAATCGATACGGCGTCCGTCCGCCTTACGGGTATAGGCCTCGACCACTTCCGCCTTCTCGATGCTGGTGCTGTAGGTGATGGAGGTCTGTTTCGCACCCGCCACCGCGGCTTCCTTCAATACCGTCATCGCCCAGTCGCGAGACTCGGTGGACGAGCCATCTTCATTGACGTGGAAGCTGGCGTAGTAGTGTTCATAGCGGGTGAACAATTCAGGGGCTTCCTCAGTTTCCGCCAGTGCCTGGGCGGATAAAACGAAGAAAGCAACGAGAAGAAACAGTCCATGTTTCATTTATTTTCTCCCAACGAGGATTCAGGAAACGGCTCGACCGTTCTTGCGCGGATTACCTAGAGATTAGCGCGCAATTACTGTTTGTAAACCTGCTGATATTCAGCAATTAACGCCGGCGGTGGGCCGTATTCCATGCTTATTTTTTGAGGCGTTGGGATTGCGGCTCATGTGGCGCCGCCCTTTACATGTACAGCGTTCTTGAGCATTGAAAGCGCATCGGCAATCACATTGTCCTGACCGTCATTGGTGAGAATGGTGAATGCCAGGGCGATGTCGCCGACAAGGATCATGCCCTGCGTCATATACTTATATTCATCCGGCTTTGGTGCGCGGTCCGTGGCGAAAAAATAGTATCCAATTCCTGAAGCGCCCTTCAGTTCTTTGAGATTGATGTCGTGCTCGACAGCCTGTGGTCTGGCATGTTCAGCGGCACGTTTTACCTGTGTCCGGATTCTTTCCGCATTTGGTGAGGGCATATCTTTGCTTATCGGCCAGATTGGCGTTATTAAAATTTCAAAGGGTTTCCCCGTTCCCGGTTTGAAGTCAATGGTTGGAGGAAGCCGATGAGGAGGCTGTCGGAGATCACCTTTCCAAGATGCGGGAACTTTGAGCTGTATACTTCCGTGATCAGGTAACGAGTAAGAATGAACATTAGTTTCTTCCGCCAGTGTCGTGATGACGGGAAAACTGCATGCAAAATACGATATGATGAGAAACAGACGGTCAATCCTGTTCATTTTTTTCTTCCTTGTTATTTTATCCAATCAACAAAATAGATTCATTTTGTACCAGACTCAAAATTTGGCGCCTGAATCTATTGTTTTTTTCATCATAAAAAATGAGATCGATACGATGATGATCGTAAGTACTATTGCGATGATTTGTATAAATACAGGATTTTCACCAGGTTGAGTCCACGCCAAATGTAAGTATTCAAAGTAATAGCGGAAATCAAAACCCATAATTAGCGAATACGCGATCGACCACGACACAAAATACACCAAGACAATAAAAACCAATCGATTTATCACTTTGTGCATACGCATGTACCTCCCATGCCGCGATCATATGCTTCACTCATGGGTCCTCCCTCCCAAAGAGCCTCTAATTAAGGCGCGATCAATGACAGGTTGTGGCCATCTATGTGTCATGCGGGCTCATCCCGACATGCGATATGTCTGAGCAAACAGCATCAACTGGAGCACAACAATCAAGGCGATAAATAGAATCTCTGTGATTGTCTCTGCTTTCTTCGAGCCCGGGAACCACTTAATAATTATTTTATCCGTATACACTTTTGCTATAAGTCCGACCACCAAGATTGCCACCGCCCAATACCAGTATTCAGCAGGTAGAGCCAGTTTATGACTCTGATAATCGAATAATACGACAACCCCAAGAATAACAATCACTACCGCCGTCTTGATCCAAGTTTTACTTTTTCCCATAAATGACTCTCATGCCTCCACTGATGGTGATTATTGTTTTGGGCAATTGTCATCTTTGCACTTTTTTGTGCATTGACTGTAGCCAACGATACATTCTGTCTCCAGTTGTCGGCCGGCTGTCCCGCCCATTACAGCGCCAGCGGCTGTACATACTAACCGGCCTTGAGTAGTGATTTTACAGACCCTCTGAGTGGCCGCACCGGCCCCAACACCAGCCCCGCTGGCAGTTGCATAGCAGGTATGCAAGAACTTTTTGCACTTGTCTTCACAGGATTGGGTTGGCGGAATCGGATACGGATTATCTGGCGGTCGTGGACTTATTTGCGTTGTGTACGTTTCTTGCTTGGTGCTGTTGTAAATCGTGCACTCAACGGAAGCACAATGTTTGCCGTTATTCTGCTCTTGTCTTTGATCGATGACTGTGTCTGGTGTATTCGGATCGTAGATCGTGCAGTTGGGACTTGTGCTTACTCCGGAAGGACAAGGAAAAGTCCCAAGTCCGGAGGGGTCAATAAAGCTCAACGGGTTGTTATATACATACGCATACGTATTCTTCCCGCCCTTTAGCCCAATTGGATCACTGCTGAGGTAACGGCCTGTCTTCGGGTCATAGTAACGCGCCCCGTTGTAATGCAGTCCGGTCTCGGCATCGAAATACTGGGCTTGGGCAAAAGAACCCAGCCCAGGCAACCCTATTACCACGAGGAAAGCTGCCCTGCATGAAGCAGAGCGGAAGGATTCGATCATCGTGATCCTCCTGGACGAGGACGCGCCCATCCATGGCGCGGTAGTTGTTATTCCCTTGAAGTTATTTTCTTATGTTGTTTCCATTTCGCCACTTTGTCATAAATCTTGTCAAGCGACCCCGAGGTATAAAGCTTTAGTGGGGCAGGGGGAAGGAATCTCGGAACAAAGACTTAGCAGAGAACGCTTGGGTGAATCGCAATAGGCTGTACGACCGGAAACCCCGACCGATTATTGGAAACGCGAATCTCTTATTTACGTTTTAAGCAGGAATTCGAGCAGCGCCTTCTGGGCGTGCAGCCGGTTCTCGGCCTCGTCCCAGACCACGCTCTGCGGTCCGTCGATCACTTCCGCGGCCACTTCCGCGCCGCGGTAGGCCGGCAGGCAGTGCATGAAGAGGGCATTCTTGCGCGCGTGCTTCATGAGCGCACCGTCGACCATGAAACCGGCGAAGGCCTTCATGCGCTCGGCTTTTTCGTGTTCCTGGCCCATGCTGGCCCAGGTGTCGGTGATGACGATGTCCGCCTTGCGCACCGCCTGTTCCGGGTCGTGGCCGAGCGTCACGTGATCACGGCAACCGGCGTACCACTCCGCCTTCGGCTCGTAACCCTTTGGCGTGGCGATGTTGATGTGAAAATTGAGCTGGTGCGCGGCGTCGATCCAGGAATGACAGACATTGTTGCCGTCGCCGATCCAGGCGGCGGTTTTGCCGGCGATATCGCCGCGTTTTTCGATGTAGGTCTGAATATCGGCGAGCAGCTGGCAAGGATGACTGAGATCGGTCAGCGCGTTGACCACCGGCACTCGCGAGTGCGCGGCGAAGCGCTCCACCATCGCGTGCGAATTGGCGCGGATCACGATCACGTCCACCATGCGCGACAGCACGCGCGCGGTGTCCTCGACCGGTTCGCCGCGATCGAGATGCGTATCGCGCGGCGACAGGAACAGGCTCATGCCGCCGAGTTGCGCCATGCCCACCTGGAACGACACGCGCGGCCGCGTGGAGGACTTCTCGAAGATCATCGCCATGGTCTTGCCCGCGAGCGGCGTGTGTTTCTTGCCGCGCTGCTGCATGGTTTTCAGTTTGATGGCGCGCGCGAGCAGGCGTTTGAGTTCCTTCGCGTTCAGGTCCATCAAGGTCAGAAAATGGCGCGGCTTCACGCGTGGCTCCCGGCGGGAGCCAGCGGTTCCTTGTTGCCCGGCGCGGTTTTTTCCAGGAACGCGCGCACGGCGCCCTCGAGTTCACGTACCAGGATATCGGCCTCGGCGTCGGTCATGATCAGCGGCGGCAGCAGGCGGATGACGTTTTCCGCCGTGATGTTGATGAGCAGTCCGCGGTCGAGCGCCATTTGCAGCAGTTCCTTGCACGGCCGGTCGAGTTCGACCGCCAGCATCAGCCCGCGACCGCGCACGTCCTTCACGCCCGCGATCGGAGCGAGGGTTTCCTTGAGTTTGGCCAGAAGACTTTTTCCGAGTTTGGCGGCGCGGTCGGCGAACTTTCCCTTTTCGAGCTCATCGATCACGGTGAGTCCGACACGGCAGACCAATGGATTGCCGCTGAAGGTCGAGCCGTGGCTGCCGGGCTTGAACACCTGCGCCGCCTTGCCATGCGCGAGACAGGCACCGATCGGTACGCCGTTGCCGAGCCCCTTGGCCAGTGTCATGACGTCGGGCACCACACCCTCGTGTTGGCACGCGAACCATTTTCCGGTGCGGCACATGCCGGTCTGGATTTCATCCAGCATCAGCAGCCAGCCGTGTTCGTCGCAGATTTTTCGCAGGCCCTTGAGGTAACCCGCATCCGGAATGCTGACGCCGCCCTCGCCGGTGATCGGCTCGACCAGCACCGCGACGATGTCCTTGCTGCGTTCGCCGACTTGGCGCACCGCCTCGAGGTCGTTGTACGGCACGCGATGGAAGCCCTGCACCAGCGGCTCGAAGCCCGCCTGGATCTTGCGGTTGCCGGTGGCGGACAGCGTCGCAAGCGTGCGCCCGTGAAAACTGCCCTCGGTGACGATGATGCCCGGCGTGAGGATGTTCCGCTGATGGCCGTAGAGCCGCGCCAGCTTGATCGCGGCTTCGTTGGCCTCGGCGCCGGAGTTGCAGAAGAAGGCGTTGGTCATGCCCGCGAGTTTGCACAGCCGCTCGGCCAGTTGTTCCTGGAGCGGAATCCGGTACCAGT
>JACQER010000017.1 GCA_016200465.1 Gammaproteobacteria bacterium | reverse complement strand
GGGTAATGTGAGCTCGCACTTGTTCCGCACTTGGTTGAAATAACGTCACTTCCTTGGTAAATGCAGGGTGAGCACACAGGTTTCGGTTGTAATGCGCCCCTAAAACTGGACCACCGGACGGCGATTCTTATTGATAAACTCTCGCCGTTTTGTGATTGAGTGGATTTATCGCATTAGTGCCAAATCCGACCCAAGAGGGCAGCGTCCTGCTGCCCTGGTCGGACTTGGCCCCTGAGCGGCGCTCGGGTCGTGTCCCCGCGTTGCCCTATCCTTCACTCAGGTCCTGGTTGTTGTACGCGACGATTGCTCGGCTCGCCATTGCTCCTCGAATTCCAGCGGCGTCAGATATCCCAACGCCGAGTGGATGCGCTTGACGTTGTACACGTCATCGAGGAATAGTCTGATCTGCGAGTGAGCGTCGTCAAAGTCCTGATAGTCCGAGAGGTTCACCTCCTCTTCTTTGATGGTGCGCATGAGCCGTTCCGCGTAACCGTTCTCACGCGGCTCACCGACGGCCGCCATGCTCGGTTGAGCACCAACCGCTCGCAGCCGCTCGACGTAAGCGGCTGCGGCGTACTGCAAACCTTGGTCCGAATGATGAATCTCCGGGCGTCCCACCACCAGCGCTCGCTCCAACGCCGCCAGCGTCAGGCCTTGGTCGAGACTTCGGCTCAACTGCCAACCGCGGATCAGGCGTGTGAACACGTCCATGAGAATCGCCAGATACACGAACTCGCGTCGCAAGCGAATGTAGGTGATGTCGGCCACCCAAACCTGCTCCGGACGCACGATTTGAAGGCCTTCCACGAGGTTGGGATACCGCGGAAACGAATGACGGCTGTTGGTGGTGCGCGTCGTGCGCGTCGGTGGTGCGCCCGTCAGACCGAGTTCGTCCATCCAGCGACGAACACGCTTGCCATTCACCCGCCAGCCCTCACGACGCATCATGGCCGTGAGACGCCGGTAGCCGTAGGTCGGCCACGCGGCGGCCAGATCGAGCAAGACGCTCTTGAAGATCGCCTCCTCGTCCGGCGTCGGCAGCGGCCTGTAGTAGACCGAACTGCGCGGCACGTCGAGCAGGCGGCACAGCCAGCGGATTGGATAGGCGTCGGCGAGCTTCACGACGACCTGCCGTTTCTGCTCGGCGGACCAGTCAGCAGCCGTGACGCTTTTTTTAAGATTTCGAGCTCGTAGGCCTGACGGCCGACGAGTTGTTCGAGGTCGGCAATGCGTTGCCGCTCCACTTCGCCGTGTTCATCGGCCTCGAAGACCGAAGGCAAGCGATCGAGGACGGCGGCCTTCCAGTGGGCAAGGAGTTGGGGTTTGACGTTGTGCTTGCGGCAGAGTTCCGCCGGGCTGGCGGCGCCGGTCAACAGTTCAAGAACAATGCGAGCTTTGAAATCGGCGGGAAACGACCGACGAGTGCGTGACATAACGAGACTCCTGACGAGGGCCAGTGTTCATACGTTACTGGTCCAGCGCCAGGGGCGCACTTCAGGCGTTGAGGTAAATGCCACTCCCCTTGTTTGGCACAGCGGCCTTGCCGAATCTATCTGTCCCGATT
>JACQER010000109.1 GCA_016200465.1 Gammaproteobacteria bacterium | reverse complement strand
GGCCGCGGCACCGTCGTCACCGGCCGCATCGAACGCGGCATCGTCAAGGTCGGCGACGAAATCGAGATCGTCGGCATCAAGCCCACCGTCAAGACCACCGTCACCGGCGTCGAGATGTTTAGAAAGCTCCTCGACCAGGGCGAAGCCGGCGACAACGTCGGCGTGCTCCTGCGCGGCACCAAGCGCGAAGAAGTCGAACGCGGCCAGGTCCTGGCCAAACCCGGCTCCATCACCCCGCACACCAAGTTCGAGGCCGAAGTCTACGTCCTCACCAAGGAAGAAGGCGGAAGACACACCCCGTTCTTCCAGGGCTACCGCCCCCAGTTCTACTTCCGCACCACCGACGTGACCGGCAGCTGCGAACTGCCCGCCGGCACCGAAATGGTCATGCCCGGCGACAACATCAAGATGGTCGTCACCCTGATCAACCCCATCGCCATGGAACAGGGCCTGCGCTTCGCGATCCGCGAAGGCGGCCGGACCGTGGGGGCGGGGGTGGTGGCGAAGGTGGTTGAATAGGAGCAATCAGCGATCAGCCATCAGCGGTCAGCAGAATCCCTGCGACGTTCCACTGATAGCTGATAGCTGAATGCTGAAAGCTTTATTAGGCCAGTAGCTCAATTGGCAGAGCGGCGGTCTCCAAAACCGCAGGTTGGGGGTTCGAGACCCTCCTGGCCTGCCAGATACTGGCAATGAAGGATTTTGCAGTGACAGCGGACAAACTGAAACTGATTCTCGCGGTGCTGTTGGTAGCCGGCGGCATCGGAGGATTCTATTACTTTGGCGACAAGCCGGACCTGGTCCGGGTGGCGGTCGTGCTGCTGGGCGCGGCGCTGGCCGTGGCCATCGCCGCGACCACGGCGCTGGGACGCAGCACCTGGGAGTTTTTCAAAGGTTCGCGGCTCGAACTGCGCAAGGTTGTCTGGCCGGCACGAAAGGAAACCATGCAGATCACCCTGGTCGTGTTTGTCATGGTGGTGCTCGTGGCCGTTTACATGTGGGTCATCGACTGGGGCCTGCACCAGATTGTCCGTGTGGTGACGGGATAGGAGCGGAAATTCAATGACGATGCGCTGGTATGTCGTGCACACCTATGAGGTCGTGGAAATGAAAAGCGGCCAGAAGCGCACCAGCGAACGCAAGTTCTTCCCCGGTTACGTGCTGGTGAAGATGGAAATGGACGACGAAACCTGGCATCTGGTGAAGAACGTGCCCAAGGTCAGCGGCTTCATCGGCGGCTCCGGCACCAAGCCGACGCCGATCACCGACAAGGAAGCGGACGCGATTCTGCGGCAGGTGCAGGAAGGCGTGGAGAAGCCGCGTCCGAAATTCTCGTTCATGGCCGGAGAGCAGGTGCGCGTGATTGACGGTCCGTTCCAGGATTTCAACGGCACGGTCGAGGACGTCAATTACGAAAAGAACAAGCTCAAGGTGTCGGTGTCGATCTTCGGACGCCAGACGCCGGTGGAGCTGGAGTTCAGTCAGGTCGAGAAGGCCTGAGTATTTTTCATTATTAATCGCGGGGAGGCCGACGAAACGAACGTAGAAAAGCCAGCAGCTTGGCTTTAGACGAGGCGCGACGCAATCGAGCAGCGCAGCATACGAAGAAAGTATGTGAGCAGCGGAGATAAGTCGCAACGAAGTATAAAGGCAAGATGCGCAGCTTTTCCTAGTTCGGGAAGGCCGTTTGGACCCGTAAGGAGTCATCGTGGCAAAGAAAGTAACGGCGTACATCAAGTTGCAGGTCCCGGCCGGGTCGGCGAATCCGTCCCCGCCCGTGGGCCCGGCGCTCGGTCAGCACGGCCTCAACATCATGGAGTTCTGCAAGCAGTTCAACGCGCAGACCCAGAAGATGGAAAAGGGCATGCCGATCCCGGTGATCATCACCGCGTTCAGCGACAAGAGTTTCACCTTCATCACCAAGACGCCGCCGGCGTCGGTGCTGATCAAGAAGGCGCTCGGCCTCGAATCCGGCAGCGGCAATCCGCTCAAGGACAAGGTCGGCAAGCTGTCGCGCAAGCAGCTCGAGGAGATCGCCAAGATCAAGATGCCCGATCTCAATTGTTACGACATCAATACCGCGGTGAAGATCATCGCGGGCAGCGCACGCCAGATGGGCGTGGAATGCGAGGGGGTGTGACATGGCCGGCAAACGCATGAAAACCCAGCTCGCGAAAGTAGACCGCATGAAGAATTACCCGCTCGACGAGGCCCTGAAGATTCTCAAGGGTACCGCCAGCGCCAAGTTCGACGAATCGGTGGACGTCGCCATCAATCTCGGCATCGACGCCAAGAAGTCGGACCAGAACGTGCGCGGCACGGCGGTGATGCCGCGTGGCACCGGCAAGAAGGTGCGCGTGGCGGTGTTCGCCGACGGCAACGCCGCCGAGGCGGCGAAAAAGGCCGGCGCCGACATCGTCGGCTTCCAGGACCTGGCTGACCAGATCAAGGCGGGCAAGATCGATTTCGATCTCGCCATCGCCACCCCCGAGGCCATGCGCATCGTCGGCCAGCTGGGCCAGATCCTCGGCCCGCGCGGCCTGATGCCGAACCCGAAGGTCGGCACCGTGACGCCGAACGTGGCCAAGGCGGTCGAGAGCGCCAAGGCCGGTCAGGTGCAGTTCCGCACCGACAAGGCCGGTCTGGTGCATTGCGCGATCGGCAAGGCCTCGTTCGACGTCGAGGCGCTCAAGGAGAATTTCCTGTCGCTGGTCACGGCGCTGAACAAGGTCAAGCCGGCCGCGTCGAAAGGCGCGTTCCTGAAGAAGGTGACGATCTCGACCACGATGGGCCCGGGCATCCGCCTGGACACGTCGGGGCTGTAATTAATAAATGTAGGTTGGGGTGAACAAAGTGAACCCCAACGAAAAACAGGTCATGTTGGGTTTCGCTTCGCTCAACCCAACCTACCTGTAGATATACGCAAGGAACTTTGGGGCCGTCGGGTTTGCAATTCCGGCGGAAGTCAAAGACCGCAGGTGCGTTGCTGCAACGATGTGGGTTGCGGGGCGCTTAATCGGCTGAAACAGCCTGCGCAGACGGTGTGCCCGACACAGGATTTACCTCCTGAAAAGGTCGCCGTTGTTTACAGACGCAGCAACCGGAGGTGACTCATATGAGTCTGACGTTGGAAGAGAAAAAGGCGGTTGTCGCCGAAGTGTCCGAGAAGCTTTCGGGCGCACAGGCGGCGATGCTGGCCGAGTACCGTGGCCTGACCGTCGAGCAGATGACCAAGCTGCGCCGCAAGGCGTATGACGGCAAGGTTTATCTGCGCGTCGTGAAGAACACGCTCGCCCGGCGCGCCGTCGAAGGCACGGGTTTCGAATGCCTCAAGGACCAGATGTCGGGTCCGCTGGCGTTCGCGGCCTCGGCCGATCCCGTGGCGGTGGCCAAGATCCTGAGCGAATTCGCGAAAGACAACGAATCGCTGAAGATCAAGGCCGGCGCGATGGGCGGCAAGCTCATGTCCCTGGAGCAGATCAAGGCCCTGGCCGTTCTGCCCGGACGCGAGCAATTGCTGGCACAGCTCCTCGGCACCATGCAGGCGCCGGTCCAGAAGTTCGTCCAGACCTTGAACGAGGTCCCGGCGAAGTTCGTGCGGGCCCTGGCCGCCGTGCGTGACGCCAAGGCGAAGGCCGCCTAAACGATCAATCATTCAAGATTTTATTCAGGAGATTTCATCATGGCTGTTTCGAAAGAAGAGATTCTTAATACCATTTCCAGCATGTCGGTGCTGGAGCTCTCCGAGCTGATCAAGGAGATGGAAACCAAGTTCGGCGTATCCGCTGCCGCCGTGGCCGTGGCCGCTCCGGCCGCGGGTGCGGCCGCCGCTGCCCCGGCCGAGGCCAAGGACGCGTTCGACGTGATCCTGACCGCCTCGGGCGACAACAAGGTCGCCGTGATCAAGGCCGTCCGTGCCGTCACCACCCTGGGCCTGAAAGAAGCCAAGGACCTGGTCGAGGGTGCGCCGCAGACCGTGAAGGAAGGCGTGCCGAAGGCCGACGCCGAGAAGATGAAGAAGGAACTCGAGGCCGCCGGCGCCAAGGTTGAACTTAAGTAAGTTGGCGCTGTCGTGGGTTCATCCGCTGCCGGCGGGTGAACCGGTTATTGGTAGTCCGTGCGGGCGGGACCGGCGGCGCAAGCCGCTGTTCCGCCTGCATGCCGTTTTCACGAAGGCGTTATCGGAAGTACCGGTCCGTTCAAGCTGTTTCTCTATATAGAGAGCCGAGGAAAGCATGACCTACTCATTCACCGAGAAGAAACTCATCCGCAAGAATTTTGGCAAGCGCCCGGGCGTCCTGCGGGTTCCCTATCTGCTCGAGATCCAGAAGGAATCCTACCGCCAGTTCCTGCAGGCGGACACGCCGCCGGAGCAGCGCATCGACCAGGGCCTGCAGGCCGCTTTCAAGACGGTGTTTCCGATCGAGAGTTACAACGGCAACGCGGCGCTCGAGTTCGTCAGCTACCGCCTCGGCGTACCGCCGTTCGACGTCAAGGAATGCCAGCAACGCGGATTGATCTTCGCGGCGCCGCTGCGCGCGTTGCTGCGCCTGGTGGTGTTCGAGAAGGACGAGGCCGCCGGCACCAAGACGGTGCGCGACATCAAGGAGCAGGAAGTGTACATGGGCGAAATCCCGCTCATGACCGACAACGGCACGTTCATCATCAACGGCACCGAGCGCGTCATCGTCTCGCAGCTGCACCGTTCGCCGGGCGTGTTCTTCGAGCACGATTACGGCAAGACCCATTCCTCGGGCAAGCTGCTGTTTTCGGCGCGCGTGATTCCGTACCGCGGCTCGTGGCTCGATTTCGAGTTCGACCCCAAGGATTACCTGTACGTGCGCATCGACCGCCGGCGCAAGCTGCCGTCGACGATCCTGCTGCGCGCCATCGGCATGACCACGCAGGAAATCCTCGCCACCTTCTTCGAGACCGATACGTTCCATCTCGTGAAGAACGAGATCCGGCTCGACCTGATCCCCAACCGGCTGCGCGGCATGCAGTTCGAATTCGACGTGAAGACGCCGAAGGGCGAGGTCATCATCGAGGCCGGCCGGCGTATTTCCGGACGCCACGTGCGCGAGCTGGAAAAAGCCAAGCTCAAGCAACTGACCATCGAGCCGAGCTTCCTCATCGGCCGTTCACTGGCCGAAGACGTGATTCATCCGCAGACCGGCGAACTGCTGGCGCAGGCGAACGACCTGGTGTCCAAGGACCTGATCGACAAGCTGTTCGAATCCGGCATCGGGCAGGTCAAGACCATCTACACCAACGATCTCGACCAAGGTTCGTTCGTGTCCGACACGCTGCGGCTCGACCTGACGCGCGATCCGCTCGAGGCGCAGATCGAAATCTACCGCATGATGCGTCCCGGCGAGCCGCCGACGCGCGACGCCGCGCAGACGCTGTTCAACAACCTGTTCTTCAGCCCCGACCGTTACGACCTGTCCGCGGTCGGCCGCATGAAATTCAACCGCCGCGTCGGGCGCGGGTCCGACGAGGGCCCGGGCATCCTGACCAAGGAAGACATCGTCGACGCGATGAAAATCCTGATCGAGCTCAAGAACGGCAAGGGCGAGATCGACGACATCGACCACCTCGGCAACCGCCGCGTGCGTTCGGTGGGCGAACTCGCCGAAAACCAGTTCCGCGTCGGCCTGGTGCGCGTCGAGCGCGCCGTGAAGGAACGCTTGTCCCTCGCCGAATCCGAAGGCCTGATGCCGCAGGAGCTGATCAACGCCAAACCGGTGTCGGCGGTGATCAAGGAATTCTTCGGCTCCAGCCAGCTGTCGCAGTTCATGGACCAGACCAATCCGCTGTCCGAGATCACGCACAAGCGCCGCGTCTCGGCGCTCGGACCGGGCGGCCTGACGCGCGAGCGCGCCGGCTTCGAAGTCCGCGACGTGCACCCGACCCATTACGGCCGCGTGTGTCCGATCGAAACGCCGGAAGGCCCGAACATCGGCCTGATCAATTCGCTCGCGGTGTACGCGCGCACCAACGAATACGGATTCCTCGAGACGCCGTACCGCAAGGTGAACAACGGCAAGGTCGCCGACGAAGTGCATTACCTGTCGGCGATCGAGGAAAGCAAGTTCATGATCGCGCAGGCCAACGCCACGCTCGACAGCCGCGGCCACCTGATCGACGAACTGGTGTCGTGCCGCTTCAAGAACGAGTTCATGCTGTCCACGCCGGACAAGGTGGACTACATCGATGTGGCGCCGTCGCAGATCGTGTCGGTGGCGGCGTCGCTGATTCCGTTCCTCGAGCACGACGACGCCAACCGCGCGCTCATGGGTTCGAACATGCAGCGCCAGGCGGTGCCGTGCCTCAAGACCGAGAAGCCGCTGGTCGGCACCGGCATCGAGCGCATCGTCGCCATCGACTCGGGCGCCACGGTGGTGGCGAAGCGTGGCGGCATGGTCGACTCCGTCGACGCCTCGCGCGTCGTGGTGCGCGTCAACGACGACGAGACCAAGCCGGGCGAAGTGGGCGTGGACATCTATAACCTCACCAAGTACACGCGTTCGAACCAGAACACCAACATCAATCAGAAGCCGCTGGTGAAGGTCGGCGACCTGATCGCCAGGGGCGACGTGCTCGCCGACGGCCAGTCCACCGACATGGGCGAGCTGGCGCTGGGGCGCAACATCCTGGTCGCGTTCATGCCCTGGAACGGCTACAACTTCGAGGACTCGATCCTCATTTCCGAGCGCGTGGTGGAGAAAGACTGTTTCACCACCATTCATATCGAGGAATTGCAAACGGTCGCGCGCGATACCAAGCTGGGCCCCGAGGAAATCACGCGCGACATCCCGAATGTGGGCGAAGCGGCGCTGGCCAAGCTCGACGAATCCGGCATCGTTTATATCGGCGCCGAGGTGGACGCCGGCGATATCCTGGTCGGGAAGGTCACGCCCAAGGGCGAGACCCAGCTGGCCCCGGAAGAAAAACTGCTGCGCGCGATTTTCGGCGAGAAGGCCTCGGACGTAAAGGACACGAGCCTGCGCGTGCCGTCGGGCATCTCCGGCACG
>JACQER010000108.1 GCA_016200465.1 Gammaproteobacteria bacterium | reverse complement strand
TCCAGGCCGTGATCGGGCGCAACTGCGCCTGCCGCAGCTGCCAGGTGGCGGCGGGATTTTCGACCGGGGGAATCTGGGGTGCGGTGGCGCAGCCGGCCGCGAGCGCGGCCAGCCCGAACACAACCACCACGGACTTCATGGTTTGAATTTCTTGATGACGCCGTTCAGCGCTTCGTTATCCGGCGTTTCGCGCAGCGCGCGGTTCCACACCGCCTCGGCCTCGCCGTGGTTGCCCATGACCCACAGCACCTCGCCGAGATGCGCCGCGATTTCCGCGTCGTTGCGCACGTCCAGCGCACGCCTGAGATATTTCACCGCTTCCGCGTGATTGCCGAGCCGGTATTGCAGCCAGCCCATGCTGTCCATGATGTAGGCGTCGTCCGGTTTCAGCTCGATCGCCTGCTTCAAGAGTTCGAGCGCCTCCTGGAAACGCGTGGTGCGGTCCGTGAGCGTGTAGCCGAGCGCGTTGAGCGCGTTGACGTTCTTCGGATCCTGCTTGAGGATTTCACGCAGGTCATGCTCGGTCACGTCGAGCAGGCCAAGCTTTTCGGCCGCCAGCGAACGGGCGTAGAGCAGGTCCTTGTCGCCGGGCACGGCCTGAATCGCCGCATTCAGCACTTCGAGCGCCTCGCGGTACAGCCTGGCCTCGCGCAAAACCGTTTCCTCGGCGAGCGCCACTTGCACGTGTTGCGCGTCGTTTTGCGGCTTGACGTCGTGCAGATGCCGGCGCGCCGCGGCGAGGTCGCCCTGCCTCGCGAGCACCACGCCGATCCGCAACTGCGCCTCGAAATAATATTCGCCGTCGTCCACCTCGCGGTACCAGCGGACCGCTTCCGCGTAGCGCTTGCCTTGTTCCGCGACCTGTCCGAGATACAGCCGCGCCTGATCGTTATCGGGGCGGAGTTCGAGCGCGCGCTTGAGATATTTCCCGGCATCCTCCAGTTGATTGTTCTGCAGCGAGAGCAGGCCGACGGCATAAATGGTGTCGGCGTCATCCGGCACGTCGGCGGCCACGCGCTTGAATTCAGTGAGCGCCTTCTGCCATTCCTTCTGGTCGATCAGGAAACGCGCGTAATTGAGCCGGACGGTGGTCGCGCGCGGATTGCCGTCGAGGAATGCCTCGAAGAACGACTTGGCCTTCGGCGAGTCCTTCTGCGAAAGCAGGATGCGCGCCTTGAGCAGCGCCGCCTCCTCCCAGTCGGGACGCAGATTCAGCACCTCATCGGCGGCCGCCAGTGCCTTGTCCAGATCGCCGCCGCGGACCATGAGATGCGCCATGGCGAAATGCGCCGCGGCGCTGCGCGGATGCAGCGCCACCAGCGATTGCATCACGTCGATCGCCGCGGCGCGGTTGCTCGCCCGCCCCAGCACCGCCGCGGCGCGCAGATAGGACTGATCCAGGTTGCGGCGCACCCCTTCCAGTTTGAACAGCTCCTCGAACTGGCGCTTGGTTTCGGTCACGCGGCCAAGCTCGAGCAGCGCGGTGATCTTCGCCTCCCTGGCCTCGATATCGTCCGGCCGCAGTTCCGCCCACAACTCCGCCGACTGGAGCGCCTCGTCAAAGCGCTTGGCGTAGAGCGCGGCCAGCGTCGCGCGCTCGGCCACGCGCGGATCGCGCGTCTGCTGCGCCACCTTGCCGAGCGTTGCCGCCGCCACGCCGATCTGTCCGCGCTGGCCGGCGATCTCGCCCACCAGCAGGTCGAACAGGATTTCCGGCTTCAGTTCGACCTTGGGCAGGTTCGCTTCCGCCTTGGCGGGCGGGGCCGCGGTTTCCGCCGACGGTCCGGGCTTCATCGTGCCGGCGCAAGCCGTCAGCAAGGAAAGCACTATTAAAGGTGAAATGACACGAAAACGGGTAATGATCATATATATTAAGTCTCGAACTGCTTGGGAATAACAGGCTGTATGCGCCTTCGACCGCCGCTGGACGCGGAGATTCGGCGCGCCATCTAAAATAATCCTTGAGGTCTCAAAATTTCCGAAAAGGCGCGCCATTGGCGAATAGAGGCAATCTCATGCTTATTCTTCATTCCGCGCTCCATGGCGCGAACGGGTCATGAATTCACTGGTTCTGCTGGTAGCGGCCGCGGTGGCGTTCGTTTTCGGCTACCGCTTCTATTCCCGGCTCCTGGCGCTCGGCGTGTTTCGCCTTGGAAAAGATTATAGTACAGCCTCGTCCCCCCGGCCTGCCACCGCGGAACAAGGCGGTTTCAGCCGTCATCTCCTGCTCGGTCACCATCTGGCCTCCCTCGCCGCCGGTGCCGCCGTCATCGGCAGCGTCGTTTCCTTAATATGGGGATGGGTTCCGGCATTTCTATGGGTCGTGGTCGGCACCGTGGTGGCGGCCGGCACCTACGGCCTGGGGACGTTGTGGCTGTCGCTCCGCTACCCCGGACTCAACCCGGCGGAGATCGCCGCGCGCTTGCTCGGCGCCCCGGCGTACGGGTTATTTGCGTTGGTCGCTTTTCTCCTGCTCCTGATCATGAATGCGGCCTGCGCCACGCTCGCCGCGCAACTGCTGTCCACGCATCCCGCCGCGGTCCTGCCCTTCTGGTTCATCGCCGCGGCCGGCCTGGTTCTCGGAAATTTCCTGCGCGGGAGAGAAGACTTCGAGATCGTTCCCGCAACCCTGATCGCGCTCACCCTGGTCCTCATGGCCGTGTGGCTGCTCGGAGATTTCCTGACGGGTTTCGCCGCGGCGCTGCCTCTCGAAACCGCGGCATCCTATTTCCCGTTCGAAGTAACGATCATCTGGGTCCTGCTGCTGTTCCTCTACGGCTACCACGCGACGCGCCTGCCGATGTGGAAACTGACACGCCCGCGCGCTTATCTCACGGCGCTGTTGCTGGGCGTGACACTTTTCATTTTTTACACCGCCGTGGCGATCGACCATCCCAATCTGCTGGCCCCGGAATTCCGTGCCGTCTCCGGCGCTCCGAATATGTTTCCGTGGCTGTTCGTGACGCTGACATCCGGAGCCGTGGCCGGGTTTCATCTGCTCGTCGCCAATGCCGTCACCGCGCGCCAGATGAACCGGGAAACCGACGCGCGCTATATCGGCTACGGCGGAGCACTGGGGCTGGGACTGCTGGCGCTGAGCGCCATCATCATCGGCGCCACGGCGCTGCCGGACGTCGAGGCCTGGAACCGGCGTTACGCCTCCTGGGCGACTCTTATGGATTCGCACGCCGTGCTTGAAATTTACATCAACGGCTTCGCGCGGCACGCCGCGAGTCTTGGACTGGACCCGGGCTTTGCGCGCACGCTCATGGCGGTGGTGATCATCGGCCTCCTGGTTGCGACGCTGGAGACCGGACTGCGCGCGCAAAAACAATTGCTCGCCGGTGTGGCCGAGCACCTGCCCTCGCTGCTTCCGGCAAAGGAAAAGGGATTGATTGCGACGGCCGTCGGCCTGTCCGCGCTGCTTTCACTGCATGACGGCCACGGCCGCGGCGGACTCACGCTTTGGCCGTTGTTCGGCGCCGCCGACCAGATATTCGCCGTGCTCGGCTTCGCCCTGCTGATCCTGGCGTTACGGTTGCGGAAACGGCCCGTGTCGGCGGTGCTCCTGCCCTGGCTATTCCTGCTGGTTACCGCCAACGGGGGTCTGGCCGCGCAAATGACGCAATGGTGGTCGGACAGTCAGTGGATATTGCTCATGCTTGGCACCCTATTAATGGTCACGGAACTCGGGCTGATAGGGCTGACTCTGAAAGCATTGAAGACCCCCACGAAAGTCCAAACTTGACACCGGACCCTGATGGGTCAAAATCGCGCACAACAGCGGCAAATTCCCCGGTTATTGATCCGGCACGAATGTAACGGAAGTGCGGGGAGTGTGTGGTGACTGATCAGGTGGTATCTTCCGAGTGCCGGATCAATAACAAAACCTCTTAAGATTGCCAATTATTGCGGCGGCAAGGCGTCTTGGGTTCGGGGCCACAACCCTTGTTTACCGGGGTCTATATTTAAATGGTTTCATGCCGCCGCAATAATTTGCATGCACCTGCTCGCCTTTGGCATCAATCATCACACCGCGCCGGTCGATATCCGCGAGAAGGCGGCGTTCGCCACCGACAAGCTGGTCAACGCCCTGCACGAGGTGACCGGCAGCGGCGGTGTCAGCGAAGCGGCGATCGTCTCCACCTGCAACCGCACCGAACTGTATTGCGGGCTCGAGCCCGCGCACGACGAACGGGTCATCGAATGGTTCTGCCATTATCACCGGCTGAACCGCGGCGACATCCATCCGTATCTCTACCGGCATCCCGACCAGGAAGCGGTCAAGCACGTGTTCCGCGTCGCCGCCGGGCTCGACTCGATGATCCTGGGTGAACCGCAGATCCTGGGGCAGATGAAGGAAGCTTTCGCCACCGCGCACAAGGCCGGCGCCACCGGAAAAATCCTGAACCGTCTGTTCCAACAGACCTTCACCGTCGCCAAACAGGTGCGCACCGACACCGCCATCGGCGCCAGCGCGGTTTCGGTCGCCTCGGCGGCGGTGCGACTCGCCAGGCAGATTTTCAGCGATCTCACGGAACAGACGGTGCTGCTGATCGGCGCCGGCGACATGATCGAACTCTGCGCGCGCCACCTCAATGAACACGGCATAGGCCACATGATCGTCGCCAACCGCACGGTCGAGCGCGCCCAGCTGCTGGCCGGCCAGTTCAACGCCGAGGCCATCTCGCTCGCGGAAATGCCGACGCGTCTCGCCGACGCCGACATCGTCATCTCCTCGACCGCGAGCCAGCTGCCGATCCTGGGCAAGGGCACGGTGGAACGGGCCCTGAAGGCGCGCAAGCACCGGCCGATGTTCATGGTGGACATCGCCGTGCCGCGCGACATCGAGAACGAGGTGAGCGAGCTGAACGACGTCTACCTGTACACCATCGACGACCTCAAGGAAGTGGTCCAGGAAAACATGGAATCGCGCCAGGAGGCCGCGCGCGAGGCGGAAAAAATCATCGACACCCAGGTCGTGGACTTCATGCGCTGGGTGAAGTCGCTCGACGCCGTGCCCACGATCCGCGCGTTGCGCGAATCCGCCGACGCACTGCGCGAAGCCGAGCTGGAGCGCGCGCGGCGGCGTCTCGCCCACGGCGAGGACCCGGCCAAGGTCATCGAACAGCTGGCACGCGCCCTGACCAACAAATTCACCCACGCTCCCACCGACGTCTTGCGCCGCGCGGATCACGACGGCAACGGCGCGTTGCTCGAAGCCGCACGGCGCCTGTTCGGCCTCCACGAAGAGTAAGCATGAATCCTTCCATCGAAACAAGGCTCACCGGCCTTGCGCAGCGCTTTGAGGAAATCGAACGGATGCTGGCCGATCCCAAGGTCATCGGCAAGCAGGATCAGTTCCGCAAGCTGTCGCAGGAATACGCCGAGATCAATCCGGTGGTGAAGCTGTACGGCGACTATCGCGCCGCCTGCGATCAGCTCGAATCCGCCAGCGTCATGCTCGGGGACAAGGACCCGTCGATCCGCGAGATGGCGCAGGAGGAAATCGCGCAGGCGCGGCAGCTGATCGCGGGGCTCGAGTCCGAAATCCAGGCGCTGCTGCTGCCGAAGGACCCGAACGACAACCGCAACATCTTCCTCGAAATCCGCGCCGCCGCCGGCGGCGACGAGTCGGCCATTTTCGCCGGCGACCTGTTCCGCATGTACAACTATTACGCCGGCAACCACGGCTGGGACGTGGAAGTGATGAACCAGAGCCCCGGCGAACATGGCGGCTACAAGGAAATCATCGCCCGCATCTCGGGCAAGGACGTGTATTCGCGGCTCAAGTTCGAATCCGGCGCGCATCGCGTGCAGCGCGTTCCCGAAACCGAGGCCCAGGGACGCATTCACACCTCGACCTGCACGGTCGCGGTGCTGCCGGAAGCGGAGGAAGTCGACGCCATTGCCATCAACCCGGCGGAACTCAAGGTCGATACTTTCCGCGCCTCGGGCGCCGGCGGCCAGCACGTCAACAAGACCGATTCCGCGATCCGCATCACGCACCTGCCGACCGGCATCGTGGTCGAGTGCCAGGACGAACGCTCGCAGCACAAGAACCGCTCGCGCGCCATGTCGATTCTCTCGGCGCGCCTGCTCGAAGCGGAGCAACGCAAGCAGCGCGAACAGGAGGCCGCCACGCGCAAAAGCCTGGTCGGCACCGGCGACCGCTCGGAACGCATCCGCACCTATAACTTTCCGCAGGGGCGCGTGACCGATCACCGCATCAATCTCACCTTGTACAAGCTCGATCAGGTCATGGAAGGAAAGCTCGACGAGCTGATCGACGCGCTGCGTACCGCCGATCAGGCCGATCTGCTCGCGACGCTGAATGCCTGAGCATGAAACACCCCAGCCTGCCTGCCATGCCGCCGACAATCGGTGAAATCCTGCAAACCGCTGCGCGTGAGCTGCAAGCGACGAGTCCCGCGCCGCGGCTCGACACGGAAGTGCTGCTGATGCACGTCTTCGGGCTGGATCGCAGTGCGCTGATCGCGCGCGGACACATCTCGCTGACGGACGATCAATTTCATCAGCTTGAAAAACTGATCGCGCGACGGCGCGGCGGCGAACCGGTCGCCTATCTCACTGGCACGCGCGAATTCTGGTCCATGGCGCTCAATGTCTCCCCGGCGGTGTTGATCCCGCGTCCGGAAACCGAGCTGCTGGTGGAAAAAGCGCTGGAACGCATTCCACGCGACGCGGAATGGACCATCGCCGATCTCGGCACCGGTAGCGGTGCCATTGCCCTGGCTATCGCCAAGGAACGCCCGCGCTGTCGCGTGATCGCCACCGACATTTCTCCGCCGGCGCTCGATGTTGCGCGCTCGAACGCCGCGAGGTTCAACCTGACCCGGGTCGAATTCCGTGAAGGCAGCTGGCTCGAACCGCTCATGAGCATGAAACTGGACATGATCGTGAGCAATCCGCCATATGTCCGTGCCGATGATCCGCACCTGCAACAGGGAGACATCCGCTTCGAACCTGCGCAGGCTCTTGCTGCCGGTCCTGACGGACTCGACGATATTCGCTCGATCATCCTGTCGGCACGCGACTATCTGCAGCCCGCCGCCTGGCTTTTATTCGAGCATGGCTGGGATCAGGGCAACGCCGTCGGTCTTTTTTTGCACCGGCACGGCTATCGGAATATCGTTTGTCACCCGGACATCGGCGGGCGCGACCGCGTGACAGCTTGTCGTCTGTAGTCGGCCAAGTCCGCCACTTATTAATTCAGCCATGGATGATAAACAGCTTCTGCGCTACAGCCGTCATATCCTGCTGCCGCAGGTGGGCGTGGACGGCCAGCAGAAGCTGCTCGACGCGCGCGTGCTGGTCATCGGGCTTGGCGGACTGGGTTCGCCGGTGGCGATGTATCTCGCCGCCTCGGGCGTAGGGCATCTCGTCATCGTGGATCACGATCGTGTAGAGCTGTCGAATCTCCAGCGTCAGATCGCGCACACCACGAACGCCATCGGCACCGATAAACCGGCGTCGGCAAAACAAACGCTGCAAGCGCTGAATCCCGCGGTTCAGATCACGGCCTTCAATAAAATCCTCGATGCCGACGAACTGGCCGAACAGATACGGTTGGCGAATGTCGTGGTCGACGCGAGCGACAACTTCGCTACCCGCTTCGGCCTGAATCGTCTTTGCGTCGAATGGAAAAAACCGCTCGTCTCGG
>JACQER010000114.1 GCA_016200465.1 Gammaproteobacteria bacterium | reverse complement strand
CTGGTAATCGGCGATGGCCTGCGCCAGATCGTCGCGCCAGCGTTTGAAATGCTCGAGTTGCCGGGAGAAACTGTTGACGATGGCTTTGGCCTGGCGCGACTGCACGAAATCCTCGATCGCAACCACGTTGCTGGTCTCGGGGACGGCGCCTTCCTGTGCGGGCGACAAACCGGATTTCGGATTCAAGGTTCCCTGCCTGGAAATATCGTTAAATAAAGGATTTAGTCGATAATGGTGCAAAAGTCAGGCCAAGGCCGGAAAATCCCCGGAAAAACCGGACTTTTACGCCGCATTTTCCCGGCACTCAGCGAGACCGCGACCTTCAGGTCAGCGCCGTGGTGTGGCCTGGTTCCCCTTGGATGTTCAGCCCCCTGATTTTCGTTTTCGGCGGCGGTAATGCCTTAAAATCGCACCCGGGCACGACATCTCATAAACGGTCTAAAAAACGATACATGACTCGACCCTCCGACAATTCCGCCCATGGAACGCATCTGACGATCTATCTCCCGGGATTGTTCGGCGCCCCGGCCAATGACTACAGCGTCCTGGGACCCTGTCGCGCTCTCGAAACATTGCTGGCGCGGTCGGAACCCACAGCGCAAGCGGTCCCGGCCGGATACGAGCAGGGCTTGTTCGCCCTGTACGGACTGCATGGCGAGGACGGCGCCGACCTGCCGGTCGCTGCCGTCACGCGCATGCTCGACATGGGTGTCATCGACAACGAATGGTGGCTACGCGCCGATCCCGTGCATTTGAGCCTGGAGCAGGACCGTCTGATTCTGGCCGATGCCCGGAAACTCGACATCACCCAGGAGGAAGCCAACCGGCTGGTGGCGGAGATCATGGAAGTCTTCACGGCCGACGGCTGGCTGCTCAAGGCGCCACGTCCGGATCGCTGGTATCTCAAACCCGGACACGCGCCGGTCATGACCACGACCCCGCTGTCGCAGGCCATCGCCCATGACGTGCACCCCTTGCTGCCGCGCGGTACCGACGGCAAGGCCTGGCACACGACCCTGAACGAAATCCAGATCCTGTTGCACACGGCCTCAGTGAATGCCGAGCGCGAGAAACATGGCAAGCTCCCCATCA
Source organism: Gammaproteobacteria bacterium (assembly GCA_016200465.1). Lineage (GTDB taxonomy): Bacteria > Pseudomonadota > Gammaproteobacteria > Acidiferrobacterales > Sulfurifustaceae > Sulfuricaulis. The sequence goes on along the minus strand of JACQER010000114.1, from coordinate 3,670 downwards.
ACAGCCTGTGGTTCTGGGGCGGCGGTCGGCTTCCGCGCATCATGCCGGTACCCTGGACCCGGATATGGAGCAACGAACCGGTGACCTTGTCCCTGGCGCGATTGTCCGGCACCGCCAATGAAAATGCGCCGGACAGATTCAGTGACTGGCGCGCGCAGGCCAATCGACCCGGCGAGTATCTGGTGGTCCTGGACCGGGTTCATGCCGCGGCGCAGTATCACGACGGTCCGCATTGGGCTCAGGCCATGCGCGGTCTGGAAGAAAACTGGATGACGCCGCTGCTGCAAGCATTGAAAGCCGGCGTCATTTCCAGCGCGACCTTGCTCACGGACAGCGGCGCACGCTTTTCAATCACGTCGCGCCAGGCTCGCCGCTGGTGGCGCTTTCGCCGGCCCTTGGCGACACTTCACGCGTGGCATAATTAGGGCGAATGTCTTACAGCCGCAAAATCATTTGTCGTCGCACACCGGGAGAGGCCGGTCAGCTTCCGCCCGACATGCATCCGGTGTTGCGGCGCATCTATCTCGCGCGCCAGGTTGCCTCGGCGGAAGAGCTGGAGCAGTCGCTCGATCGCCTGATTCCACCGGAAAAACTCAAGGGCATGGATCAGGCCGCCGCCCTGCTCGCCGACGCCCTGCAGCGGCAACGTCGCCTGCTGATCGTGGCCGATTTCGACGCCGATGGCGCCACCAGTTGCGCGCTGGCATTGCGCGCGCTGCGGGCGATGGGCGCGCAGGACGTGCGTTATCTGGTGCCGAACCGGTTCGAATACGGCTATGGATTGACGCCCGAGATCGTGGCGCTCGCGGCGCAACAGGAACCCGCGCTGATCATCACGGTCGACAATGGCATTTCGAGTCTGGAAGGCGTGGCCGAGGCGCGCCGCCGCGGCATCGACGTGCTCGTGACCGATCATCATCTGCCCGGCGCGACGCTGCCGGACGCCAGCGTGATCGTCAACCCCAACCAGCCGGGTGACGACTTCCCGAGCAAAAACCTCGCCGGTGTCGGCACGATCTTTTACGTCATGCTCGCGCTGCGCGCGCAGCTGCGCCAGAGCGGCTGGTTCGCGCAGCAAAACATTCCCGAGCCGAATCTGGCGAAGCTGCTCGACCTGGTGGCGCTCGGCACCGTCGCCGACGTAGTGCCGCTCGACGTCAACAACCGCATCCTCGTGGCGCAGGGGCTCAAGCGTATCAATCAGGGAAATCCCTCCGCCGGCATCGCGGCGTTGCTGCGCATCGCCGGGCGTGCGCCGCAGCGCGTGACGGCCATGGACCTCGGCTTCGTCATCGGGCCACGCCTCAACGCCGCCGGCCGGCTGACGGACATGTCGCTCGGCATCGAATGCCTGCTGACCGACGATCCCGCGGTGGCGCAGACCATGGCCGAAAAACTCGACGCGCTGAACCGCGAGCGCCGCGCGATCGAGGCCGGGATGCAGCAGCAGGCGCTCAAGGCGGTGGAGAGCCTGCATCTCGATTCGGCGACGCTGCCGCGCGGCCTGTGTCTGTTCGACGAATCCTGGCATCAGGGCGTGATCGGCCTGGTGGCCTCGCGCATCAAGGAACACACCCATCGTCCGGTGATCGCGTTCGCGCCGGTGAGCGACACCGAGGTCAAAGGCTCGGCGCGCTCCGTGCCCGGCTTGCACATCCGCGACGCGCTCGATGCCGTCGCAGCGCGTCACCCGCAGCTGCTGAGCAAGTTCGGCGGTCACGCCATGGCCGCCGGCCTGACGTTGCAGCGCTCGCACTTGGAAGCGTTCCGCGACGCCTTCGACGAGGAAGTCAGCCGCCATCTTTCCGACGACGACTTGCAGGGACGGATCGTCAGCGACGGCGAACTCGCGCCCGAGGAGTTGTCGCTGCCGCTCGCCGAGCTGCTGCGCGCCGCCGGTCCCTGGGGTCAGGGATTTCCGGAACCGGTGTTCGACGGCTGTTTCGACGTCGTCAACCAGCGGGTGGTGGGGGAGCGGCATCTCAAGCTGACGTTGCGCCCGCCGCGTCAGTCCAGGACAGTGGATGCGATCGCCTTCAACGCCGTGCGCGAGGGAAGGGCGACGACTTACACCCGCATCCGTACCGCCTACCGGCTGGACGTGAACGAGTACCAGGGCTCCCGTTCGGTGCAATTGATCATCGAACATCTGGAGAACGCCGACGCCGCGGTTGCCGTGGACGAACCGGCGAACGCCGTCTGAATAACCCGATTTTTATCCGGTGTCGCGCCCGTCCGCGGGTCGCATTGCCGCCGCGCGCAGGTTATTGAGGCGGCCGAGCGACTTCGACCTGGGGCCAAAGAGAAATAGACCATCGGCTATGTTCAGGCTGATTCAGGCCGCCTCAATAACCGAAAATCATTAAGATTTTCCATTATTGACCCGGCATGTCGGTATCGCTATCCAGTCCGCAAATACTCATCGCTCAGCCGCTCCGTTCAAGTACAATTATGCCGGGTCAATAATATTCCGCGTATGAAACGTCTCGAAGATTTCGTCGGCAACACGCCGCTGGTGCAGTTGCAACGCCTGCCGGGCAAGACCACGAACGTCATCCTCGCCAAGCTCGAAGGCAACAACCCGGCCGGCTCGGTCAAGGACCGTCCGGCGCTGTCCATGATCCAGCACGCCGAGGCGCGCGGCGAGATCAAGCCGGGCGACACGCTGATCGAAGCCACCAGCGGCAACACCGGCATCGCGCTGGCCATGGCCGCGGCCATGAAGGGCTACAAGATGGTCCTGATCATGCCGGAGCACATGAGCAAGGAACGGCGTGCCGTGATGAAGGCCTTCGGCGCGGAAATCATCCAGGTATCGCAGGCTTCCGGCATGGAAGGCGCGCGCGACCTGGCCCATCAGCTGCAGACGCAGCTCAAGGGCAAGGTGCTCGATCAATTCGCCAACCCCGATAATCCGCGCGCGCACTACGAGGGCACCGGTCCCGAAATCTGGCGCGATACGGACGGCAAGATCACACACTTCGTCAGCTCCATGGGCACCACCGGAACGATCATGGGCGTATCGCGTTTCATGAAGGAAAAGAATCCGAATATCCAGATCATCGGTGTGCAGCCGTCCGAGGGATCGCAGATCCCCGGCATTCGCGCCTGGCAGAAGGAATATCTGCCAAAAATCTACGATGCCAAACGCGTCGATCGCGTCATGGAAGTCACCCAGCAGGAGGCCGAGGACATGACACGCCTGCTGGCACGCGAGGAGGGCATCTTCTGCGGCATCTCCTCCGGCGGCGCGACGCACGCGGCGCTGCGCCTGTCACGGGAACTGAACAACGCCGTGATCGTCACCATCATCTGCGACCGCGGCGACCGTTATCTTTCGACCGGGGTTTTCCCTGACTAACTATTTATTCACCGCAAAGACGCAAAGAGCGCAAAGTAATTCAAAATTAACAAATGATTGAGTATATTTTTCTTAGCTTTTCTTTGCGTTCTTCGCGCCTTTGCGGTGAGAATTAATTATGAATATCCTCGCATTCGACATCGAAACCATCCCGGACGTCGAAACCGGCCGTCAGCTGCACGGACTGGACGGCCTGAGCGACAAAGACGTGGCGCAGGCCATGTTCGCCAAGCGCCGCGAGCAGACCGGCGAATCCGATTTTCTGCGCCATCACCTGCACCGCGTGGCGACGATCTCGGCGGTGCTGCG
>JACQER010000016.1 GCA_016200465.1 Gammaproteobacteria bacterium | reverse complement strand
TTCCCAAAATCGTCGCTGCCAAATGGATGTTTCCCTGTGCTTCAGTTTTGATGCTGTCAACCGGGCATTATGATGCAACGCATTTCTCATCTGTTTCGAAAAACCTGCTTTGATCAAACCCCACCGTCTTGGATAATCTCTGTCACCTTCCGGCAGGGTCCAGATGCAATGCAAATGCTCGGGAAGCAAAACCCACGCTTCTACGGTAAACGGATATTGATGTTTTACCGCGTTGATCACGTTTCGCAGCGCTTGGCGTGATTCCGGTGCAGTCAAAATCTTTCGCCGTTCACCGGCGACAACTGTAAAGAAATATGTTCCTCCTGTTGTTCGCGTCCTGCGATAGTTCGACATATTTTTGTTGGTGGGCAATGCCCACCCTACATTTGAAAACGGAAACTATTCGATGTTCTGGACTTGCTCGCGCATCTGCTCGATCAGCACCTTGAGCTCCACCGCGACGTTGGTCAGGCGCGTGTCGGTGGATTTGGACGACAGGGTGTTGGCTTCGCGGTTGAGTTCCTGCATCAGGAAGTCGAGGCGCCGGCCAGCGGGACCGGCTTGGCCGAACACGCGGCGGATTTCGGCGAAGTGCGCGGTGAGCCGGTCGATCTCCTCGGTGACGTCGGACTTCTGCGCGAACAGCACGATCTCCTGCTCCAGGCGCGCCGGGTCGAGCTGCTGTTTGATTTCTTTCAGGCGCGTCTCCAGGCGTTCACGAAATATCCGCACCGCCTCACGCGCGCCCTCGCGGATCCGCGTCGCCGCCAGCTCGTCGAGCGTGGCGTTGAGCGCCTCGAGCGCCGCGGCACCGAGGCTGTCGAGGTCGAGCGGCTGGGCCTTGAGCACGCCCGGCCAACGCAGGATGTCGATGGCGCGCAGCGATGTGACATCCGGCGTATGACTGCGCAGACGGTCGGCGGCCGCCAGCAGGCGCTGCACCTGGTCCTCGTTGGTTTCGATCGCGCCCGCCGCCGCCTCGCCCGGCTGGAAGCGCAGCGTACCGTCCACCTTGCCGCGCGCCAGGCGCGTGTTGATCAACTCGCGCACGCGCGGTTCGAGCGCGCGCAGTTCTTCCGGCAGGCGCAGGGCGATCTCGAGGTAGCGGTGGTTGACCGAACGCAGTTCCCAGGTCAGCGCGCCCCACGGCGTAGCGGCCTCGCGACGGGCGAAGGCGGTCATGCTGGCGGTCGAGGACGGGGATTTGGCGCGGTTCATGGGCTGCGCGGATGGTAAAGGACGTTCTGAATAATTCAAAATCACCAACGGGCATAAAACCTTAAACCTCTGATTTTGATAACGCGTCTTATATTACGTGGGACGAAAACCATGAACAGAACGTCCTAAACCGCGGGTTTGCCGGGAGCAAATCCCGGCGGCGGAAACCGCCGCCCCGGCACGCGGTTTCGGCCATATATAATCAAAGATGGAAACGCCGTGCGCGAACCGAGCCCCGGCCAACACGAACCGGATGTCATGACCATCACTGACGCCCTGCCCCCGGGCTACCAGCTGCACCAGTACCGCATCTCCAAGACGCTTGGCGGTGGCGGCTTCAGCATTGTCTATCTGGCGCGCGACACCCGCACCGAACAGTTGGTGGTGATCAAGGAATATCTCCCCGGCCAGCAGGCGACGCGACGTGACGGCGAGACCGTCGAAAGCCTGTCGGTCGAAACCGCGCCGACCTTCAACACCGGCATGAAGCGCTTCCTCGACGAAGCCAACGCGCTCGCCCGGATCAACCATCCGAACATCGTGCGCGTCACCGACTTCTTCCGCGAGAACAACACCGTTTACATGGTGATGAACTACGAGCAGGGCAAGGACCTGCGCTGGTACATCAAGCGCCACGACGGACGCCTGAGCGAAAAATTCATCCGCACGGTGTTTCCGCAACTGCTCGAGGGATTGCGCGAGTTGCACGGCCAACGCCTGCTGCATCTCGACATCAAGCCGGCGAATGTCTATCTGCGGCCGGGCGGCTCGCCGCTGCTGCTCGACTTCGGCGCGGCGCAGTCGCCGTTTGTGGACGAGCGCAGCCGGGCTCCGCACACGCTGACGCGCGGCTTCGCGCCGATCGAGCAGCACACGCGCGGGCACATCGGCCCGTGGACCGACCTCTACGCCCTCGGCGCCACCATGTACGCCTGCATGTGCGGCAAGGCCCCGCCGCCGGCGATCAAGCGCGCCGAGAAGGACAAATACAAGCCGGCCACGCGCCAGTTCGCGCGGCGTTATTCGCGCCAGTTGCTCGAGGCCGTGGACTGGTGCCTGCAGATGGACCAGCTGCAGCGCCCGCAGAAGGTGGACGACCTGCTCGATTTCATGAAGCGGGAACCGGCGGCGGTACCGGAGCCGGCACCGGAATCCTTCCTCGAGCGCCTGACCTGGAAATTCCTGCGCGGACGCCATTGACGCGATGAAATACTCGATCACCCAGTTCACGCTGCGCGGCGCGCGGCGCGTCAACGAAGACCGGATCGGCTACGCCGAGCGCGACAACGCCGTGCTCATGGCCGTGGCCGACGGCCTCGGCGGACACCGCGGCGGCGACATCGCCGCGGAAATCCTGGTGCAGACGCTGCTGCATTCGTTCCAGACGCTGCGCCACCCGGTGGTGCAGCGCCCGTCGGTGTTCCTCGCGCTCGGCATTCTCCAGGCGCACCACGCCATCGTCGCGCGCGGCCAGGACAGCCAGCCGCCGATCGAACCGCGCACCACCTGCGTCGCCTGCCTGGTGCAGAACGGCTACGCCTACTGGGCGCATGTCGGCGACAGCCGCCTGTACCTGTTCCGCCAGAACCGCTTCCTGCTGCGCACCCAGGATCACACCACCATCGAGGAACTGCACCAGGGCGGGCTGCTCACCGAAAAGGAAATGCTCGAACATCCGCAGAAGAGCCACCTGCTCAACTGCCTCGGCGCCGCCACCAAGCCCACCATCAGCATGAGCGAGGAAACGCTGCTGCAGCCCGGCGACGTGCTGCTCGCCTGCACAGACGGCCTGTGGGAGGCGCTCGCGCCCGAGGAGATCGAACGTTACATGGGGGCCAAGGCGCTGGACGAGGCGGTCGAAGAGATGCTGTATTCGGCGGTGAGAAAAAAACGCCACGGATGCGACAACGTCAGCGCCGTGTGCCTGCGCTGGGAGGACGCGATCACCAAGAATCCGCCGCTGCAGGGCAACGCGGCGGCGCAGATCAACGAGGCGATGCTGCGCGACGAGGCGCGGCACCACCTGCCGCACGTGACCAGACTGCCGCCGAGAAAATCCAGCGCGCCCGCGGAAGTCACCGACGACGACCGCAAGAAACCGCTCGAGAGCCGCATTCAGGAGATCGAGGACTTCCTCAAGAAGTTCGAGCCCAAGGTCTGAACCTGCTAAACTCCGCCGCGTCTTTCCACTCCCGAAGCGGATAACCCATGCGACCCAGCGGACGTAAGCCCGATCAGTTACGCGACATCCGGATCACCCGGAATTACACCAAGCACGCCGAGGGCTCGGTGCTGATCGAGTTCGGCGAGACGCGCGTGATCTGCAACGTGAGCGTCGAGGAAAAAGTGCCGAACTTCCTCAAGGGCAAGGGCCAAGGCTGGGTCACGGCCGAGTATGGCATGCTCCCGCGTTCGACCGGCAACCGCATGAACCGCGAGGCCGCCTCGGGCAAACAAGGCGGGCGCACCATGGAAATCCAGCGCCTGATCGGGCGCGCGCTGCGTTCGGCGGTGAACATGAAGCAGCTGGGCGAGCGCACGTTCACCATCGACTGCGACGTGATCCAGGCCGACGGCGGCACTCGCACCGCTTCCATCACCGGCGGTTGTGTCGCGCTGGTGGACGCCATCAACCACGTGCGCAAACGCGGACTGATCACCAACGATCCCCTGCGCCATCTGGTCGCCTCCGTCTCCACCGGCATTTTCGGCGGCGAGACGGTGCTGGACCTCGACTACGCCGAGGACTCCAACGCCGGCACCGACATGAACTTCGTGATGGACGACGCCGGTGGCTTCATCGAAATCCAGGGAACCGCCGAAAGCCAGACCTTCAGCCTCGAGGAAATGCTGGCGATGACCAAGCTCGCGCAAGCCGGCATCCGCAACCTCATCGACCATCAAAAGAAAGCGCTCGGATTAACGTGAGCAAGACCCTCGTCCTTGCGAGCAGCAACCCCGGCAAGGTACGCGAGATCAATCAGATGCTCGCG
>JACQER010000104.1 GCA_016200465.1 Gammaproteobacteria bacterium | reverse complement strand
CTAACTCGCCGGGCGCTGAACAACGCGCCTCGGGCTCGATCAGGAGTCTCGCGAAAACTCCCGGCTTCGTGGCGGTGCTCGGCTTGCGACACGGGGCTGGAGCAACCCATCTCCCGCCTTCGCGCGGAGGTGTTTTCCAATCCCCGTAGCCGCCGCCGAGCCTCGCAGCCCGAGCGGGGGGGGATTCAAGCGAGCCCCTGTCTGAGTCGAGCCGCGTATTGTGCGGCCGACGAGTTGGCGAGCGCCCGCTCGGGCGAGAAGCGAAGGGAGCAGTCGGCGGCTCCGGGGCGGATTTCTTTTGGTAACTTTTCTTTGTCCGTGCAAAGAAAAGTCACCTGCCGTGGGTCAGCCACCCACCAGTATGCGTCGCCGTAGGCGACACAAAATGAAAAGCCGCCTTTCGGCGGCTTTTGACCATTTACATCCTGGGTCCCGCCTTCGCGGAGATGACAGCTGTTTGTTCGGTGGGTTACGGCAAAAATCGCCTAACCCACCCTACATTAAAGAATAACGACGACGGAATTTAATTCTTCTCTTTCAACAGCACCCTCACATCATGCTCCAAATCCTCCACCGGCACGTCATTCTTCACCAGCAACCGTAACTTCCCCCTGGCATCCTTAATAAGCATGCCGGTGGAATGATCGACGAGTGCAGAGTTCTTGGGGTTTGGGCCGTAAGCGACCTTGTATTCGGCCGCGACCGCGGCGATTTCCTTGTCGCTGCCGGTCAGGCCGATGAAGGACGGGTTGAACTGCGGGACAAAACCGGCGAGCTGCTTGACCGTGTCGTTTTTCGGATCGACGGTGACGAACAACACCTGCACGCGCTTGGCGTCGTCGCCGAGCCGCTGCATGAGCACGGCGAGTTTCGCCATGGTCGGCGGGCAGACGTCCGGACAGTGGGTGAAGCCGAAGAACATGACCGTGACCTTGCCCCGGAAATCCGCGGCCTTCATGCGCTGGCCGGTATGCGCGGTCAGCTCGAAATCGCCGCTGCCCCAGTCCACGCCGCTGATGTCAGTGGATTTGAACGTCGGCGCGGGTGGCGAGCAGGCCGCGACGAACAACACCAGCAGCAGAAAAAATTTGGAGAAACGGCTGGGTGACAACATCAATACAGCGCGGACTGAAGCGCCTCGCGGATATAAACGCGGTAGTGATCGACGAGCAGCAGCGCGAACAGCAGTGCGAGATAATTGATCGAGTAACGGAAGGTCTTGCGCGCCAGTTCGTCGCTGTAATTCCGGTACAGCCGCACGGCGTAGTACAGGAAACCCGCGTTGAGGACGAGCGCGCCGGCGAAATACAGCCAGCCGCTCATGTGCGTGGCGAACGGCATGATCGTCACCGCCACCAGCAGCACCGTGTACAGCAGGATCTGCAGCTGGGTGAACTCGCGCCCGTGGGTGACGGGCAGCATGGGTATGCCGACCTTGGCGTATTCCTTTTCGCGGTACAGCGCCAACGACCAGAAATGCGGCGGCGTCCACAGGAAGATGATCAGGAACAGCAACAGCGCGTCCGGCGCGACCTGGCCGGTGATCGCGGTCCAGCCAAGCACCGGCGGCGCGGCGCCGGCGGCGCCGCCGATGACGATGTTCTGCGGCGTGGCGTGCTTGAGATACACGGTGTAAATGATCGAGTAGCCGATGAGCGAAATGAACGTAAGCACGGCGGTGAGCATGTTGACCCACAGCACCAGGATCACCATCGAGGCCACGCCGATGATGAGCGCGAACAGCAACGCCTCGCGCGTGGTGAGCGTGCCCGTGGGCAGCGGCCGGCGGCTGGTGCGCAGCATGCCCCTGTCGAAATGCTGGTCGAGAATCTGGTTGATCGCCGCCGCCGAAGCGGAAGCGAGCGCGATGCCGAGCGTGCCGAGCAGCAAGGCCGACAGCGGCATCGCTCCCGGCGTGGACAGGAACATGCCGACCACGGCGGTGAAAATGATGAGCGACACCACGCGCGGCTTGGTCAGCTCGTAGTATTCCCGAGCCAAGCTCGCGAACCGGCGCGGGTTCGCCTCGACGACGGGCGGATGCGTTTTGCTTACAGGTTCCATTGGGCGCGGTATTCTACGCAATCGTTGCCAAACATGGTATGTATAAGATCAAGTCAGTTCATGGCTTGAATCAAGGGGTTTTCTCAGAAAATGGCCGCGCCGGCGGGGCCGCGCTCAGCCGATCTGCGACACCCGCAGCAGCCGCGCCAGGTCCTTGCGCATGCCGCTCGGATCGGCGTCGGCCGGGTAGCTCATCATCAGGTTGCCGAGCGGGTCCACCAGATACACGCGGTTCAGATTGTCGAGCGGATTGCCGGCGGGCAGCGTGAACTCGCGCGCCAGCGCGGCGACCGAATCCGCCGGCCCGGTGATGACGCGCATGCCGGGATAATCCTTGACGGCGTAACGCAACCAGTCGAGTGCCTTGCCATCGGTGACCACCAGCACGCTTTGCACCCGTTCGGCGTCCTTGCCCTGCGCGGCGATCACCTGGCGCATGTTGGTGAGATTGCGCTCGCAGGGTTTCAGGCATTCCGCGGAGCTGAACGTCACCAGCGTCCACTTGCCGCGCAGCTCGCTGAAGCGCATCGGCTTGCCGTCTAAAAGAACGACCGCAGCGTCGGCGAGCGGCCGCGCCGGCTGCACCAGCTCGCCGTGATTGCCGGTCGAGGCCGGACGCCAGCCGCCGAGATACAGCGCGTACGAGACGATCACGGGCAGCGCGAACAACGCCGCGATCAGCAGCACGCGGCGGCGCGAGCGCGACGGATTGACCGGTTCCTTCATGACTTGCGTTCCTCCTCATCGTCCGCGCGTCGCCGGCGCAGGCCCACGAAAATATAAACCGCGACGAGCGCGCCGGCCATCATGAACCACTGGAAGGCGTACCCCTTGTGCACCGCGATGCCGGCGTCGAGCCGGCTCCAGCCGCGCGCGAAACCGCCGGCGGGACTTTCCGGATCGAGCAGCACCACCACCGGCTGCACCGGGAACGGCACCGCCGCGCGGTAACGCGCCATGTCCAGGTGCTGCCATACCAGCTGCCAGCCGCGATCGAGCGGCTCCGGTTTGCCCAGCGTGAACGGCTTCTCCGCCGGCACCGTGGCGATGCCGGCGATTTCCTGCAGGCCCTTGGGCGGATCGATCGCCGGCGGGTGACCGCGGTCCTCGCCGAGCGGCACCCAGCCGCGATTCACCAGCAGCCGTACGTCGCTGTCCGGCAGCCGCAGCGGCGTGACCACCTCGTAACCGACCTGCCCCTGATGCACGCGGTTGTCCACCAGCACCTGGTACGACGTCTCGTAATAACCCCGGGCGACGACCCGGTAGAACTGCAGTTCCTCGGGTCGCTGCACGCGCGCCTCGACCTTGACCGTCGGGCCGACGGCGCGCGCGTCGTATTCCGCCTGCAACTCGCGTTTTTCCTCGGCGCGCTGCAGCTGCCACCAGGCCATGTACAGAAACAGCGGCAGCAGCACCGCCACCGCCAGGCTCGGGGCCCATCCCGGCCGGAATTGGTGCGGGAAACTCATGCGTGAACCGGATCGCCGGGGAAATTCATGACGGCATGCATTATAATGCAGCTTCGGTCATTTCCCCGGAATTCCCGATGTTCATCAAGATCGTGGTTATCGTGATGCTGTTGCTCATCCTGGCCAGCCTGTTTTCGGCTCTCGTGTTCCTGTTCAAGGACAAGGGGCGCGGAAAACGCACGGCGCAGGCGCTGACTTGGCGCATCGGGCTGTCGCTCACGCTGTTCGTGATGCTGATGGCCGGATTTCATTTCGGCGTCATCCCGCCCGGAGGACTGCACCTGTTCCGCTGAAAATCCGAATAGACAGGATTTGCAGGATTTCTTGATTCGATCCTGTTCCATGAAAAAAGGCGCTGCCATCCGGCAGCGCCTTTTTTGTTACGGTGCGTGATGACGCGTCAGAGCCAGTACACGAAGATGAACAGGCCGAGCCAGACCACGTCCACGAAGTGCCAGTACCAGGCCACAGCCTCGAAACCGAAGTGATGATCCGAGCGGAAGTGACCCGCGATCGCGCGCCCGAGAATCACCATCAGCATGATCGTGCCCATGGTCACGTGGAAGCCGTGGAAACCGGTAAGCATGAAGAAGGTGGCGCCGTACACACCGGTCTTGAGCGTCAGACCCAGCTCGGTGTAGGCGTGGACGTATTCGAAAGCCTGCAACGCGATGAAGGTCATGCCCAGGGCGACGGTCAGGAACAGGCCGGTGATGAGCTGGGCGCGGTTGTCCTTGAGCAGGCCCCAGTGGGCCCAGGTCACGGTCGCGCCCGAGGTCAGCAGGATCAGCGTGTTGATCGCGGGAATGCCCCATGCGCCCATGGGCGAGAACTGGTTCGCGCCCGGGATCGTGCCCGCGGGAACCGGAACCAGACCCTTCGGGCCGGCGGTCGGCCAGGTTCCATCGTAACCGGGCCAGAGCAGATCGTCGGCGCCGAGCCACTGCACCGCGAACTGGCGCACGTAGAACAACGCGCCGAAGAAGGCGGCGAAGAACATGACCTCGGAGAAGATGAACCACGCCATGCCCCAGCGGAACGAGCGATCCACCTGGGCGTTGTAGGTGCCGCTCTCGCTCTCGCCGATCACCTGGCCGAACCAGCGGATCATCATGTACACGATGATCGCGGCGCCGGTGAGCATGAACCAGGGACCCGCCTGGATGTTGTTCATCAGCAGGATGAAGCCCAGCGCCAGCGAGAACAGTCCGGCCGAAGTGATGATCGGCCAGGCGCTCGGATTGGGCAGGTAGTAATTGGAATTGGCAGTGGACATGCTTATATCCTCTTTCTCATTTATAGAATCGTTTTGTCTCGCTCAGCCGCCGGGCGCCGGATGGGCGTGGTCGTGGTGCGCGTCGTGCTCGCCGGCCTGCGCCAGGGAGGTTCCGCCGTATTTCTCTGCCGACACCTTGTCGATGTTGAAGAACGAATACGACAGGGTGATGGTCTGCACGTCCTTGTCCAGCCCGGCGTCGACGACGAAACGCACCGGCATCTCGCGCGTCTCGCCCGGCTTCAGGGTCTGGCGCGTGAAGCAGAAGCATTCGATCTTCTTGAAGTGCGGCGCCGTTTCGCCGGGCGTGACGCTGGGAATGGCCTGGCCGGTGATCTCCTCCTTGGCCAGGTTGCGGACCAGGTATTTCACTTCGCGGGTCTCGCCCGGATGCAGTTCCAGTTTTCTTACCAGCGGCTTGAACTCCCACGGCAGCCCACTGGTGGCGAGCCCGGTGAACTCGACGGTGACCGTGCGGGTCAGGTCGACGGGCTGTGCCGCCACAGTCTGCGCGTCGGTACGGCCGGTCTTGCCATTGATCCCCAGGGCCTTGCACATCACATCGTACATCGGCGACAGCGCATAACCGAAGCCGAACATCGCCAGCGTCACCGCGGCGAGTTTCAGCGCCAGCCGGCGGTTAGCCGTCGTCCGGACGTCCTGCGGCTGCCTGTTTCCGTCGTGCATGGCGTCGGTCATCGTGGTTGCGGATACGCCTTACTTGACCTTGGGCGCCACGGCGAAGCTGTGGTACGGCGGCGGCGAAGACAGCGTCCACTCCAGACCGTCCGCGCCTTCCCAGACCTGGTCGGTCGCCTTGGCGCCGCCCTTCATGGCCCGGATCGCGATAAAGAAGAAGATCAGCTGCGAGGCGATCGTGAAGAACGCGCCGACCGTGGACCACTGGTTGAACTCGGTGAATTGCAACGCGTAGTCGGGGATGCGCCGCGGCATGCCGGCCAGCCCGAGGAAGTGCTGCGGGAAGAACGTCAGGTTGATACCGATGGTGGTGAGCCAGAAGTGCCACTTGCCGAGGGTCTCGTTGTACAGGTGCCCGGTCCACTTCGGCAGCCAGTAATAGATCGCGGCGAACAGGCCGTAGATCGTGGCGCCGAAAATCACGTAGTGGAAGTGGGCCACGACGAAATAGGTGTCCTGGTACTGGAAGTCGGCCGGCGTGATCGCCAGCATCAGTCCGGAGAAGCCGCCGACGGCGAACGTGAACACGCCACCGAGCGCCCACAGCATCGGGGTCTCGAAGGTCATCGAGCCGCGCCACATCGTGGACACCCAGTTGAAGATCTTCACGCCGGTTGGCACCGCGATCAGCATCGTCGAGTACATGAAGAACAGTTCGCCGGCCATGGGCATGCCGACCGTGTACATGTGATGCGCCCAGACAATGAACGACAGGAACGCGATCGAGGCCGTGGCGTAGACCATCGAGGCGTAGCCGAACAGCGGCTTGCGCGAGAACGTCGGGATGATCTGCGAGAACACGCCGAACGCCGGCAGCACCAGGATGTATACCTCGGGATGGCCGAAGAACCAGAACACGTGCTGGAACAGCACCGGGTCGCCGCCACCGGCGGCGTCGAAGAAGTGCGTGCCGAAGTGGCGGTCGGTGATGAGCATGGTCACCGCGCCGGCCAGCACCGGCATGGCGGCGATCAGCAGGAACGCGGTGATGAGCCAGGTCCACGCGAACATCGGCATTTTCATCAGCGTCATGCCCGGCGCGCGCATGTTGAGCACCGTGGCGATGATGTTGATCGAGCCGAGAATCGAGGAAATGCCGAGCATGTGGATGGCCAGCAGCGTGAAGTCGACGCCGATGCCACCCTGCACCGACAGCGGCGGATAGATCGTCCAGCCACCGGATGGGCCGCCGCCCGGCATGAATAGCGACATGATCAGCAGCGTCGCGGCGAACGGCAGGATCCAGAACGACCAGTTGTTCATGCGCGGCAGCGCCATGTCGGGCGCGCCGATCATCATCGGGATCATCCAGTTGGCCAGGCCCACGAACGCCGGCATGGCGAAACCGAAGATCATGACCAGCGCGTGCACGGTGGTCATCTGGTTGAAGAAGTTCGGCTCCACCAGCTGCAGGCCCGGTTGCCACAGTTCGGAGCGGATCACCAGCGACATGATGCCGCCGACGATGGCCATGATGAAGGAGAACACCAGATACAGGGTGCCGATGTCCTTGTGGTTGGTGGTGAACAACCAGCGGGAAATGCCGGTGGGATGTTCTGCGTGATGATCAACTGACATTTTTGGTATCTCCTGTCGGAATCCGGTTCGTTACTTGCGCAGGGCCTTGACCTGGGACGGCTGCACGACGTCGCCGGCCTTGTTGCCGAGGGCGTTGCGTTCGAAGGTGACGATGGCCGCCACGTCCGCGTCGCTCAGCTGCGCCGCGAACGCCGGCATCTGGGCACCGAACTTGCCGGTGGCGCGGCCGTGCAGCACCGTCTTGATGTGCTCGTCCACCGGGCCGGTGGCGATCTTGCTGCCCTCGAGCGCCGGGAACACGCCCGGGATACCTTTGCCTTCGGCACCGTGACAGGCGGCGCAGGTGGTGGCATAGGCCTTCTTGCCCTTCTCGATCAGCTCGTCCTTGCTCCAGGTCTTGGCACCGCTCGCGGACTCGGCAGCGGCCTTGTCCTTCTGCATGGCGACCCACTTGGTGAAGTCTTCCGGGCTTACGGCGCTGACGACGATGGGCATGAAACCGTGGTCCTTGCCGCACAGCTCCGCGCATTGTCCGCGGAAGCTGCCGACTTCGTCGGCGCGGGTCCAGAATTCATTGATGAAGCCGGGAATGGCGTCTTTCTTGATGCCGAGCTGCGGCACCCACCACGAGTGAATCACGTCATTGGCGGTAATGAGGAAACGGACTTTCTTGCCGACCGGTACCACGATCGGGTTGTCCACTTCCAGCAGGTAGTGCTGACCCTTGGCGGCCTTGTTTTCGATCTGGTCGCGCGGCGTCGCGAGCGTGCTGAAGAAACTCACGTCCTGATCGGGATAATCGTATTTCCACTTCCACTGATAGCCGGTAATCTTGACGGTCAGATCGGACTTGCTGGTGTCGTCCATTTCAAGCAGCGTCGCGGTGGACGGGATGGCCATGCTCACCAGGATCAGAAACGGAATGACGGTCCAGACGACCTCGAGGGTGGCGTTGTCGTGAAATTTGGCCGGCTTGTAGCCGCGGCTCTTGCGGTGGGCGAAGATCGAATAAAACATCACGCTGAACACGAGCACGAATATGATCACGCAGATCAGCAGGATCATGTTATGCAGCTCGAGAATCCTGTGGGCGACGGGGGTAACGGGTTTCTGGAAATTCAACGCGTATTCCGCGAACACCGCCGGGGCCGACAACCACAGACCCAGACCCAGGATCAGGCGGGATACGATGCCTGAAAACCGCCTTATATGTCTTATGAACATGCCAATCTCCCGTAGCTGAATATCGAAATCTTTCAAACCGCTCATTCGTTCCCGGCCGGCCGGCGCAGGATTTTGCGCAGTCGCACCGCCAGTAATTCGCGTTCTTCTTCGTTGACGTCGGCGCCGACTTCCACCCAACATCCGTGTGAACCCACCAGCAACCGCGAGGGATACCATCCCCGCCTCCGCTCCAGGTTTACTTTCACCCAGTAGCGCTGAAACTGATCGTGCCGCTCATGGCCGCCGCGACGCCGGACGATCGTGATGCGGTCCCGGTCGATCGCGACCCGCTCATGATCGTCGCGGTGACGAACCAGCCGGTACAGCGCCGCGCCCACCACCACGAGCTCGAGGCCAGCGAACGGCAACACCAACCAGGCGCCCGCCAGCCAGAAACCCACGCTGACGATAAGGGCGAAGACGGTCAGCCCCGCGAACATCATCGCCATCCCACGGAGGGAAAGTGATCGGTTCGGGCGTATGAGAAGACTCTGGCCCTCGCCGGTATCTTTTTCAGGCGTATAGCGCGCATCCATCCTTACCCACGCCCGCCGCAAATAATCCGGATTTCACCGCTTGATCCAGATCATTGATCTGGATCAAGCCATTTTGGCGCGCGCAAATTATCACATGCGTCAAATCGCCGCAATACGTGAATCAAGCAAAAAACAGGTGTTTTTCAGGCGATTCAGCAGCGCCCGCCACGACTCAACCGACCGATTCAGTCAGTCATATTCGTCCTGGCATAGAAGTGAGATGCATTATCGTTTCATGTTCGAACGCCGGCGGCGGCGCGCCTCGATCATCCGCATTCCGATACGGGAATCGTGCCAACAGCGGCGCCTCGATTCTTTCCCTCAACGCGACGACATTCTCTTCCGCGTGCGTCATGGCCGGATCGATCTGGTTCGCGATCCACCCGGCGAGCGTCATGCCGTCACGTTCGACGGCCGCCGCCGTCAGCAGCGCGTGATTGAGACAACCCAGGCGCAGACCGACGACGAGAATCACCGGCAAACGCAGGGCGCGCGCCACATCCGCCGTCGTCACGCCTTCGCTGAGCGGTACTTTCCACCCGCCCACACCTTCGACCACGATCCACGGAGCCGCCCGCTGCAGACGCTGGAAGCTTTCGAGAATTTTTTCCAGCCGGATGTCGACGCCGGTTTCATGCGCAGCAAGAAGCGGCGCAATCGCCGGGACGAATGCATAGGGATTGACGTCGGCGTAATCGACGACAACATCGCTCGCGGCAAGCAGCATTTCGGCATCCTCGCTGCGCGGTCCGGCGGCGGTGACGCGACAGCCGCTCGCCACCGGCTTCATGCCCACGGCAGGTTTGCCCTCGCGCGCCAGCGCTTCGAGCAGCAGACACGAAACCCGGGTCTTGCCGACGCCGGTATCGGTTCCGGTGATGAACCAGCCCCGTACCTCGGATTGCATCATATTGTCTTCTCCCTTGTCCGAATCTCGCGCCCTGACAAAGCGACCGAGGTACGGGGCCAGCCGCCGTTCATGACGATTTCCGCCGGATGCGAGCGACCGGCACCACCGCCACGCCCTCGCGCGCCGGCTCGGTTTCCGGCGTCCAGGCGTGGCCGTATACCGCCTCGTAGGTCGCGGGAATTTTTCCGTCGTGCGCGAGCGCCTCGTAGGCCGCGCGGACGCGCGCAAATCGCGCTTTGCCGGTCAGCCCGCGCGCGCGGTTGCGCGCCACGTTATGAGCGCCAAGCTGCTTGATATCGCGCATCACGTCCCGCACGCTGTCGTAAGTCAGCGTGAACGATTCCATGTCCATGACCGGATCGGCAAACCCGGCGTGCATCAGCATGTCGCCGAGATCGTGCATGTCGATGAAGTCATGCACGTGCGGCGCGTCGTCGGCCGCGCGCCAGGCGTCGCGCAGCTCGCGCAGCGTATCCGGCCCGAAGGTGGTGAACATCAGCAAACCTCCGGGACGCAGCACGCGCCGCGCCTCGGCGAACACCGTCCGCGGGTCGCACCATTGCAAGGCAAGATTGGAGACGATCATGTCGACGGAAGCCGGCGCGAACGGCAGTCGTTCGGCGTCGCCACAGGCAAACGCACAACGGCCGGTCAGTCGGCGCCACAGGCCGGATTTACGACGCGCGCGGTGCGCCATGATTTCGACGATGTCGAGACCCAGCACGCGCGCGCGGGGATAACGCCGCGCGAGCTCCCTGACGTCGTAACCCGTTCCGCAACCGATGTCGAGAATCCACTGCGGTTCGAGCCGCACCACTTCCAACCGCGCCAGCAGGCGGTCGGCGATTTCACGCTGCAGCACCGCCACCGCGTCGTAGGTATCCGCGGCGTGTCCGAAAGACTCGCGTATGCGGCGCTTGTCGAGCGGCGGCAACTCAGCCATGCAGGAAGCTCTTCAGCTTGTCGAGGAAATACGCGTCGTGCGAAAGAAACGGCGCATGCCCGGCCGCGGGCACCAGCTCCAGCTGCGCTTGCGGCATTTGCGCGGCCAGGAATCGCGCCGCGCCGACCGGCGTGATGCGGTCGCGTTCGCCGTGCACGACCAGTGTCGGCACCGCTATGCCGGGAAGCGCGGCGCGACGGTCCTCCTGCTTGAGCAGTCGCAGACCTTCGTGCAGCGCTTCGGCAGGCGGGTGGCCGTGCCGGAACATCTCGTCGCGCAGGCGCCGCAGCACGCTGCGGTCCTCGCCGGCAGCCATTTGCAGGCTCAGGAAACGCTCGAGCGTGGCGACATAATCCTGCTCGAGATTGAGCGCGAACTGATCCAGCACCGTGGGCGACATGGCATGCGGCCAGTCCGGCGACTGGACGTATTTCGGCGTGGCGCCGACCAGCACCAGCTTTGTCACTGTTTGTGGTGCGCGTTGCGCCGCGGCCAGGGTCACGAATCCTCCCATCGACCACCCGATCCAGACCGCCGGGCCGGGAAGCACGCGTTGCACTTCCCCGGCCAAGCCTTCCGGCGTGAATTCTTGCGGTTGAAAATCGCGCGAGCGTCCGTGACCGGGCAGATCGGGCACCGTCACCCGGTACCGCGCCGACAGTTCACGCGCGACATCGCTCCAGATGCCGCCGTGCAGCCCCCACCCGTGCACCAGCACCACGTCGGGCCCGCGGCCATGTTGCTCATAATATAGAGTCATGCCGTTTTCGCCGTGGCCAGCGCCTCGAGCAGCCGGTCCACCTGCGCCTCCTGATGCACCGCGGAAAAAGTGACGCGCAGGCGCGCCGAACCTTCCGGCACCGTGGGCGGACGGATCGCGGGCACCAGGATGCCGTGTTCGCGCAGCCGGCGGCTGGCTTCCAGCGCTTTTTCCGATGCACCGAAAATCACCGGCTGAATCGGCGTCGCTGAATCCATCAGGACCAGGCCGAGTTTCTCCGCCCCGGCGCGGAACCTTGCCACCAGTGCGCGCAGGCGCTCGCGCCGCCAGCTCTCGGCGCGCACGATCCGGAGACTGGCGCGGGTGGCCTCGGCCACGGCCGGGGGCAAGGCGGTGGTATATATATAAGTACGCGCCCGCTGGATCAGGGTCTCGATCAACGCCGCTTCGCCGGCCACGAAGGCGCCGAAAACGCCGAACGCCTTGCCCAGAGTGGCCATGAGTATCGTCGGCGGGGCCGGCGTCATTCCCAGGTGCTCGAATGATCCCCGCCCGTTTTTTCCCAGCACGCCGATGCCGTGGGCGTCGTCGGCCAGCAGCCGCATGCCGTGTTTCGAGGCCAGGCAGACCAGTTCAGCCAACGGAGCCATGTCCCCGTCCATGCTGAAAACAGCGTCGGTCATGATCATGCCAAGTTTTTGAGTACATGCGAGCATTTCCGCGAGCCGCGCGGTATCAGCATGGGGATAGCGGCTGACTTTGGCCCGGGTCAGACGCGCGGCGTCGATCAGCGAGGCATGATTGAGGCGGTCCTCGAAAATGACATCGTGCCGTTCCATGAGCGCGCTGGCCACGCCGAGATTCGCCATGTAGCCGGTGGAGAACAGCAGCGCGCGCTCAGCGCCGACGAAGTCGGCCAATTCCTCTTCCAGGACATGATGAGCGCGGCTGTGACCGCTCACGAGATGCGACGCCCCGGCGCCCACGCCGTAGCGCTCGGCGCCGGCGCGGAACGCGGCAACGACGTCCGGGTGATTCGCCAGACCCAGATAATCATTGCTGCAGAACGACAGCAGCGTTTCTCCATCGACACGGACTTCGACGCCTGGCGCCGAATCGAGCACGAGGCGTTCGCGATACAAATGCTGCGCGCGGCGCCGCGCCAGCTCCTGTTCGAGTATCTTCATGAAAACGCGTGACGCGGGGATCGGTGACGAAGCATGGAGTTCAGATGTGGACGTGAATAGGACAAACTCGTCTGAGGTATTAACTGTAGCCTTGCTCGTTACGCTCACTCGTCTTACCGTATTGACGCCAGCCCTGCTCGCTGCGCTCGCACGGCTTATTTAATAGCAGCAGTTTAGACGGTCGTCGGTATCAGTCAACATAATATTATGTAATAGGTTTACATGAGCATATGGAAATGGCAGCCGGGATTTTGGCCGACAAGCTGTCTGCTGTGCGCGGCCCGCGCCCCGGCAGGTAAAAATCTCTGTCCGGAATGCGAACGTTCGCTGCCGCGCGTGGAAGCAGCCTGTCCTCGCTGCGCAGCGCATGGCGCCGTCATGGGCGCCGATCGCGCGCCTTGCGGCGAGTGCCAAAAAGACCCTCCGGCGTTTGTCTTCACGCGCGCGGCATTTCGTTATGCCGCACCGGTGGACAGGCTGATCCAGAATCTCAAATACCACGGTCGCCTCGAACTCTCGCGGCTCCTCGGAGAATATCTCGCGGCTTATCTTCAGGCGCTGAACGATCCGCTTCCCGACACGGTCGTGCCGGTGCCGCTGCACTCCTCGCGCCTGCGCGAACGCGGCTACACCCAGTCGCTTGAAATCGCCCGCTTCGTGGCGCGCGCGCTGGAGCTGCCGCTCAACTGGAAAGACGCGCAGCGCATCCGTGCGACGACACCACAGACGGAACTTCCGCGGGATCGGCGGCGCGGGAACGTACGCGGCGCATTCACGGCCGGACCGGCGTTTGCCGGCCAGCGCGTGGCGATCGTGGACGACGTGATGACGAGTGGACACACGGCCGATGCGCTGGCGGACAGCCTGCTCCGAAGCGGAGCCGTGGAGGTGAGGGTGTGGGTGGTGGCGCGCGCTTGAACGATTGATAGCGAGCGCAGCAAACAGAGCTAGCGTGACTACCGGCGCAGTATTACTTGTTCTTGACCGCGGTCAGTCGCTGGCGGGCGTAATTCAGCAAGCCGTCATCCAGCGACCCGGTTTCGATGGCGCGCTGATAGGCCTCACCGGCGGCTTTCCAGTCCTGCGCGGACTCGAGCGAGATGCCCATGCCGACCCATGAACGACCTTCCTGCGGATTGAGCTTGATCGCCTCGGTGTACGCCTTGATCGCCTCGGCATGGTTGCCGACTCGCCGGTAGAGTTCCCCGAGGAACGCCATGTAATCCGCGCTGCCGGCACCGGCTCGCTGGCTGCCTTCCATGACGGCGAGCGCCTTCTGATCCGTGCCGTGTTCGATCTGGATCCGGGCCAGCAACAGCGCGAACGGATAATGCGCCGGCACCTTCTCGATGCCCTGCTCCAGAATCTGTTGCGCCTCGTGCCAGCGACCGTTCTGCAGCGCCAGTCCGGCAAGCAGCTCGCGCGACGCAGCGTGTTCCGGACTGATATTGAGCGCGGCCCTGAGACGTTTCTCGGCCTCGGCCGCGCGTCCCTTCTGCAACAGACTCGCCGCCTGACGGTATTCGCTCTCGGCTCGTTCTTCCGGGCTGAGCGGTTTGAGTTTTTTATCCATGACGCCGTTGTCCGCGGAGGTTTCCCCGGAACCTGACGACGCCGCGGCTTCAGGAAGCATTTTCTTCGTGGCCGGTTTTTTTACGGAGGCAACGGCGACCTTGGCTTTTTTCGTCGTCTCCTTCTTCTCGCTATCCCCATCCGACGATGCAGCGGACTTCGCGCCGGATGAATCCGGCGGGGTCAGGCGCAGGCGCTGACCGGGATGGATGACATGATTGCTTCCGAGACGATTCCACTTCGACAGATCCCAGAGATCAATGCCGGTCTTGGTGGAAATGCTGTAAAGCGTCTCGCCTTTCGCCACCGTCCAGTAACCGTTCCCGGCAATGGGCGCGGCTTTCGGCTCGGGAGCGGAAATATTTTTCGGTTCGACCGGTGCCGGCGCGGGAACGGCGTTGGTCATCGGCGCGGCCTTGGGAGCCTCGGCGGCGTTCGCCATCGGCGCGTTGGTCGCCGGCGTTTCCTTGGGTTTTTCCGTCGCGGTCACTGCTGCCTGGACAACGGGTGTTTCCTTCGTCGCCGGAGCCGGAGTGACGGCAGCCGGCGTCGGCGCGGGCTTGGGTGGCGCCTTGTGCGCCACGACCGGATGCGTTTTAACCGTCACCGACCCACCCGACAGCCATTGCTCGCCCCATTGCATCCAGGCATAGGCGCCGCCACCGACGAGCGCCAGTGCCAGCACCATCATGCCCAGCCGCTTGCTCGACGGCGCGCGGAAGGCCGAAGCCTTGACCGGCTTGAGATCCTCGTAAACGGTTTTCTTGCTCGCGGCATCGGCCTGGGCGTTCTTGCGCGACTCCAGATCCTGGAGCATTTTATTGATCAGGCTCACATGGAACCGCCTGTGATCAATGCGCCGCCGTGAAGCGCGAGGTTAGCAAGGGTAAAGCAACCGATAACCGCCAACGGCACCAGTGCCGTGAGGTATTTGAGTATTTTCGCCTTCACGGTCCACATGCCCTGCGTGGACTCGGTGTCCGCCACCGCCATGCGCACGTGCCGCTCGGTGACGGTGCGCGCGCCCTCGCCGAAAGCGGCCATGAGCGATTTGTGCGCGAGGATATTGACCAGCCGCGGAATGCCGTTGCTGGCACGGTAAATCTGCTTGACCACCTTGTGCGCGAACAGCCGCGGCCCGCGGTAACCCGCCACCGCCAGCCGGTGTGAAATATAGAACTCGACCTCGCTCAGGGAGAGCGGCGACAGCTGGCAGGCGAAACTCACGCGCTGCTTGAGCTGACGGATCGACGGATTGTCGAGACGTGTGTTGAGTTCCGGCTGGCCGAACAGCACCACCTGCAGCAGCTTGCGCCGCTCCGTTTCCAGGTTGCTCAGCAGCCGCAGGCTCTCCAGCGTTTCGAGCGGAATCGCCTGCGACTCGTCCAGACATACCAGCACGCGCTTGCCTTCGGCGTAAGCGTCGATGAGATAGCGGTTGAGCAGCTTGAGCAGCTGATGCTGGTTGATGTGCTGCGGATACTTGATGCCGAGCTCGTCGGCCACGGCCAGCAGCAGCGTCATCGGCTGCAGATAGGGATTGGGAATATAGGCGGTGACGAACTCGCGGTGATCGAGCGAGCTCATGAACTTGCGGCACAGCAGGGTCTTGCCGGTGCCGACCTCGCCGATCACCTTCATGAAGCCCTCGCCGCTGCGCGCCGCCACCAGGAGCGTGTTCAACGCCTCCTGATGCGAGGAATGGGCGAAGAAAAAACTCGTGTCCGGCGTGATGGTGAACGGCAGTTCCTGCAGCCCGAAATGCGTTCCGTACATTTCTGTCACCTGCTTCCCATGGATGTCATGTTTCAGGAACCGACGCGAATTTTGCGGATGCGCTCCTGCGACTCGCCGGCCGCGTCGCTCCAGTCCTGACCGTTATTGATGCTGGTCGGCTTGAGCAGGATCACCAGTTCCCGTTTGATGCGCGTCACTTTCTTGTGCTTGAAGAGGTTGCCCACCAGCGGGATGTCTCCCAGGATCGGCACCGAAGCGTTATCGTCCGTGCTCGCCTCCTTCATCAGGCCGCCGATCACGATGATCTGGCCGCTGGTGGCGCGCACGATGTTGTCCGATTCCTGTACCGAGCTGAGCGCCGTAGAGATGGTCTGGTTCGACGCCACGGTGATCAGCTTCTCCGACACCTCGCTCACCGAGGGATGGATATGCAGATTGATGTTGCCGGCCTCGTCGATTTGCGGCGTCACGTCCAGAGCGATGCCGGAAAAGAACGGCGACAGATCGGTCGATACCGTGGGCGACCCGCCCGCGACCGTGCTGGCCGTCGTGTCCTGCTTGGTCACGAAATAGGAATCGGTGCCGACCTTGATCACCGCTTTCTGGTTGTTCATGGTGGAAACGCGCGGGCTGGAAAGAACATTCAAATCGCCCTGCGTCTTGAGCAGCTCAAAAAACGCAGCGAAATTCTGCGATTTCACCGCCAGCGTGAACACGCCGCCGAAGGCAGAACTGTTGGTTCCGGAGATCGCGCTGAACGTGCCCGTGGTCGGATTGAGGTTACCGGTGTTGCCGGCGATCTCGCTCAATCCTGTGGTGCTGAGCGACTTGCCGCCGCCGACCTGGCCGACGGTATAAGTGCGGCCCGCGGACGACGCGATGCCCGCCCAGTTGATGCCGCTCTGAAACCCGTCCTTGAGCTGCACTTCCACGATCTTGGCTTCGAGGATCACCTGGCGGTTCATGCTCGTCTGGGTCACGCCCAGATAGTCCTGGACCAGACGCAGCTCATCCGGCATGGCCCGCACCACGACGATTCCCGCTTGGGGATTCACGATCACCTTCCTTCCCCCCTCGGAACCGACAATGGCCATCAGCGCCGTGCTCAAATCTTTCCAGAAATCCGCCTGTGTCTGCGTCTGAATCTGCACACCGCTGCTTGACGACACCGAGCTCGTCGAACCCGTGCTGCCCGCCGTGCCGCCGGTCGCGCTCAGACCGCTCGCCGACACCCGGGTGTCGGAAAGCCCCTTGCGCGAAAGATTGAGATAGTTCACCGGGAACATCCGCGTCTGCATGTCGTTACCGAGGATGAAAAAGCGGTTACCCTCGCGACGGTACTCATAGCCATAGACATCGCGGATGGCACTCAGCGCTTCGGGCACGCTCACTTCCTTCAGGTTCAGCGAAATCGTGCCGTGCACATCCTGGGGCAGAATCATGCTGTATGGCGTGCCCTCCACCAGTCCCATGAACACCTGGCGTGCCGGCGCGTTGTGCACGGTGAGGTCGAAGCGCGGTTCGAGCGGAACCGCTCCGCCCTGCGGAAGATTGATTTCAATCGGCGGCAACAACGCGCGGCTTACGTCCGCCGGAACCGCTTTGCCGCTCTTGTCGACGCGTACCTGCGACAGGCTGTCGTCCACGCTGGCGATCACAGAGTCGCGCCAGCCGGGAGAAACACTCTGACATCCCGCCAACAACATGGCCAGCGCTGCTGTCAGCATGCGCCGGGTCGTCGTTCCGATGTTATGTGTCCATCTCATCTTTGCCCGCCTTCTTGGCTTTTCGCCGGAACTTTCACGAACAGGGTTTCCTTCGCCAATTTCGGCAATAAACGCAGGTGCGATTCCTTGTCTGCCCGCTTCATCACCACTTCATACGGTTGAATTTCCGTTATCACGGCGCCGCCAAATTTATCGCCGATTGCATAGGTCTTGCCGCTGATCACGGCGCGACGCTGGCTCGTCGAGATAAAAGTCGATTGCAGCATCGGGCCCGCCGGTTTTTGCGCTACAGCTCCGCCCGTTGCACCGCTGTACGCTGGTTGCGTCGGGTCCGCGAGTCCGGCCAGCGAATCGTTCGCCTGGCTTGCGGCAACATGCCCCGCCACACAGGCCAGCATCACCGCGGCCCGACCGGCCATTAACCATGGGCCGGCTTTCCTGTAGCCATTTGTATCAAGTTTCGTGCCAAGAGCGAATTTCATAATCCGATCCACCCCTGATGAGTGCTGAGGGTATAGATCAGCAAACTGACCCTGGAGACCGGATATTTTTCAGCCTGCAATGTCACCTGTCCCCAGAAAACCTTCCATTCGAGGCCTTCCAACGACCGCAGATAGCGCAGGATATCGAGGTAATTACCTTTGAGCTCTATCCTCATCCCGTGCTTGTAAACCATCGACTCACTGGCCTTCCCATCGGTTTCCGCGCCCGCTTCCAGCAGCGGCGCAGAGGGGAGGCTTTCCATCTTGATCACTTCCAGGCCGTGGTTTTTCACCAGCATCTGCTCGACCAGTTTCGCCATTTCCCTGGGCGGCACCAACCCGGCGGTCGCGCGATCAAGCGCCACGTCCATTGATTTCAGGTTTTCCTGCAGCGAAGCGATTTTCCGGCGCTTGGTTTCCTCCGGGCTGCTCGCATCGCCGACGGTAATGTTCTGCACCCGCGTCTCCAGCAGTCGAGTCTCTTCGTGCCGCTGGTCGAGTTGTTTCTGCAACCGGTCCTTTTCGGTGTAGACCGGCCCAAACAACATGTTCACGGCCACAAAATACAGGGCCACGAGAAGCGTGACGAAAATCAGGCCACGCTCACGCAGCGACATGGCGTCGATCCGGTCGGTGAATCCTTTGAACTGCATTTTCAGGTGATCGATTTGCATGGTCAGCCCGGATTGCCCGTTCTTGCCTGGAACTCGACATAACGCGCGTCCGGTTCCTTGGCGTCGGCTGCCGGCCGATTCATCTGGAAAACCCGGAATTCGATTCCGGAGAGCGTTTTCTCGGCGGACAGCTTTTGCATGTAGCGCGGAACGAGTTCCGGATTCGTGCTGCGCCCGGCAAGCGTCATCTGCTCTGCCGCGCCGGTGATATCGAATCCCGTCAGCCACACCCCGGGAGTGTATTGACGCGCAAAAGAAACAAAGTAATCGGAAAACCCGCGCGTGTTGCTGAAGATGCCGCTCCGGAGAATTTCCTGGATGCGCTGCTTGGCGACGATCTCGCTTTCCAGACGCGTGATTTCGGTGTCGAGAGAACTCGGTCCCGTGCGTTGACCGAATTTCTGCGTTGCATCGGCAAGGCGCTTGGCGGCGGTGGCATGCTGCTGTTCGGCACGCTTCAGGTCATCCTTCAGGGCGCCGATCTGCCACCACGTGTAGGCGTAGAGCGCGACAACGCCGACCACCACCAGCCCCATCGCCTGGAGCATGGCCACCGTGGAGAATTTTTTCTCCTCCTTGCGGAAAATCGGTTGATAAAGGTTGATCTGCTGGCTCACAGCGACTTCTCCTCCTGTCGCAACGCTGCGCCCAGTGCACCGAGGCAGGTCGACTGCATCGCCGGAGGCAACTGCACGTCGCACTGCATGATCTGCGTCAAATCCATGACCAGCACGTTGGCATTGAGGTTGGCCTTGAGGTAATCCACCAATCCCGGAACCTCCACGGGCATCGGGGCCAGCGCCACCGTGTTGATCGGCGCCTGGCGGAAATGGCTGTCGTAATAATCGAGCGAGCGTTGCACCTCGAGCGCGATCCGGTCGAAAAGCCCGGCGGTATCCTGCGACTGTTTCAACATGTCGAGCCCGATGTCGATGCCGCGGCTCAGGTATATTTCAGACTGCCTGGTGATGGTGATCAGTCCGCCGCCCGGTGTGAAGGACAGCAGGACAACTCCTTTCGCGTCGTCCGGCAGCAGCGAAGCCAGGTTGCGTTGCGCCATCTCCGGAATGTCGATGACATCCAGATTGATGCCGGCCGCGGTCATCATATCCACGCGTTTCTGAATGGCGGTGCTGCGCGCGGCCACGGCGTACATCGAGCGTGCACGACCAGAGGCTTTCTCGCCCGGCAGGTCGAAGACATCCAGCGTCGCGTCGTTGATGTGAAAATCGATCAAATCCTTGATGCGCCAGCGGATCGCGGCGCGCAGCTCGTCGGGTGGCACGTCCGGCGCCTCGGTCAGCAACAGCGTGTATTCGTTCGGATCGAGAATGGTGGTGCAACGCGAGCGCGCGAGGTCGTAATCGGCCGCGACGCGCGCCAGAACCTTGTCCTGCCCCTGGTCACCCCAGGGACGGAAATCCACCAGCGTGACGGACGGCATGCGTCCGGTCGTGCGCTCGACGCGCACCACACAAACACCATCCGGTCGCAGCCCCACGCCGGTCAGACCGGGGAGCATCCTTTTTTTCAGAAACGGTAACAGGGGAATTCTCCTTATCCCGAAACACTCCCATTGCCATGCAAAAACACAGCCAAAACCCCTGACAGCTTGCGAAATGGCTAGGTTTTCTGAGATTCAAGTTAAGAATCGTTCAATAACCCACTGTTGTCAATGCGGTTTTCCAGGTCCAAAATCGGGGAAAACCTAGGAAAAACGCGAAGTTTTTGGGTTCGGCCCAAGTCCGCTTTATTTCTGCGGGCAGGCCCGGATCAAGAGAGGGAAGAGACAGCTCAGTTGTAGCGTTGGCGCAGGTAGATATGCTTCGGGCTGCCGCGATAAAGACCGAAAGTGGCCTGGCCCGTCGGGTCAACGTCTGAGCCCGTCCCGTTCCAGTCGTAGCGCAACCATGTTTTCGTGGCCAGGTTGGCGGTCACGTCCACACTGCCATCGTTGGTGGCACCCGGTGCTTTCAGGTAAAGGTTGTAATCGCCCGCTGAAGGCAAGGCGAGGTAACGTTCGTTCACCGGTGCCAGCGGTCCGGCGGCGGCGCAGCCTTGACCGCTGACACCGGGACTGCCGGTGTCCTGCACGCAGGTTTCTCCCGATGCGAGATTTCCCTGGAAATTACTGAGGGCGCTCAGACCCACGCTGCTGCAGCTGTCGCCACCATTCGCGATCCAGCCGGTGATGGGAGGAATAGTTGCGGGCGCGGTGACGGTCGTGTCTTCGTAATACTCCACTCGCGTCGATACCAGCAGGTCCACGAGTTCGGAGCCGTAGGCGTTGTAAATATGCACGCGCCCGCTGCGTATTTGCGTTTGCTCTTCGGTGTGACCGGCCGAACTGACGCTGTCCGTGTCAACGGCGCGCAGCGTCAGCGTGGCCGGCGCGGTCTCCTTGGCGGGGAAGGTGTAAGTCACGGTGCTCTGGGTCCGGGTACCGGCTGAAAAATTGGCGGCCGCGAGAACGTTGTTCGTGAAATTAGCGGCGTTGCCGGCATCCGAAATGGTCGTGGCCTTGGCAAAGCCGAGCGTGCCGTCGTAGTTCAAGGTCACCGCACCGCTGTTCGCGGCGCGCGCGGTGGCGGTAACGGTAAACGGCTGACCGGAATAGGTAAACAACAGGGGGTCCGCGCCCACGGGGCAGCCGTGGATGCGGGCGACGTCGAAATAGGCCGGCGTGAAGCGGCCGACCACGCCGTTGTCAGTCGCCACGTTGATTCCGCTGTTGAGATAGTTGCTCGCCGTGGCGCGCAGGGTGAAGCTGCCGACCTCACTGTAACGCCAGTCCGTGACGGTCGCGGAACCGCTGCTGAAACTCGCCTGCGTGACCGTACTGCCCCCGGATCCGCGAGTCAGCGTGCCGGCCGTTCCGGTACCTGCCGGCGCGTCGGAGGGAGTGGCGGGTGTAAACGGTATCGTGGGTGAAAGAACAGTAT
The DNA here is from genome assembly GCA_016200465.1 of Gammaproteobacteria bacterium. GTDB lineage: Bacteria > Pseudomonadota > Gammaproteobacteria > Acidiferrobacterales > Sulfurifustaceae > Sulfuricaulis. Next base: position 11,820 of record JACQER010000104.1, on the reverse strand, counting down.
CCCAGGCGAATCGCGGCGCCGCGGTATTGTCGACGAGGTTCGCGCCGCTGTCGGGAATGCCATCATTGTTCGCGTCGTCGGCGGCCTGCCACAACACGCCGCGCACGGTGGCGCTGAAATCGGTGCCGGCCGAGGTGAAGACCGTGCCCGTAGCAGCACTGGCGCCGGGATTGCCGCTGACCGCGACATGCAACCACGGGCGCGTGGTGATGCTGCTGCTGGCGCCGCCGAGGTCCACCGCCGTGGCGTAGGTGCGCGTATCGTCGCGCATATTGAGAACGTACCGGCCGACGTCGGTGGTGGCCAAAGCGAAGCTCGCAACACCCGCAGTGAAAGTCAGCGTGAGGTTGTTCGACGCCGGGTTCGAGGCCGGCGCTGAGGTCGGCAGGGTCAGGGCACCGATCGTGGGCACGGTGGCGCCGGCGGGATGGCTCGGATCGAGCGTGAGCCAAGCGTCCAGAGTCCGGGCGCCGGTATAGTTGGTGTCGGGGGTACAACTGCCACCGACCTTGGTGTAGAGAGCCACCGTCATGTTCTGATTGCGCCCGGCGATCTGAATCGTATCCGGCGTAATGACAAAGGCGCTATCACGAAAGCTGGTGGTCACCGAAGACGTCGTGCTCGAGCTCGGCACGGCGACATCCGTGACGTTGAACGTGAGATCGTCCGCGTGGGTATTAGTGAACCCGAGCGTGATAATCCCGTTGTCACCGGCAACAAAGGTGTAGGTCGCGACGCCGTCGTCCGCCGTGCCGTTCGTGAGCGTGCCACCGGCGCTTACTTTCGACCAGTCGCCATGTGAGGTGGAGGTGGTGATCTGGACGGTGCCGGTGTAGCCGGTCAATATATTGTTCGATATGTCCCGGGCCACTATCGTGACGCTTTGTGGCGAACAGGTGCTCGCCGAGGGCCCGACAGTAATGTCGAAATGATGAATCCCGGTCATCGACGTCTGCGACGTCGCGCAGACTTGCAGACTATCGATTTCATGAATGTTGTTGCAGCCACCGGTGGAGCCGGTGTAGGACAGCAGCCAGCCGGTCGGCACCGCGGCTTGGCCCGCCTGGGCCTTGGCATCGTAGGGCGCCACGAGCGTGACATAGCCGGCGCCGGTATCACGTTCGACCGACACCATCGCGTTCACGCCATTGGAATGGTCGACGATGATGCGGTAGTGATGCGGCGGGACGGCCGCGCCGTTGTTGTCCACTTGCGGGGTCAGGGTGTTGGTACCGGCATGATAGGCATAGCCGGTGGTGCCGGAGCCGGAACCACGCACCGCGACGGAATCGACCCGGAACCCGGGGCCGCCCGAGCGCCCTTCGGTGGGGTTGGAGAAATTTCCGTACTCGTCGATTCCGATCCCGAGCCAGCCGCCGGCAAAGCCATTGATGCCCGTGCGCTGGGCGTAGCCCAGGGAGCCGCCATAGCCGCCGGGAACCGGCGTGACCGCGCTGTCCGAAAGCGTGACGGCGATGCCGTCAGCCGCGCAACCAGAGAAGCCATAAGCAAAGTGATCGAAATCCACCTCGATGCGGTTGCCCGATCCCGGGAACAGGCGCTGCAGGGTCGCCATGGTCGCGACGTTGCCGGTCGCATCCGTCAGGCGCAAACGATTGTTGACGATGACCGGATTGCCGAATCCTCCGCTGGTGCTGGAAACGACCCAGTCGCTGCCGGGCGAACCGTTGGCGCGGTTGAAGTTGTCGGTGTAGCAGACCAGGGGCGCGGCCTTCAGCGCCACCGATTGAGTCGCACCGCTGTCGGCGGTGGTACTGGCGTTGGCCTGACGTGTTCCGGTGGCGCCGGCCGTGGGACGGGTTTCGTAATTCATTTCCATCGAGATGCCGCTGGCGTTGTTCGGTGTCAGTGAAGCCACATCCAGAGCCTCGGTCATCGTCCCGGGCTGCGTCCATGTCCCGGAGCTGGCGTATTCGTGAACCGTCACCAGCATGCCGTTGGATTGCGTGGTCGTGACGCTCGGTGCGGTATGGCTGGTGGCGCTGACCGTGGGAGTGCCCGCCTGCGCGTCGATCGGCGCCAGATTGTCCACACCGCTGAAACTGGCGATGCCGCCGACGGCGCCGTTGTGTGTCCCGCCGGAGAAACCCCAGGAATAGCTGGCCGGTTCGCCCACACCGGCGACACGGTAATAGGTGACGAGCTTGCTCGTGGTGGCGCTGCTCTGGGTCACCGTCGAGATCAAAGTCCAACCCACGGGCGGCGTGATGGTAATCGTGCTCGGCGTGACGCTGATCGAGGCGATCATCACGTCCGCCGTGAGGGTGCCGGCGGGCTTGGGAATGGTGAGAGCGCTGACGCTGAACAGATCCTGGCTGAACTCCCACCAGCCCGGAAAGCTGGTTTCATCCCCGCCCGCGGTGAGATCGGTCGCACTGGTGCCTCCGTACCACAAGGTGCCGGTATAGTTCGTGGTCACGCTGTTGCGGGCCACGTAACCGGCCTCGATGACGATGCGATCGTTGGCGGACACAGCGACCGAAGAAAGCGCAACGGCAGCGGCACCGTTCGGGGTATCGCCTACCGCGGTGGTGGGCCACTCGTTGGTGCCGGCGGCCTCGGTATAGTCGGTGATCAGCGTGCCGCGCAGGTTATCGGTATCGCCCTGCGTGACATAGGCATGGACGTGCCAATTGGCGTTCATGTTGTTGCTCGACTCCTGATCACCCACGATCCAGTTGAGCGTACCCGTGATCGTCTGCGCGGCAGTGATCGGCTCGCTCACAAACTTGAGCATGAGCACGTCGTAGTTGTTGGTAGCCGAGGCCTCGGCGACGGCCTTGGTGGCAATGGCGCCCGACTTGGTGCGCGCCAGCTTGCGTTGCAGCACCGAACCCGTGACGTCCCAGGCACCGCGGTGGGTCGCCACGGTGACGTCCGGCGCCGCGTTCTGCATATAGAAACGCGTGGGCGTGGAGGATGCCGAACTGGCGGAGGCAGCGGAGCGGAAAGTCACGGCCGCCTCGGATGGTGCGACCGTCAAAACTGTCGCCAACAGCAGGACCAGAACCGGGCTGATAATCCTTGCCATGCGGGATACAGATTCAACGCCCGTTGAAAGCATACTGGTCATGTTGATGCGATCAAATGCAGAACCTGATGTACGGCCCAAGTCGGGCGGCAGTGCACGGCCCCTCTTTCAAGGATAGCCCAAAAAGCGGCGAACAACGGTGAAACGCGGTCAATGCAGCACGTTTTAGGGTTGGGCATTGGTCACGGTGACCTGAAGGGTGCGCGAAACATAATCAGCGTCCCCGAAACTGCCCGAGGTTGCCGTGGAGTTGATCACATACACATTGTAAGTATCGTTGCGCTCGCGGTGCGTGGTATAGCTGCAAACCACGGACACGGTAAATCCGTTAAGGCCGGACACCGTCAGGGCGAAAGTATTCGTTGTCGGCGTGGAGGCGGCGTTGCCGCACGTGGCCACGGTGTTGTTGAGTGCCCCGAAAGTCCCCCATTCGATTCCGGAGCGCGCGGCGTAGAACGCGCGCGCGCCCTGCACCGCCACGCTCGCGGTGGCGCGCTGCATGCCGCCGATCGTGACCATCATGATCCCGAGCATCGCCAGCACCACGACGATGAAAATGGCCGCGACCAGGGCGAAACCCCGCTCGTGTTTTCCACGGATGGAGGCATGACGCGTCATGGGGAATTATCCACGTGCACCTGGTACAGCAACCGGACCTGCTCGCCGCTGGCGTCATCGGCGATGGTAATGTCGAGCGTCACGAGCCCGGCGCGCTGGTTCGTGCCCGGCGAGTAGCTGAAGCTGCAGGCCGTGACCGGCGTTGAGAGCAAGGCGCTGGTGCCGCCGGCCGGCGCGCTCTGTTGGGCGGCGGTAATGGAATAATTCCAGTAACGCGTGATGTTGCCGTTCGCCATAGCTCACCGGCGTGTCGACGATGAAAATTCGCTGATTGGGCGAAGCCCAGCGGAAATTGAAATTGGGGTTGCCGGACGGCGTGATCCGCCATTCATCTCCACCGCCGTCGTCTTGCAACATGAACTTCGTGTTCGCCGGTGCATTGGGATTGGTGATCACATACGGGCCCGCCGCGAGCGTCGCGTCGGCATAGGCGCTGGTGGCGCCGGTGGCCGATTGGTTATAGATCGCGAGGCGCTCCGAAGTCGAAGTAAATGGCAACGTGGGTCGGAAATTCTGGAACTCTCCGACGATATTGAAACCGTTATTATCGTTTCCGGGAACCTTCAGCCGGTACTGCGTCGGTCCATGGTCGTGACCGATATTGCCCGGTCCCTCCCGATAACGCGCGCCGTCCAGAGTGTTGAGCATCTCGATCGTGCAGACCGCGCCCGTGGCCGAGCAGTTCACGTTGTTCGTGTTGCCGAGGGCGTCGCGCACGCGCACGCTGTTGGGCAATGCCTGGCGGATGTCCCGTCCCAGGCGGCGCACCGCCATTTCCGCGGCGTCGACCAGTTGCGCGCGGCGTACCTGCGCTTCGTAACCTTGAATCGGCCGCACCAGGACGACCCCCAGGATCGTGGCGATGATCCCGCTGATGGTAATGACGATGATGAGCTCGATCATGCTCACGCCGCGGCTGCGACGCACGCAACTTGCATTCGAGAGGTTATCGAATCCGCGCATCAGTTGTAATTCGTCCGATAGCCGCTGACGACGACGCTGCCACCGGTGGGTGTCGTGACCGTCACCTGGATGCGCACGGCATTGCCGCTGGCGAGAGTAATGTCGTTCAACGCCTCGGTGGTCACCTGCACGTTCACCGAGTAACCCGCCAGCGCCGCGATGGGGCTGCCGTTCTGGTCGCGCGGCGGGGATTCGGCAACGATGTTGTTGTAATCCAGAACGTCGTCGTAGGTCGCGCGCGTCTCACCGCCTTCGGGAGGATTCGGGTCGGTGAACTGCTTGGTCATCGCCTCCTCGAGATAGGCTTCGGCGACGATTACGGCCTGATGCCAGATGAGGGGATCGGCGCTGGCGCTGACATTGCGCACGATGACCACCAATATGCCCGCCAGCGCCGTGCCGATCACCACGATGGAGACGATCAGCTCCACCAGGGTGACGCCGCGCAAACGGGAGCGGAATGGCATGAGCTTCATTGCGCCTGCACGAAGCCGGTCTCGCCGATGACGGTCAACTGCCGGCTGCCGACGGTGATGGCGATCGAGGGCGAGACCGAAGCGGTGCCGCTGGCGGTGAAAGTGAAATCCGCCACCGAAAGCGCCACGCCGTCCGGGGCGGTGCGCGTGAATGTCGTGGCGTTGCCGGAAGGGTCAGTCAGTGGCGTCGTATAGGAGCCCGGCGTATTGCAGTTGCCGACAGCGGCGGGCCGGTAGAGCGTGAACCCGGTCGCGGTGGTCTGCACGCGCACGGTGCAGCCGCTCGCCACCGCGTATTTCTGCGCGTAGCGAATCGCGGAGAGCGTTTCGTCGTAAAACCCGCTCTCGCGGAAGGTGTTGATGTTGAAAAAAAGCGGGCCGCTCACCGCCGCGATCAACGCGATGATGATCAGCGTCACGATCATCTCGACGAGGGTGAAGCCTTTGGTGCAGCCGGTGATAACCGAGGTCAAACCGCGGGTCCCATGCTCTGTGAACTTGACTGATATTGGCGAAAGAGTCCGCATCAGGCGGATTCCTTGCCGACTGCCTTGACGGAATTACCCGAAAATAAAGAATTGCCCCATTGAGAACGCTGCATTATGGAAAAATCTCCACCCAATCATAGATACCCAGCCCGAAACGTGTCGGGGAGAGGTAAACCCGCTCCTGGACGGGGTCCGCTATTACCGGACCGCCCCAAATAGACGTCTGAGTCCAAGCACCGCCATTGTAATGATACTCGACCAAATTGCGTGCGGTGCCTGTGGAATCCCCATAAAGACCGGCAAACAGCCATCCCGAATTGGGATGAGCCGCCAGTTGTGTCAGCGCAACGTCGTCGGCGAAGTTGGTGATCGTGCCGCTCCAGGCACCGCCGGTCCATTGCCGGCGGCGCGCGAAATCGGTACTGATACGTGACCCCCAAACGAGCCAGGCGTCCCCTGCTCTGGCGGGGTTCGTATCGAATACCAGATCGAAATTTCGGCTCGCCGCGTTTTCGACGTTACTGTCATGGCGGGGGCCTTCGATCCAACTGGCGCCATTCCAATATGCCGTATGAAGATCGCGCGCGGAATCCTGCACCCCGTACATGATCTCGTTGGAGAACAAATTCGGCGCCACCCGCACCCAATTTGACGTACCGGCGAGCACTGAAGACGTAAATATAAAATTCTGGGTAGCCGTCAATGCCGCCCCATTCCAAAACCGGTACTTAAACCCCGCGGCGGCGGCCGTGCCCCACACGAACATCGCGCGTCCGGATTGCTGTTCATAGGCGACATCAATGATCTTGCGGGACGTGATCACCGCTACATCCCAGGAAAGAGCAATGCCCATGTTGCTCCATGCGCTGCCGCCCCAGCGCATGCCATAAATCTCGGACGAACTGCTGAGAACCAGCATGACAATCTCATTGCTCGCCGGATCGGGATGCGGCGCGAGTTCGACCCAGCGCGGTCTGCCGACGATAGGCATGGCGACACTGGGCTGGGCGGACCAGGCCGAGCCGTTCCAGATCCAGTAGTTCAGATTGCTGTTCGCGCCGTTGTTGTAGACAAGGACGGCTCTGTCTCCGTTCGTTTCGTATTCAATGTCAAACCCCCGATAGGTGGTATCTGAACCAACATTTGCCACGAACGACGTCGCGCTCCATACCGTCCCATTCCATACCTGCACCCGAATATCGCCCGTGCTGTCCTGGGTGCCTAAAATCACCTCGTTGCGCGTACGCGCGGACTTCAGCACCACGTATTGGATGATTCGGCCAGCGCCAACGCTGGTGGCGGACTGTTCCGCGCTCCAGCTCGAGGTGGTGTTGTCCCATATCCGGAAGAACGGGATTCCGACCGAAGCCGCGGGTGAGTCTTTGGCGTACGCCATCATCGCGTCCGTACCATCCGAGATCGTCGTCGCGCGCTCGATCGCGCGCGTGGTGTTGCCGCTGGTTCCGGTGGCCCGGATCACGCACTGATTTTGCCTGATGACAGCGTTAATGTTGTGGCTGGCGGCGGGCGTGCCCGCGACACCGCGAACAGTACCGGTGAAGCACGGGGCAGTACCGCAGACCACAGCACTGGTGGATGTACCCTGGTATTGGATTCTCTCGGCGTCAATCGTTATGCGGCCATGCGAAGCGTAGCCAGTGATACTGGTCGCCGGAATAATCGCCGTGGTCGCGTTGATATTCGCGGACAACGTTGTGCTCGCCGGGGCATTCACGGTACCGGCCGTCGCAAACGCCACCGTCGTCGCGCCCGCGGAGAGGGTACTGTTATAAGTGAGGTTCGCGCAGGCAGTGCCCTCTTTGGAAAAACCCCGTAATGCCCGCTCCATGCCTGATTCCGCGGCAAACAGCGCCTGCCCGGACTGCGAATGCACGACGCTGGAATCGGTTCCGGTCGCGCCCAGGAACACCATAACGGTCAGAATCAAGCTAACGATGATGATCAGCACCACCGCGGTCACCAGCAGAAAACCGCGTTGCCGGGAAATGGAATTCATGTGGGACACGAAACGCTTCACTGGAAAACTTCGCGCCATGCCGCCTGCGGGCGCTGGCGTGATCCGACGATGCAGATGCCGCGGAGATTCTGGTTCGGAAGTGCGCCCGAGGCCGGCAGGCGGGCCCAGGCGGTGCCATCCCAGTGCAACAGCAATTCACCGCCGGACTGGTCGCCCACGATCCAGCAATCATCGGACTTGGTGCAATAGACGCTGCGCAGGCTGACATTGGGTATGGCCGTCGAGGGACCCACCTGGTTCCACGCCGCGCCATTCCAGCGCAGGATCACTTCACCGCCGGACTGGTTGCCGACGATCCAGCAATCGTTGCTGGCGACGCAATAGACGCTGTTCAGGTTGGTGTTCGGAATCGGCCCGGTCGGACCGACGCGCGTCCAGTTGGGTCCGCCGGTCCAGCGCAGGATCACTTCACCGCCGGACTGGTTGCCGACGGCCCATCCATCGGCATAGGAAAGCATGGAAACGCTGTTCAGCTGCGTCGCGAGCGGCGAGGCTGCATTCAGCCACGTCGTATCATTCCAGCGGAAAAGAACGCCGTTGGCCCCCACGGCCCAGCCTTCCTGCAACTGCACGCTTTTTTGCACCAGGCGTTTGCCGCGGGCATTGGCCAGGTCGGGGACTCCACCTTGGGACCGCAAATCGCACTGATACTGTCCCACCGGCGCACCGGTGACATGCGCCACCGCCACGCTGCCGTCGCGGCCCCGTTGCGCACCCACCAGGCACGGCGCGCGGCCAGCTCCACCACAGATCGTGTCATTGGCCGGCTCGGTTTTGCTGTAGTCGATCGCCTCGCGGTCGATCAGCACGCGCCAGGCCGGCGCGAACCCGGCGAGGCTGTTCACCGGCACAGTGTTGTCGGCACTGCCGAGAGCCAAGCGCAGGGTGGTCACGGGATAATATGATGTCCCGGCGTTGCCGGCGTTGACCGTGAATTGCCCCTGCGCGAAAGCGACGTTGGTGAGGTTCGCGTTTCCGGTGACGGCGGCGCAGGTCAATCGCTCGGCAAGCACCGGCGAAACCAGAAAACGGGTGCCGCGCTCCAGGCCGCTGCCGGCGATGAAAAGCGCCTGCTGGGCGGCGAGAAATTTTCCCGAAGAGCGGGTGGAAGCCGCGGACAGGTACACCATCACGCTCAGGATGAGCGCCACCACGACGATCAGCACCACCGCGGTCAACAGCAGGAAACCGCGCTGCCTGCCGATCAACCGCGGCGCAAGAGTCCGTTGCCTCGAAAAATTATTCGTCGGGAAAGACATCAGAAATTCCTCGGCCGCAAGTTGGTGCGGAAGGCGTTGTTGTAGGCTCCTTCCGCCACGGTCACGGACACGGTGATGTAATAAACGCTGGCCACCGCCGCCGTGTTCGTGCCGGCATTGTTCCAGTAGCTGAATCCGAGCGCGGTGATGTTGTCCGCCAGCACCTGCGGACCGGTCGTGCCGCACGCGGTCGCGGGGCCGTCGGCACTGCGCATCAGGCGGTTGGCCGCCGCGTTCCGATAAAAACAGACGCCGTTGCCATCCGTGTCCACGAACCGGATCTGCGTCAACGAAGCGATGTCGAGATCGGCCGCCGAGGCGGTGCGCGCCATGCGCAACTCGCGCGCCATGCGCTCCAGCGCGACCTTGGCCTGCCAGTCGGCGTCGGTGGTGTCCTGCTTCAAGGCATAGGAACTGAAAACCCTGCCGATCAGCGTGCTCCCGAAGCCGAATATGATCCCCACCAGGATGATGACCACGATAAACTCGACCAGCGTGAACCCCGCGTTCCGGATCACGGGCCGTGGTGACGCCGCACCGGTGCCAGCCGCGTTGCGAGAAATGTCGGTATGAAAAAACATGTCAGTAATTCGCCACGGCGGAGATCAGTTGCGCGAGTTGCGCACCCGTGGTGGCGTCGGTCACGGTCACCGTGATGCACTTGTAATTCGCGTCGTTACCCATGCAGGCGCCGGTCACATCCAGCGGCGGAACGGCTACGTTATATCCGGGCGTGGAGCTGCAGGCAGGATGCGTGGAACCGGTCAGGCAGGGATCAAAGGTCGCGGCCGTGAAACCGGCGAAACCCAGACGGTCTTTCTGTGCCCGGATCAGTTCCATGCGTTCCTGGGCGTATTGCAAGGCCTGCGTGATCTGCTTGGGAGTAGCGCTGCCGCGCATCGTGGTGCTGACACCGCCGATTACGCCGGAAACCAGAACACCCACGATAATAATGAACGCGATCAGTTCGACCAGCGTCACGCCGCGAACATGAAAATACGTTTTCATTGGACAAGGACCCTGCCCGTCTGCGGCGACACCACGACCTGACGCGATGAGGCACCGGTTGCACTAAGCGTGATGGTGGCGTTCGCACCGAGCGGAGTGCCGGCTACTACGTCGGTGTAGGGAATCCCTTTCCCATCGAAAGCGATGTAGTTGTTGGTGAGTGGAGGATTGTAGCCGCTGAGCGAAACGTTGATGAGCGAAATCGCGACTGTGGAACCCGTCGCCGGGTGCGCCAAGGGCGCGCCAGCGCTGGTAGTGATCTGATACGAGGCGGCAGCGAGATTGATGCGGTTGCGCTGCCCGCTGGTCATGGCCAGCGACTGGGTATAGCGGATGTCGCTCGCCAGCTGCTCCGCCTGCGCGTTGACATCGAAGACGCCCCGGTTCTGGTATCGCGGAATAATGGAATACGCCAGGATGCCGATCAACAGAATCGCCACGACGATTTCGACAAGCGTGAATCCTGCCTGCGGAAAAATTCCCCTTCGGAATGCCGTATGCAACCTGATCATGTCACGATTACCCTGCCTGTCTTCACGATATCGGTTCGCCGCTCGAGACAAACACATCGGCGCAAATTGCTTGCGCGAACGACCTTTGCACGGGAAAACAATTGCCACGGCGACAACTCATCCGTCACCGCGAATTCGATCAGGCAGAACCGAATACTCATGGTCCATTCACATTGCATCCACCCTGTTCAACCGATATATCGGTGGAGCATTCTCTCTAAACTCTAGCAAAAGCCATGCCGCGGGCTGAATCAAACCCATCCCAGCCGTCCCAGAACCCAGTGCCAGAGATCATAAAACGAGAAGAATTTGACCTGATCCAGGGGCAAAGGACGCTTTTCCGGTGGAACGCTCGATATGTCCGCGATGCGCATATCAAGCTCCCTGGCGCCATTCACATCGCCTGCCTTGCGTCGCAGAGCGGCGGTCAAACGATAGTAAGGAAACACCCGCTCCTGGCCGACATAGTTGTAAGCCATTCCCCGCTCGAGTACCTGACGCGCCTTGTCGTATTCGCCCTGTTCGAGCCGGAATACCGCGAGTTCGGTCCGGGCGGTGAAGAAACGCGGTTGAAGCTGAATGGCGCGCTCGTAGTCGCGCACCATTTTCTCTTTCCAGTCCTCTCCGGCCATGTCCTTTACGAGCCACTGCAGCCGTGCGCGCAGAAACGAAATATCCGCGCGATACGGATTGAGTTGCTCGGCCCTGTCGAGCGCCTCCATCGCAGAACGGAACAAACGCCGCTTATCCTCGAGGGCCGAGGCCGGCGCAGCAGTGATGACGTTGCGATACAGCTCCGCGCGCGCCACCAGCGTCATCTCGGAGTCCGGCGATAACCGCTGCGCGCGCGACAACGCCTCGTCGGCCGCGTCGAGCTCGCCGGCGCTGGCCAGATGCACGGCCTCCTGGATGGCATAGTTCGCAAGCGCATGCGACAACCAGTAAACGACGCCAGTCAGCACCACGAGCGATACGACCGTCCGGTAAACTCCCAAACGAAGGTAACGTGTCGGCTTGAAAGTCCAAGCATCCGTGCCCGACCCTGCCGTCGTCAGCTCATGGAATCGCGCCAGTATCACGCCGGCCACCAATAACGTGGGCAGAACATAAAGATCGAAGTTCACGAAGCTGTGCAACGCGACGACAAGCAAGCCGGTGAATATTCCCGTGATCTCGAGAACTCGTGCCTGGCTCAGGCGCCGGTTACGCAGCGCCCTGATGAACAACACGAAAGCGGAAATGTAGATCGCCAGCAACAGAACAAGCCCCGGCAATCCCGCCTCGAGCCAGATCTGCAGGTAATCGTTATGGACCATGAAGCCCGCGCTCGAATCGAGGGGGTTCTGATGCGCCGGGAAAACCAGCCCGAAGGAGCCAAGACCCTTTCCGAGCCACGGCGACTCCTT
>JACQER010000096.1 GCA_016200465.1 Gammaproteobacteria bacterium | reverse complement strand
CAATCAGGACTAACCAAATAAGTGTATGAACCGCCCCGGGTTTTAAGGAGGCTCCAACATTTGAGAGAATGGAGCCATGAACAAGTCGAACAAGTTTTCACCTGAGGTCCGTGAGCGTGCGGTGCGGATGGTACAAGAGCACCGTGGGGAGTACCCGTCGCTGTGGGCGGCCGTGGAGTCGATCGCCCCGAAGATCGGCTGTGTGCCGGCGACACTGCTGGAGTGGGTCAAGCGTGCGGAGGTCGATGCCGGAGCGCGTCCGGGTACGACCACGACCGAGATGCAGCGCATCAAGGAGCTGGAGCGCGAGGTCAAGGAATTGCGCCGGGCCAATGAGATACTGCGTACAGCCAGCGCTTTTTTCGCGCAGGCGGAGCTCGACCGCAAACTGAAGTCGTAAATGCGTACATTGACCAGCACCGAGATGCCTACGGGGTCGAGCCGATCTGCAAAGTGTTGCAGGTTGCCCCGTCGGCCTACCGGCGCCATGCCGCCCGGCAGCGCAACCCCGAACTGCGCAGCGCCCGGGCAAAGCGCGATGAAATGTTGATTCCGCACATTGAGCGCGTCTGGGAGGCCAACCTGCAGGTCTACGGCGCCGATAAGGTCTGGAAGCAGCTGAACCGCGAAGGCGTTCCGGTGGCGCGCTGTACGGTGGAGCGGCTCATGCGCTGCCTGGGCTTGCAGGGTGCGCGCCGTGGCAAGACGGTTCGCACCACCGTGCCTGACCGCTCGGTGCCTTGCCCGCTGGATCGGGTCAATCGACACTTCAAAGCCGATCGTCCCAACCAGCTCTGGGTGTCGGACTTCACGTACGTGTCGACCTGGCAGGGCTGGCTATATGTCGCCTTCATCATTGATGTCTTCGCCAGGCGTATCGTCGGCTGGCGGGTCAGCAGCACTATGGCCACGGACTTCGTGCTCGACGCGCTGGAGCAGGCCCTGTACGCCCGGCAGCCTGATTCAGATGATGCCCTGATCCATCACAGCGACAGGGGCTCGCAATACGTCTCGATCCGCTACACCGAGCGGCTTGCCGAGGCCGGCATCGAGCCTTCAGTCGGCAGCAAGGGCGACAGCTACGACAACGCTTTGGCCGAGACGATCAATGGACTGTACAAGGCCGAGCTGATCCATCGTCGCGCACCGTGGAAGACGAAGGAATCCGTGGAGCTGGCAACCCTGGAATGGGTCTCGTGGTTTAACCACCATCGGCTGTTGGAACCCTTGGGGTATATCCCTCCGGCAGAAGCTGAGGCAAACTACTATAGGCAACACAACCGTCAGGCCGCCGTTGCGGCATGACTTAAACCAACCAGCCTCCGCGATTCCCGGGGCGGTTCACAATGTATTGGGACACGGTGACATAGGACCCGCATAGATCGTAATCAATACCTATTCTGATAACTAAACGCCGATAGCTAATAGCTAATAACCCATGATACAGACCACGAACGACACATTACTCACCATCGCCGAACTGGAAAGGTTGCAACGCCAGACCCTGCAGTTCCAGGCGCGCCATCGCCGGCCGGTGGCGAGTCGCTTCGCCGGGCCGGTGCTATCGCTGTTTCGCGGGCGCGGCATGGAGCTGGAAGACCTGCGCGCCTATCAGGCGGGCGACGATGTGCGCCACATGGAATGGCGCGCCACGGCGCGCAGCGGGCGGCCGATCACCAAGGTGTTTCGCGAGGAGCGGCAGCGGCTGGTGT
>JACQER010000097.1 GCA_016200465.1 Gammaproteobacteria bacterium | reverse complement strand
GTCCCAATCTTGAGTCTTGCTATCTTCGACCTCGACAACACGCTGCTGCGCGGCGACAGCGATCACGCCTGGGGCCGGTTCCTGATCGAGAACCACGTCGTGGACGGCGAGGAATACGAACGCGAGAACGAACGTTACTACGCCGAGTATCAGGCGGGCACGCTCGACATCATGGAGTTTCTGGCGTTCGCGCTGAAACCGCTCGCCGCTCATGACCGCGCCACGCTCGACCACTGGCACCGACAATACATGCAGGCCAAGATCCTGCCGATGATCACGCCCGCGGCGCGCGCGCTCGTGAACCTGCATCGCGCGAACGGCGACACACTCGTGATTATCACCGCCACCAACCGCTTCGTCACCGCGCCGATCGCGCGTGAATTCGACATCCCGCACCTGATCGCCACCGAGCCGGAGGAACGCGACGGCCGTTTCACCGGTCGCGTGGCCGGCACGCCGTGCTACCGCGAAGGCAAGGTGACGCGCCTGAACGCCTGGATGCAGGAACACCGGCAAACGCTGCAGGACAGCTGGTTCTACAGCGATTCGCACAACGATTTGCCGCTGCTTTCCATCGTCGACCATCCGGTGGCGGTCAATCCCGACGACATCCTGAGCCGCGAAGCGCAGAAACGCGGCTGGCAGATTCTGCCGCTGCGCTGAACGCATCGTCCATGAACCGCCGCCTGTTGATCGCGCTTTTCCTGCTGGCGGCGGCGCCGTTGAGCCTGTGGTACGCCCTGTCCCAGGGCAGCGTGAATATCGGCGCGGCGGAACTGTGGCGGGCACTGCTCGGCCACCGCGACAACGCCACGGCGTATCTGGTGATACACGAATTGCGTCTGCCGCGCGTGCTCTCGGCCTTCGCCGTGGGCGGGATGCTCGCGCTCTCGGGGGCGCTGCTGCAGGTGTTGTTGCGCAATCCGCTCGCCGATCCTTATGTACTCGGCGTCTCGGGCGGCGCGGCAGTCGCTGTCCTGCTGTCGATGCTGGCCGGTCTCGGTGCGGGATGGTTGCAAGCCAACGCCTTCGTCGGCGCGCTGTTCTCCATGTTCATCGTGTTCGGACTGAGCCGCGCCGGCGCGGCCTGGACGCAGAATCGCCTGCTGCTCACCGGCGTCGTGGTCGCTGCCGGTTGGGGCGCGGTCATCAGCCTGATTCTGTCCGTGACGCCGGCGTCCCAGATTCACGGCATGCTTTTCTGGCTGATCGGCGACTTGAGCACGGCCACGCAGCCCGTGGCCGGGATAATCATTCTGCTGACCGGACTGGCGGTGGCATGGTGGCTCGCGCGTCCGCTCAACCTGCTCATGCGCGGCGAAAACATCGCCTCCATACTGGGAGAAAATCCGGCGCGGCTGCGTTCCGTGGTTTACCTGTTGGCGTCATTGCTCACCGCCATGGCGGTCACGCTGGCCGGAAGCATCGGCTTCGTGGGTCTGGTCATTCCCCATATATTAAGATTGGTCGGCGGTTCCGATCACCGCTTCCTGCTCCCGACCAGCGTGCTGCTCGGCGGCGGGTTCCTGACCGTCGCCGACACGCTGGCGCGCAGCTGGGCGGCACCGGCACAACTCCCGGTCGGCGTGCTCACCGCCCTGCTGGGCGTTCCGGTATTTCTTTTTCTTCTGGTGCGGGCACGCTGATGCTGCGCACGGAACAACTGACGCTGCGCATCGCCGACCGCACCCTCTGCGACCGGCTGGAGGCCGACTTCAACGCCGGCGAGAACTGGGTGATTCTCGGCGCCAACGGCAGCGGCAAGACCACGCTGCTGCACGCGCTCGCCGGCCTGCGGCAACCCGAGGCGGGCCGGGTCATGCTCGACCATACTCCGCTGCGCGACATGCCGTCGCGCCGCCGCGCGCTCCGTCTCGGCGTGCTGTTCCAGGATTTCGAATCGGCGTTCCCGGCCACGGTGATCGAAACCGTGCTGACCGGCCGCCATCCGCATCTGCAACGCTGGCAATGGGAAAGCGTGGAGGACTATTCGGTGGCTGAAGCGGCGTTGGAGGCCACCGGGCTCGCCGGTTTCGCGCAACGTCCGCTCACCACCCTGTCCGGCGGCGAGCGGCGGCGCGTTGAAATCGCCGCCCTGCTGGCCCAGAACGCGCCGTTATGCCTGCTGGACGAACCGACCAACCACCTCGACCTGCATCACCAGGTCCGGATACTGGAGTTGCTGGCCGCCCGCGCCGCCCGCCCTGGCCACGTAAATATTTTCGTGCTGCACGACATCAATCTCGCCGCGCGTTTCGGCACGCATGGCATTCTGCTGTTCGACCACGGCGAATGTCTCCACGGGCCGATGTCGGACGTGCTCACGCGCCCGAACCTCGAACGGCTGTACCATTGTCGCCTGCGCGAAATCCATGCCGACGGCGGCCGCTGGTACTTGCCGGATTAGCGCCGCGGGTGGATTAAAACAGGCCCGGCCGTTATACTTCCGGCCACTCGTCGCGGCACATACATATAATGACGGAGCACGCGCATTGGGATTGGGTCGTCCGCTTGAATCCGCGCCAGGGCCTCGGCTCCCTGCCCGTCCTTTTCTTCCCTTTTTCCCCGCGATGACGCGCCCATGATGCGCCTGCGGTTGTTCCCCCGGACCTTGCGCGCGCGTATCGCCGCTTCCTTCTCCATCCTTCTATTATTTACCGCCACCGCGGTCACCATCGGCTTCGCGCACCAGGCGGCCCGGACCCACCTCGAAACACAGCGGCGCCTGGCGAACAATCTGATGGTATTCGTCGAGCCGGCGGTGCGCGGCATGGTGGCGAGCTACGATGTTGCCGGGCTCGACAATTACATGCAGAAAATCGCCGCCGACCCCGCGATCGCCTCGATACGCATCGTCGACGACGGCGGCGGTTCGCTGCTCTACCAGCACCAGGGCAACGCAGAACCGGCCAGCTGGCTGTCGCGCATGCTGGCCGGAACCTCCGGCGCCAATCCGCTGCTGGTATCCGAAGTCAGCATCAACGGCGCGAAGGTCGGCCGCATCGAGGCGGAATTGTCGTATGCGCCGCTCAACCGGAGCGTGCGTCAGGTGGTCGCCGTCGGCGGCGTACTGACCGCGATCGTGCTGGCCGTGGTTTTCCTGCTGGCCTATCTGCTGCTCACCCGCTTCACTGCCCCGCTGCGGCCGCTCATGCAGTGGGCGCGCGAGTTCGCCCACGGCAACTGGCACCCGCGCGTGAAACTGATCGAATCGGGCAGCCGCGAGATCCAGGAACTGAACCAGGCATTCGCCGACGGCTCGGCCACGATGCGCCATTACATCCAGAGCCTCGAGGAGACGCGCGAGCTGCTCGAATACAGCGAAACGCGGCTGCGCAAGCTGGTCAACGGCATGCACGAGGTTCTGTTCGAGCTCGACGCCGACGGCCGCATCGTTTTCCTCAACCCGGCGTGGCAGGCGCTGACCGGCTTCGTCGCCGACGATTCCCTGGGAAAACCCTTCGCCGATTTTCTCCTCGACGAGGACGCCATCCGCGACTTCGACCTGCGCGCGCTTTCTCAGCTGCACGAAAAGAACCGCGAGATCTCGCTGCGTTCGGCGGACGGCAAACGCCTGTGGATGAGCCTCGACGCCGACGCCCAGACCGACTCGGCGGGAAATTTCACCGGCATCATCGGCACCTTCAGCGACATCACCAAGAGCGTCGAACTCAACCATTTGCTGAGCCGTTACCAGGACGAGCTCTACCATCTGTCGGTCACCGATCCGCTGACCGGACTCTACAACCGCCGCCACTTCGACAGCCAGCTGGAAGTGATCCTGTCCGATCACCTGCCGAAAAACATGCCGGTGTGCCTGCTGCTCATCGACCTCGACGGCTTCAAGTTCATCAACGACACCTACGGCCATCCGTTCGGCGACGAGGTGCTGCGCACCACCGCGCAACTGCTCCGACAGCAGGTGCGGCGCAACGACTATATCGCGCGACTGGCGGGCGACGAGTTCGCCATGGTGCTCAAGAACACCGACATCGAGAACGCGACGCGCATCGCCCAGAAGCTGCATGACTGCATCAGCGACACGCGCATTCCGCTGCCGGTCGGACACATGCAGCTGCAATCCTCCATGGGCGTGGCCGAAGCGCCGACGCACGGGACCAACGCCCAGGACCTGGTGAGCGCCGCGGACGTCGCGCTCTATCACAGCAAGCGCGGCGGGCGTAACCGCATCGAGGTGCTGTCGCCGGACATCAGCCGCGCGGTGATGTCGATCTTCAGCCAGGGCTTCCAGTTGCGCAACGCGCTCGAGCAGGGCCACATCCACCCCGCGTACCAGCCCATCTGCAACCTCAAGAACGGAGAGCCGGTGGCCTACGAGGTGCTGGCGCGCATGCGCATCAACGGTCTGGTGATCCAGGCCAAGGATTTCATCACGGTGGCGGAAGAACTGGGGCTGACGCGCGAAGTGGACCTGCACGTCATCGGTCAGGCGCTGTTGCAGACTCCCCTGGAACATGCGCTGTTTCTCAACGTGGACATTTCATCCTTCAACGACAAGGGATTCGTGAAGGAACTGAGTCAACTGCTCAAGCCGGCCTGCGACAGCGGGCGCTCGATCACCATCGAGATCACCGAGCGCGAGACCATCCCGCTGAGCGATTCCCTGCATCAGGACATCCAGCAGCTGCGCGCCTTCGGCTGCAAGCTGGCGCTGGACGATTTCGGCAGCGGCTACTCCACCTACAATTTCCTCAACCAGTTCCGCCCGGATTACCTCAAGATCGAGGGCTCGTTCGTGCGCGGCATGCTGCAAAACGAGGCCGACCGCAAGATCGTCACCCATATCCACGAGCTGGCCTCGTCGTTCGGCATGCAAACCATCGCCGAGAGCGTGGAAGACGCCGCCACCGAGCACGCATTGCAGGAGATCGGGATAAGCAATGCCCAGGGCCTGTTCTACGGCGCCCCCCGCCTGGCTTCCTGACCGACCCATTTCTCCCGGGCTTCGGGCATTATCAATAAAAAAAATAAATCCTTACATGCAATATTAACGATGGAAAATTTCCACGATTTAAGAAGAATATGCGCCCGGCTCTAGATGTTGTCCTGGACTGCCGCATATCATTCACGGTTCACCTATACCTTTAAAGGATGCTTATCTATATGAAAAAGTACTCGATTCTGCTTGCCGCACTGTTGGCCATGACGGCGGTGACCGCCTGCGAGAAGAAGGAACAGAAAGCTGCCGCTCCGGCTGCTCCTGCTGCTGCTCCGGCCGCCCCGGCCGCGGATGCCGCCAAGCCGGCTGACGCCGCTGCTCCGGGCGCTGCCGCTCCGGCTGCTCCGGCCCCTGCTGCTCCGGCGGCCCCCGAGAAGAAATAAGACCGACAGTTCTCTGTCGTTTGTCTGATGTTGAAAAGCCGGCCTTCGGGCCGGCTTTTTTATTTCCGCTTCAGGAAAATGTGTTGCGTTTATTCATTCGCACTTCCACTCCCGGATGAAAATTTTTTGCAAGCATTGACACGCCGTCGGTCGCTTCATATATTGCACGCGAGCATGTAGCTCATCAGCTTCAGGTGTTTCCCGGCATATTCACGCCGGGAGATGAAACGGGAAGCCGGTGCGTCCGCTGAAAATATTGGCTGACCATCCCGGCGCTGCCCCCGCAACGGTAAACGAGTTTTGAAAAAGTCCGTCCTTGGACTTTTTTCGGGCGAATCAACCGCCACTGTCGGCCCAACCGATGGGAAGGCGATTCGCCGGAGAGATCCGCTCGTGAGCCCGGAGACCGGCCTGAAGCAATAACTCGGTATTGCGGAGGGCAATGCGCGCGGCTCAGGCTTCACCCCCTGTTTCCGCCGTTCTCCTCCCAAGCCGTTACCGCAAACTTTTTCCGCGCGGGGACGCGTGGAGGAGAAAAAATAATGTTCAAATGTAGCCTGCCGGCAGCGTTATCACTGCTCGCCTTCCACCCCCTGTACGCAGCCGATCCGGGCATTGAAGCACCGGCGATTGTGGTGACAGCCACCCGTACTGCACGAACTGTTGACGAAACATTGGCTTCCGTCACGGTCATCACACGGCGGGATATCGAACGCCAACAGGCGCGATCCGTCGATGACCTGCTCCGCGGCGAATTGGGAGTTTCGATCTCCAACAACGGCGGACCCGGCAAAACCACCTCGGTCTTTCTGCGCGGCACCGAATCCGACCACGTGTTGGTGCTGATCGACGGCATCAAGGTGGGTTCCGCCACAACGGGCACGGCGGCATTCCAGGACATGCCCGTCGATCAAATCGAACGCATCGAAATCGTGCGCGGCCCGCGTTCGAGTCTGTACGGCTCCGAAGCCATTGGCGGCGTGATCCAGATATTCACCCGCAAGGGCGAAGGCCCGATGACACCCTCTTTCAGCTTGGGCGGTGGCAGCTACAAAACCTACAACACCAGCGTCGGCGTCTCGGGCGGTATCGAACGCGGCTGGCTCAGCTTCAACGCGAGCGATTTCAGCACCAACGGCATCAATGCTTGCAGTGGAAAACCTTCCCCGGGAGGAGCCGGCTGCTTTACTTATGAGCCCGACAAAGACGGCTACCGCAACGCCTCGGGATCTCTGCGCGCGGGCTATCGCTTCGACAAGGGTTCGGATATCGACCTGCATTGGCTGCGCACGGAAGCTCACAACGAATACGATGGCAGCACCAACGAGGCGAACACAATCCAGGAAGTTTATGGCGCGCAGTTCCACATCACGCCCATGGACCCGTGGCGAATCACGCTGGGCGCGGGCCGCAGCCGCGACGATTCGGATAATCTCAAGAACGGCGTTTTCAAGAGCCGGTTCGACACGGATCGCAACACCGCTTCGTTCCAGAATGATTTCACCATCAACCCCGGCCATATCTTCACTGTCGGTTACGACTATCAAGACGACCGCATCGGCAGTACCACAAACTACGCGGTTACCTCGCGTGACAACCGCGGGTTGTTCGTGCAGCACCAGGCGAACCTCGATGCCCATAATATGCAAATCAGCCTGCGCCGCGATGAAAACGAGCAGTTCGGACAGCACGACACCGGCAGCCTCGCCTGGGGTTATCGTGTCAGCGAGCAACTGCGGTTGACCGCCTCCTTCGGAACGGCCTTCAAGGCGCCCACTTTCAATGAGCTTTACTTCCCCGGTTACGGCAACCCGAATATCGGCCCGGAAACCTCGCGCAGTGCCGAGATCGGGGGGCGAGGCTCGGCGAACTGGGGACACTGGTCGCTGACGACTTTTCAGACCAAGATCGACGATCTCATTGCCTACGACGCATCCATTAACGCCGCAAGCAATGTCGAGGCAGCGTATATCCACGGCCTCGAAACAAAACTCGGCTCGCGTTTTGCCGGTTGGGACACAGGCATGGACCTGACGCTGCTCAAGCCCGAAAACCGATCAAGCGGGGCTAATTACGGAAAAATCTTGCCGCGCCGCGCCGAGCAGGTGCTTCGCCTGGGCGCCGAACGTGGTTTCGGGGCCTATCGTCTTGGCGCAACGCTGAACGCCGAAGGGCGGCGCTACGACGATCTCGCCAATAAGCAGGTGCTCGGCGGTTACACCACGGTGGACTTACACGGTGAATACACGCTGGCCAGGAACTGGCTCGCTCAGGCGCGAATTGTTAACCTGTTGGACAAGAATTACGAGACAGCAGCGTATTACAATCAGCCAGGACGCAGTTTCTTCATGACCCTGCGCTACCAGCCCGATTACCACTGACCCAGGAGAATATCGATGAATGCAATAACCCTCGCCCGCAAACCACTGGTCATTTTTATATTGCTTGCCCTGCTGATGGCGGCCACACGCTATCATCACTTCGGTTCGGCCCTGCATCTGCCGGATGCTTCGCTTGCCGTGTTCTTCATGGCGGGCTTCTATCTCGCCGGCGTGCTGGCCTTCCCGGTGCTGCTCGTCGAGGCCGGTCTCATCGACTACCTCGCGATCACCGTGGGCGGCGTGAGCGACTTCTGCGTCACACCGGCCTACGGGTTCCTGATTCCGGCTTATGGCGCGATGTGGTTCGCCGGCCGCTGGGCCGCTGGCAAGGTCCAGATGCGCTGGCAATCGCTGCTGCCGCTCTTCGGCGCGCTGTTCGTAGCAACGAGCATCGCCTTCCTGATCTCGAACGGTGCGTTCTACATGTTATCCGGCCGCTTTCCGGATCTGAGCTGGGCGCAGTACAGCGAGCGCGTCGCCAAGTACTACCCGCCGTACGTGGCCTGGGCCTTCTTCTACGTGGCCTTTGCCGCGTTCGTACATTGGGCGGCAGCAACGATCGGCCAGATGCGCGCGCTGCGCGGCGGCCGGACCGGATAATGATCATCCACCTGCCAGGCTGATTGCGTGAACGACAGCGCGGGCAACGAGCGCCATCGCGCGCGAATGCAGCGCAAGAAAGCGGTGGTGGACGCGAAGATCGCCTCCGCGCAGGCCGATCGCGGCGTGCTGGTGGTGAACACCGGCAACGGCAAGGGCAAGAGCTCGTCGGCCTTCGGCATGGTGGCGCGCGCGCTCGGTCACGGCATGCGCGTTGGCGTCGTACAATTCATCAAGGGGTCGTTCGCCACCGGCGAGGAGGCTTTTTTCCGCCGATTCGCCGAAGTCGAGTATCACGTCATGGGCGAAGGCTTCACCTGGGAGACCCAGGACCGCGAACGCGACATGCGCGCGGCGCTGGCCGCCTGGGACCGGGCGAAACGATTTCTCGCCGATGCCCGTTTCCAGCTCGTGGTGCTCGACGAGCTCAATATCGCCATCAAGTACCGCTACATCCCTCTGGACGAAGTGCTGGAGATGCTGCGCGCGCGACCCGCGTCACAGCATGTCGTGATCACCGGGCGCGCCGCGCCGCCGGAACTTATCGAACTCGCGGATACGGTCACCGAGATGAACGTGATCAAGCACGCCTTCACGGCCGGGATCCGCGCGCAAAAAGGCATCGAGCTATGAACGCGGTGCGTCATTGTCCCGCGCTGTTCATTACTGCGCCCGCCTCGGGTCAGGGAAAAACTACAGTCACCGCCGCGCTTGCGCGTTATCACCGCAACCGCGGCCGGCGCGTACGGGTGTTCAAGACCGGCCCGGATTTTCTCGACCCGATGATCCTGGAGCGGGCATCGGGCAACCCGGTGTATCAACTCGATCTATGGATGGTCGGCGAAGATCATTGCCGGCAACTGCTCTACACCGCGGCGGGCGAAGCCGATCTGATTTTAATCGAAGGCGTGATGGGTCTTTTCGACGGCAAACCATCGAGCGCCGACCTTGCCGCTTTATTCGGTATTCCCGTGCTCGCCGTGATCGATGCCTCGGCCATGGCCCAGACCTTCGGCGCCATGGCGCTGGGGCTCGCCCGCTACCGCGATGGTGTGCGCGTTCCCGGTGTGTTCGCCAATCGCGTTGCCGGTGAACGGCATTACCACATGCTTACCGAAAGTCTGCCGCCTGGAATACAGTCCTTTGGCTGGCTGCCGCGCATGCCTGACATCGCCCTGCCCAATCGGCATCTGGGCCTGATGCAAGCGGGCGAGATCGACGATCTGGAGGCACGGCTTGAGCGTGCCGCCTCGGCGTTGAACATGGCCGGTGACAGTTTGCCCGAGGCGGTAGCGTTCGCGCCGCCCACGACCGCTTCTCTCCCGCCTCTGCTGGCGGGCGTGCGGGTCGCCGTGGCGCGGGATCATGCGTTTTCGTTTGTCTATCGAGCCAACCTCGATCTGCTGCGCGAGCTTGGCGCCGAACTGGTGTTCTTCTCGCCGCTCAAGGATGCCGCCCTTCCGTTGGCCGACAGCCTCTATCTGCCGGGCGGCTATCCGGAACTTTACATCGATGCGCTCGGCAACAACCGCGCGCTGGCGGATGCCATCCGCGCCCATCACGACGCCGGCAAACCCCTCGTCGCCGAATGTGGCGGCATGCTGTACCTCTGCCAGTCACTCACCGACGCGGAAGGCAAACGCGGCGCGATGGTGGGTCTCTTGCCCGGCGAGGCGATCATGCAAAAACGCCTGGCGGCGCTGGCCCTGCAATCGGTCGAGATTCCCGAGGGCAATCTTCGCGGCCACACCTTTCACCACTCACGGCTGGAGATGGACATGGCGCCCGTGGCGCGCGGCGTCTGTCCGAACAACGGGCCAACCGCCGAGGCGGTGTATCGCCGCCATCGCCTCGCGGCGTCCTACATCCACTGGTACTTTCCGTCCAATCCGGTTGCCTGCGCGAAGCTGTTCCAGCCATGAGCGACACACCTCACCGCTACAATGACACCGAACGCGCCGCCGTCTACCGCGCCATTCGCGAACGCCGCGACATGCGTGACTTCCGGCCCGATCCTGTCGATCCCGATACGCTGCGGCGTCTGCTCGAAGCCGCGCACCGCGCGCCCAGTGTCGGACTGATGCAACCGTGGCGCTTCATTCGCATCACGGAACACGTCTTGCGACAGAAGATACACGCACTGGTGGAACAGGAACGCAAACTCACGGCGACGGCGCTCGGCGAGCGCGGCGATGAATTCATGCGACTCAAGGTCGAAGGCATCCTGAGTTGCGGCGAGGTGCTGGTGGCGGCGCTCGCCGACGGACGCGAACGCCACGTGTTCGGCCGGCGCACCCTGCCGGAGATGGATCTCGCGTCCGTGGCGTGCGCCATCCAGAACCTGTGGCTCGCGGCCCGTGCCGAGGGGCTGGGGCTGGGCTGGGTTTCGCTGTTCGACCCCGAAACCCTGACGCGCCTGCTGGACATGCCGCCGGGCAGCAAGCCCGTGGCGGTTCTTTGCCTGGGACACGTGGAGGTGTTTTATCCCGAACCGATGCTGGAGACGGAGAAATGGACGCGGGCGCGCCCTCTGGATGAATTGGTGTTCGCCAACACATGGGGCAACACGAAGGCGCCGCGATGACCCTCAATCCATCTCGCTATCCGCGACGCATTGTCTGCCTGACGGAAGAAACCACCGAGACGCTCTATCTCCTCGGCGAACAGGACCGCATCGTCGGTATTTCGGGCTTCACCGTGCGCCCGCCGCAGGCACGCAAGGAAAAGCCCAAGGTGTCGGGCTTCACGAGCGCCAAAATCGACAAGATCCTTGCGTTGCAACCCGATCTCGTTCTGGGTTTCTCCAATCTGCAGGCCGATATCGCCGCCGAACTGGTTCGCGCCGGCATCCAGGTGCACATCTTCAATCAGCGCGGTGTCGAAGGCATTTTCGACATGATTACGTTGCTCGGTGCGATGATCGGCGAGTCGGGAAAAGCCGAAGCATTATGCTCGCAATTACTTCGCGGTCTCGCGCAGATCGAGACGGCGGCCGCCCAATTACCGCGTAAACCGAAAATTTACTTCGAAGAATGGAATGAGCCGCTCATCTCCGGCATCGGCTGGGTCTCGGAACTGATTCACGTTGCTGGCGGCGAAGATTGTTTCCCGGAACTCGGCAAGGAATCCTCCGCCAAGCAGCGCATCATCGCCGACCCCACCGAAGTGATCCGCCGCGCGCCGGACATCATTCTCGGCTCATGGTGCGGCAAGCGCTTTCGCCCCGAGCAGTTGCGTGCACGTCCGGGCTGGGAAACCATCCCCGCCATGCATCATGATCAGGTGTTTGAAATCAAATCGCCGGACATCCTTCAGCCCGGTCCAGCGGCGTTGACCGACGGCGTGCAGCAGATTCACACGATAGTGCAACGCTGGGCGGAGGCGCACGCATGATCACAACGCTTGCCATTCTCGTGGCGCTTGCGCTGGATCTACTGCTCGGCGAACCGCGACGCTTTCATCCACTGGTCGGCTTCGGGCGTCTCGCGCTCGCGCTGGAACGGCGTTGGCATGGCGATACGGTCTGGCGCAGTCTGGTTGCCGTGCTGGTGTTGCTCGTCCCGTTTACCTTACTGGCGGCGCTCACTCGCTTCGTGCCGCACGGCATACTGCTCGACACCCTGCTCCTTTACCTGGCGATCGGCTGGCAGAGTCTTGGCGCGCATGCACACCGCGTGCGCGATGCGTTGCGCGCCAGGAATCTTCCCGAAGCGCGCCGCTGCGTCGGCCTCATGGTCAGCCGCGACACCACGCGGCTCGATACGGCCGACGTATCGAAGGCAACGGTGGAGTCCGTGCTGGAAAACGGCAACGACGCCATCTTTGGCGCCATTTTCTGGTTCGTGGTGGCGGGCGCGCCGGGCGCCGTGCTCTATCGTCTCGCCAACACGCTCGACGCCATGTGGGGTTACCGCACTGAGCGCTACCGGAAATTCGGCTGGGCGGCGGCGCGTCTCGACGATGCGCTCAACTTCATCCCGGCACGGCTCACCGCCCTGAGTTATGCCTTGGCCGGACATACTCAGGCAGCGCTGCGTTGCTGGCGTCAGCAAGGCCTGTACTGGAAGAGTCCGAATGCCGGTCCGGTGATGGCTGCCGGCGCCGGGAGCCTCGGCGTGCAACTGGGCGGGCCGGCCAGTTACCACGGCACCATGCAGCATCGCCCGTTACTTGGCGAAGGCCGTATACCTGACGCTGATGATATCGATAGCGCACTGCAATTAATTCGCCACAGTCTGATGATCTGGGTCGTGGCACTGACTGGAGAAGCGACACTTGTCGGATTCTTCGCCACACGCTGACGCGATCGGCCTGTTGCCGCACGGCGGGCGCCTGCGCGCCGCCGCCGAGCGCTATGGCATTCCCCTCGCCGACTGGCTTGACCTCTCCACCGGTATCAATCCCCATGGCTGGCCCGTTCCGGCAATCCCGCCCTCCGCGTGGGCACGGCTGCCTGAAGACGATGACGGGCTGGAACAAGCGGCGCGCACTTATTATGGTACTGACAGTTTGCTGGCCGTCGCCGGCTCACAGGCCGCCATCCAGACGTTGCCCCGGCTGCGCCCACGCGGCAGCGTGGGCGTGATCGCGCCAGGATACAACGAACATGCCCACGTCTGGCAGCGGGCCGGACACACCGTGACGCCGGTATCGGCCGATACGCTGGATTCCGCCGCCGCCGATATGGATGTGCTGGTGATCATTCATCCCAACAACCCCACCGGCGCATGGTTCTCAACCGAGACCTTGCTCCAATGGCATGCACAACTCGCCGCGCGCGGCGGCTGGCTGGTGGTGGACGAAGCTTTCATCGACGCCACACCGGAACAAAGCCTCGCACCGTATTGTCCGCGGCTGGGACTCATCGTGCTGCGCTCGCTCGGTAAATTCTTCGGTCTCGCGGGCGCGCGGGTGGGATTCGCTATCGCCGAACCCGCCCTGCTCGAATCATTAAAAAGTTCTCTCGGTCCGTGGCCAATTGCCGCGCCATCGCGCCACGTCGCCATGCAGGCACTCGCCGACCGCGACTGGCAAGAAGCGGTGCGGCGCCGGCTCATCCATCACGGTGAACGGCTCGCGGCGCTGCTGACCCAATATGGGCTCGCACCCAGCGGCGGTTGCGCGCTGTTTCAATGGGTATGCACGCCGCAATCCATCGCGCTCCACGAGCAACTTGCACGAGATGGCATCCTCACGCGGCTGTTCGACGCGCCGGCGAGCCTGCGGTTTGGCCTACCGAACGTGGAAACAGAGTGGGCAAAACTCGCTGTCGCGTTGACCGCTGTCCATCACCCGGAAGCCAATCGAGCCGCACGATGAGCGCACGCACCCTGATGATACAAGGAACGACCTCCGATGCCGGCAAGAGCACGCTGGTGGCGGGGTTGTGCCGCGTGCTCTCACGGCGCGGCGTGCACGTCGTGCCCTTCAAGCCGCAGAACATGGCGCTCAACAGCGCCGTCACGCATGACGGCGGCGAGATCGGTCGCGCCCAGGCGGTGCAGGCCCAGGCCTGCGGCCTCGCGCCCCACACCGACATGAACCCGGTCCTGCTCAAACCTAACAGCGATGTCGGCGCCCAGGTTATTGTTCATGGGCGCGCGATCGGGAACATGGATGCGGCCGTCTATCACGGCTACAAGCAGCGTGCGCGTGCGGCAGTGATTGAATCGCACACGCGGCTGGTGTCCGCGTATGAAGCCGTCATCGTCGAAGGCGCCGGCTCGCCGGCCGAAATCAATCTGCGCGCGAACGACATCGCCAACATGGGTTTCGCCGAAGCGGTGGACTGCCCGGTGATCCTGATCGCCGACATCGACCGCGGCGGCGTGTTCGCGCACCTCATCGGCACACTGGCGCTGCTGAGCGAATCCGAGCAGGCGCGGGTGACCGGTTTTGTCATCAACCGTTTTCGCGGAGATATTGCGTTGCTGCAATCCGGTCTTGACTGGCTG
>JACQER010000117.1 GCA_016200465.1 Gammaproteobacteria bacterium | reverse complement strand
ACCTTGGGCGGCACCGGCAGCGACGGGAGGTTCTCGCGTCCGGCCAGTTCGCGCAACCAGCCGCTGGCCGGATCGGTGACGAGCCACTGGTGCGTGCGAGCTTTTTCTTTGCCGAGCTCCTTTTCGAACCAGTCGCGCAGAATCAAATACTGAATGGCGGTTTCGACAGTCCCGCCCGACTTGCTGATGCAGATGGCTCCGGTTTTTTCAGCCTTCCGGTTTTGCAGGAGAGTATGCAAACGGTAGGAATCGATGTTTTCCAGAAAATGCAGCGCGGGGGCGGACGAGTCCGGACGCACCGCCGTCATGGCGTGATGCACCGCCTTGGCGCCGAGACTGGAGCCGCCGATGCCGATGACGGCGACATCTTCAAAACGCCGTATCTGCGCCGCCATCGCCTCGATGGAAGCCAGCGAATCGGGCATGACGACGTGCAGGTTGAGACTGGCGAACTCCGCATCGATTCCGCCCCGTGACTTCGCTACGACGGTCTGGTGAACGCGCCTGAGTTCCGGGGCCAGTTCGTCCAGCTCTGTCGCGGCGATGCCCTCGGCGCCGATGTCGTTGCGGTAGAGACGGGCGGTATCGATTTGCAACAGTTTCCGCGATGCAGTGCTTGGTGCGGAGGAGCGACGAGGCGGATTCACGGCAGTCGTTCCAGATTCACGTCGAAATTACGGGATAGAGAAATGTTATCACTGTTTCCCTTCCCGGAGTTCCGCCGCTTCGAGCGTGTTCAGCAATAACGTGGCGACGGTCATGGGGCCGACGCCGCCTGGCACCGGCGTGATCCAGCCGGCGCGCTGCCGGGCGGCGTCGAATTCCACGTCGCCGGTCAGCTTGCCGTCCGGCAGCCGGTTGATGCCGACGTCGATCACGATGGCGCCGGGCTTGATCCATTCGCCCTTGACCATGCCGGGCTTTCCGACCGCGACCACGAGCACGTCGGCGCGTGCGACATGTGCCGGCAGGTTCTGCGTGAACCGGTGGCAGACGGTGACGGTGCAGCCGCCGAGCAGCAGCTCGAGCGACATCGGTCGCCCCACGATATTGGATGCGCCGACGACCACGGCCTCCTTGCCTTCCAGCGACTCGCCGGTGGTCGCGAGCAGGCGCATGATGCCGTAGGGGGTACAGGGGCGCAGTCGTGGAATGCGCTGCGCCAGCCGCCCGATGTTGTACGGATGAAATCCGTCCACGTCCTTGGCGGGGCTGATGCGTTCGATGACGGTGGTCTGGTCGATCTGT
>JACQER010000095.1 GCA_016200465.1 Gammaproteobacteria bacterium | reverse complement strand
TCGCCACGCGCGCGCACCTGGTTGGTGAAGTCCACCAGCAGAATGGAGTTTTTCTTGACGATGCCCATCAACAGGATCAGACCGATGAAGCTGAAGATGTTGAGCGAATTGCCGAACGCGAGCAGCGTCAGGAACGCGCCGGACATGCTGAACGGCAGCGCCATCAGCACCGTGACCGGATGGACGAAGCTGTTGAACTGCGAGGCCAGCACCATGTAGGCCACGATCACGCCGAGCAGCAACACGAACCACAACGAGGCGAACGATTCCTGGAATGACTGCGATCCGCCGACGAAACGCACCTTGTAGTCCGGCGGCAAGACCTCGCGCGCGATCGCCTCGGCGCGCGCCAGCGCCTGCTGCTGGGACTTGCCGGCCTGGACGTTGGCGAAAATCTTGATCGCGCGCTCGCGATCGTTGCGGTTGATCTGCGCCAGGCTCTTGGCCTCCCGGATCTGCACTACCTCCGAGAGCGGGATCAGCTCGCCGCGGTTGTTGCGCACGGTCAGGCGCTTGATCTGGTCGATCCGGTCGATGTCCTGGTCGCGCAGCCGCACGCGCACGTCGTAGCGGTGCCCCTCGGAGGAATACTGCCCGGCGACGACCCCGCCGACCATGGCGTTGACCGTCTGCGAGATCGCCTGGATGCTCACGCCGCGCGCGGCGGCGCGCTCGCGATCCGGGATCACCCGAATCTCCGGCTTGCCGAGCAGGTAGTCGCTGTCGGTATCGGTGACCAGGCCGGTGGCGTTGAGTTTCGAGATGATCGTTTCGGAGTACTCGACGAGCTTGTCCCAGTTGCGCCCCTGCACGGCGAACTCCACCGGGAAGCCGCGCGAGGCGGTGAAGCCGCGCTGCGACAGGTCCTGGATCGAGACCTTCAATCCGAGCTGGCGCAGTGCCTGGCGCGTGACCGCCATCAGCTCCTGCTGCGACAGCTCGTGACCAGCCTGCGGGTCCACGCCGCGCTCGCCCCGAGGCTTCATGCTGATGAAGAAGTTCATCAGATTCGACTGTCCGCCGGTGCCGAATCCGCCCACGGCGAGCATGTAACGACGCACCTCCGGGCGCGCGGCGAAGAACTTCTCGGCCTCGCGCGCCGCCGCGTCGGTGAACTCCATCGAGGAATCGATCGGCGTCTGCGCGCGCACCACGAAGGTACTCTGATCCTGCACCGGCATGAACTCCTTATTGATGAAGTTGAGCGTGCCGATCGAGAGCGCGAAGAACGCCAGCGACGCGCCGATGACCTTCCACGGATGCCGGAGCGCGACCGCCAGCAGCCGGCGGTACAGCGCGGCCACGGCGCGGAACGTGAAATCCGCCGCGCGTCCCACGCGTGTCGTGCGGCTGCCGGCCTCGACGAACTGCGAGGCGCGCATCGGCGTGAGCGTCAGCGCCTCGAGCAGCGACAGCAGCACCGCGACGGTCATGGTGATGCCGAACTGGAAGAAGAACTTGCCGATGACGCCGCTCATGAACGCCACCGGCAGGAAGATCGCGACCACGGCCAGCGTCGCCGCGATCGCGGCGAAGGTGATCTGGCGAGAACCCTTGAGCGCCGCCTCCACGCGGTTTTCGCCCTGCTCGCGGTGACGCACGATGTTCTCCAGCACCATGATGGCGTCGTCCACGCCGATGCCGATGGCGAGGCTCAGGCCCAGCAGCGTGAAGGTATTGAGCGTGAAACCGAAAAAGTACAGGACGATGAAGGTGCCGATGATCGACGTCGGTATCGCGAGAATCACGTTCAGCGTCGCGGTCCAGCTGCCGAGGAACAGCCAGCACACGAACGCCGTGGCCAGCGCCGACAGCACCAGCGCCAGCTTGAACTCGTCCACCGATTCCTCGATGAACCTGGTGGTGTCGAAGTTCACCGCGATCTTCATGCCTTCCGGCAACTGTTTGGCGACCTCGGCCATGCGCTGCTTGACGCCCTGCGCCACGGCCACGGTATTCGATCCGCGTTGCTTGCGGATGCCGATGCCGACCGCGCGCACGCCGTTGGCGCGCGAGATGCGGCGGATGTCATCCAGCCCGTCCTCGACGGTCGCCACCTGGTTCAGCGCGATGCGCGAGTAGATCGGCTGGCCGCCGCGCTGGTTGATGACGATTTTCTCGAACTCCTGCGCGGTCTTCGCCTCGCCGAGCGTGCGCACGTCGTACTCCTTGCGCCCGGTGGTGATCTGGCCGGCGGGCAGCTCCGAGTGCTCGCTCTGGATCGCGTTCAGCACGTCCGTCACCGCCAGCTGGTAGCGGTTCAGCGCCTGCCCTGCGACCCAGACGCGCAGGTTCGGTTCGACGTAGCCGCCGAGCGTGATCTCACCGACGCCGGTCACCGACGAGAACCGGTCCTTGAGCGTGTCCTTCACGTAACGCATCAGTTCGCGCAGCGAGTGGCGATCGCTCGTGACCGACATCCACAGGATCGGCTGGTCCTCGGGGTTGGTCTTGCTGATGACCGGGGGGTCGATGTCGCTCGGCAGCAAACGCTGCGCGGCCGCGACCTTGTTCTGCACCTCCTGCAGCGCGTCGGCGATGTTGCGGGAGAGCTCGAACTCGACGCTGATGGTGGCGGAGGCGTAGCGCGAGGTCGACGTCACGCTGCGCACGCCTTCCACCGTCATGACCGCATCCTCGATGACGTCGACGACGTTGGTCTCGATGACTTCCGGCGCGGCCCCCGGGTAGTCCACGCTCACCGTCACCACCGGGAAATCCACGTCCGGCAACTGGCTGATGCCCATGCGCGCGGCCGAGATTCCGCCGAACAGGATCAGCGCCGCCATCAGCATCCACGCGAAGACGGGGCGGCGAATGGCGATTTCAGGCAACATCATGGCGCGGTTTCCGGAGGCGGCGCCGGTCGGCGGACCGCGGCGGCCTGCAACTTCAGATAGTCGAGTTTCAGCGTGTAGCGCGCGCGGTCCAGCGTCAGCTGATTCTGCTGAAATGCCGTCAAGGCCTGCAGCACGTCCAGGTTGGTGACGAGGCCCAGCCGATAGTCACGCCGCTGGGCTTCGTAGTTCTTGCGGGCGGAGTCGGTCGCCTTCTCCAGCGCCTCCAGCTGCGACCGGTCGAACACGACGTTCTGATAAACCGTGCGGATCTCCTGTTCCGCTTCGCGGCTCACCTGGCTCGCGCTCAACTCGGCCTGGGTGCTCTGCGACACCGCCTCGCTCACCCTGGATTGCAGCAGACCGCCGGCATAAATCGGCACCGTCAGCGCGACCCCCACGTCCCAGGACGAATCCTTGAGATTGCCGGTCCGCTCCAGGTAACGGTTCGCATTCAGATCGAGCGACGGCAGATGCGCGCCGCGCGCCACTTTCGTGTTCTCCTGCGCCGCCGACAAACGTTGCCGGCTGGCGATCACGTCCGGGCGCTGCTCCAGCCGCACCAGATAATCGTTGAGCGGTTCGAGATTCGCCGGCAAGGCCTCGGTGTCGCGCAACGGCGTCGTGGCCACCAGGCCGCTGAGAAACGCGAACGCCTCGCGCACCGTGCCGAGCTGGCCTTGCAACTGCTCCACCTGGGCGCGCAGGGTGCTGATGGTGCTTTGAACCGAAAGCACCTCGCCGATCCGCGAACGGCCGATGCGCACGCGGCTGTTGAGTTCCTTTTCGCGATCGAGGTTCTGATTGATTTCTTCGTCGAGGTTTTTCAGGTCCTGCTCGATCGACAGCACGGTGTAGAAATTCTGCGTCACGTCCTTGAAGAGTTGCGCGCGCGCGTTGAGGTAATCCTGGTTCTGCGCGCTCAGCAGGGCTTTGGTCTGGCGCAGGGCGGCGAATTCACGGAAACCGCGAAACAGCGGTTGCGTCGCCGTCAGTTTGGCGAGCGACTGTCGGTTGGGCGACGTCGAGGTGCTGGTCTCGCCGGCCGGAACCGGGTCCTGCCGCGTGTAGGAAGCAACGCCGTTGACGGTCGGATACAGCGCGGCGTCCGCCTGTTTGTAACGTTCCTCGGCCTGGCGGATCAGCTCGCTCTGCGTCGCCACCACTTCGCTGCGTTTCAGCGCGGCAGCAAAATATTCATCGAGCGTCAGTGCTTCCGCGGCAACAGCCGGCTTGGCCGTAGCGACGGTCGAGGCGAGAAACGCGACAGCCAATACCAGCGTTACCGCAAGATTACGTTTCACCATGAAGCGCCGCCACAGGAAACATGACGGCTGATTATATCGGGCAAAGCGCCGGCGTGCGTCAGTCGTAATCGAAATTTACGGGCATGCAATCGCGTCCTGTGTTGCATCCCGCCGTCAAGACGGAATGGTTTAACGGCGCGGCGGGGGCGCTGGGGGTGGCGGGGGCGGTACGTAGCGCGGCGCCGGGTAGCCCGGGATCAGATTGCCCTTGGCGTACATGCACTGCTGGTAAGCGATATCGTAACGGCGCTGCAGGGTTATGGTGCTGGCGCTCGCGGCATTGGCGCCGGCGGCCGAGCCGACGATCACACCCGCTCCGGCCATGGATTCGGCCGACTCATGACCATGGCCCATGAGCGCGCCGGAGGTGGCGCCGATCGCAGCGCCGGCGGCCGCGCCCGTCAGCACCTGCTCGCGCGCCACCTGGTTCGGGTTTACGCCGATCTGCTGTTCCGCGAATTGCCGGCAGATCGCGTTGTCCGCCTGGAACTGATCGAACGGCTTGCCCGGACCGGGCATGACCGCCACGCTCGGCCCGGTCGGGATCGACGCGCAGCCGGCCAGCATCAGGCCGAGCATCGCGCCCGGGATCATATTATTCCGATTCATGGCGCACCCGAGGGCGTTGCCGGCACCATTCTCCAGCCACCCGGGCATGACGGCACATAGGGGTAATAGGTTTTGGCGGCATCGCAGTAATACCAGTATTGCGCCGGCGGCGGCGCGCTCGGCGCCGGCTGAGACGGAACGATCACGACCGGAGGCGGCGTGTAGGGATCGGGATAGGGATAAACCCGTTGCGGGTAGAAATACCACAGCCCCGCGACGACCCACCACCAGCCCAGGCGGCCGTCATGGTAACCGTGGGTCCAATGGCCGCCGCGCCAGCGCGGAAGATCATGTTGGTGAAAACTTCGGATATCCCCGTGCCAGTCGCGGCGATTGTCGTGGCGCTCGCCGCGACCCCTGTCATCGCGGTCGGCGTAAACGGACATGGGCATCATCGCCGTTGCCAGAGTCGAAAAAGCCAGGATCGAGCCCAATATCAAATTGGTTGTCCTTGTCATCTTCATTGGCGTTTCCTCGAATGACGGGTTTGACTCCGTGGATCAGAGAAACAACGCCGCTTCCGGCGAGAGGTTGACAGGCGCGCCGGTCCGTCGGGAGGATTTAAAACCGGATGTACGCTTACGCCGTCTCCGCCAGCCAGGCGTCGAGCTCCGGACGCAGCTCCGCCAGCGGACGGCATCCGTTGGTCAACAGCTTGTGGCCCGACCCGGCCTGCAGCACGATGGTGGGAAAACCGCGCACGCCGGCTTCGCGGGTGAGGCGGAAATGCGTGCGCGTCATGTCCCGCACCTCCCCGGATTCAAAGCGTTCGAGGAAACGGGGCATGTCTATATTATGTTGCGCGGCCAGGTCGGCGAGCGTCCCGGCGCGGGTCACGTCCCGGCCCTCGGTGTAAAACGCCGCCTGCACCGACTTGAAATAGGGGAAGATCGCCGCCGGATCGATCCCGGCCACGGCGATCACCGCGCGGCTCGCCGGTTCGGTGTCGTACACGAAGCCTTCGGGCAGCGCGCCCTCGAAGGCGAACGGCTGGCCGGTCATGCGTTGCACGTCGCGCCAGTGGTGCAGAATCTCCTCGCGAAATTTCGGCGTCACCGGCTCGGTCGTTCCCGGCCGCAGGCCGCCCAGCATCAGGGCGATCTTCAGCCGGTCCGAATAGCCTTCCTTGATGGCGCCGATCACCGGCGTGAATCCCCAGCACCAGGAACACATGGGATCGGCGAAGTACCACAGGATTCTTTCCGAGGACATGAGCACTCCCGGCATAATGCGAGGGCGACAGCCTACACCCGCTTCACCCTTTCATGAAACCGCCACGTCAGAGATATTCCCAGTCACGGAACATCACCGCCTGCCCGGCCGGCGCATCATGCTCATCCGCGACGTTCCACACCGTGGCGCGGCGGATCAGGAACCGGCGTCCCAGGGTGGAGATGCGCACGCCGCTGTAGTCGTCGATGAAGCCGTGATCGTTCACGCGCGCCAGCAATCGCGTCCGCTCCTCGCGCGCCACCGGTTCCGCCGACAGGCGCGAAGGCATGGACGTGAAATCCGCCCAAGCGGTTTCGAACAGCGCCAGCGCCGCGCGGTTGCCGTAATTGAAAACCGGGTCCGCGCCGGTGCCGTGCGAGGCCACCACGAACGGCGCCTCGAAAAGCGCCCGCGTCTGCTCCGCGGGCGGCAATCCGGTGCCCACCAGATCGCGCCCGGTCCAGCGGCGATAGCTTTCGATCAGTTGGCGCGCGTGAACGGAGAGATAGACATTGTTCTCATGCGGCGCTTCCATACCTTCATCCCGGCACACGCCGGACGTCAAGACAGGCCGGCATCACTCGTCCCCGCCTTTCTTGTTCTCATCCTTGCCCTTCTTCGGCATCCGCTGGCGCCACAACCAGTACAGCGCCAGGCCGGTGAGCACGATATTTAAGACTATTCCCAGTACAAAGAATGCAGTCATGACTCATGCCGCTGATTCAATGCAATTTACGGCCCACGATCATACGTGAATCGAGAGATAAAAAAATATCGCTCCGGCATTCAGCTGCCTGTCATATGTGTCAGGAGCGTTTCCCTGAATTTGCCAAGCTGTGCCGGTTCGACATCGGACACCGCCCAGAACACCATTCCGCCGTGGGCCCAGCGGACAAGGTGATATCCCTGAATCGATAAACTCCCGGGTACCGTATCATTTTTATTGCCGGTGGCGGGCGCAACAAAAAGGTCGATGATGTGCTGTCGGTGACGATAGACGAGGGCCGCTACCGGCCGATGATCGAGGTAATCCAGCCGCCCGCCGACGAGAGGAAAACCTTCCGTGGTCAGATCATATACCGGCGGCGAGAAGCTCAGCTTGCCATTGAACCACGGTTTTACCGTATGTCGATCGGAGGAAGCGACATCCACCCCGTGGCTCGTTAACAGTGAACGAACATGGCTGGAAACGACTTCATCCGCAAGACGATCCTCCGCGGAGGGCAGCGCCAAATAAAGGCTGATGCTCCAGGCAACGGCGACAATGGAAACCAACGCTGCGCCCATGGCTGACCAGTTCCAGTCGCGCTTCGCGGGAAGAAGCCGGTGTGCAGGCGCCGATGGCAAGGCCGCCTCGATGCGGCTTTCGAGATGGCCGGGCACGTTGAAATAAGTCACGTCCTTTCTGATAGCCGCGCGCAGCGCCAATTGTTCCGCATATTCGGCCCGGCACGGCGGACAGGTTTTCAAGTGACGTTCGATTTCCATGGACTCGGGCAAGCCCAGCTCACGGTCGACATGCGCCGGCAGCAGTTCCAGGGTCTCTTTACATTCCATCGTCATCTCCCTGCTTCATATTCGCGAGGCAGGCCCGCAGCAACTTGCGCCCGCGCGCGAGACGTGACATGACCGTCCCGATCGGAACGGCCATCACGTCGGCAATTTCCTTGTAGGACAGATCCTCCAAATCCTTCAACACCACCGCTTCCCGGAACTCCACGGGCAAACTCTCCAGTGCGCCGTTCAACTGCTTGAGGTCGTCGTGGCGCGACAGAATCGACTCCGGATTGCCGCACGGCGTGTCCGGGTCCTGGCTTTCAAGGCTATGCGATTCTTCATCGAAAGGCGTGTTCAATTCCCGCCCCCGGTTTTTCTGCAACCTCGTGTAAAAGGTGTTGCGCACGATGCCGAGCAGCCACGCCCGCCCCTGTTCGCCGCGAAAGCTGTCGAAGAACTTGAAAGCGCGCAAGCAGGCTTCCTGCGTGACGTCTTCCGCGTCCTGGTCGTCGCGGGTCAACCAGCGTGCCAGGTTATAAGCCGCGTTCAGATGCGGCAGCACCATGATCTTGAAGCGCTGGTTTTTGGTCTGTTCGGTCATCTGCTCAACGCGTGCTCATGCATACCGGCGACGGGGCGATTTTATTCCCGCAGCAAAATTTACGCTTCAAGCGGGAATATTTTGGAGGCAAAGCGGTAATGCAGGTTACAGACCCTTTAAACCCGGCACAAGGAGAACCCATGAAGAAATATGATCGGCGGGATTTTTTGAAACTGGCGGGCTTGGGCGGCGTCGTGTTCGCCTCCGGCCTGACCCGGATGGCGGGCGCAGCGGACCGCGTGGCTGGACAAGGCGGCAGTTACGACGATTTCTATTTCGTTCAGCTTTCGGATACTCACTGGGGCTTCGAAGGCCCGCCCAATCCCGACGCGAAGGTAACGCTGAAAAAGGCCGTCGCCGCGGTCAACGGCCTGGCGGAACAGCCCGACTTCGTGGTGTTCACCGGCGATCTCACCCACACCACGGATGACCCGAAGGAGCGCAGAAAGCGCATGGCGGAATTCCGCGATATTGTTGCCGACCTGAAAGTGAAGAACGTGCACTTCATGCCAGGCGAGCACGATGCTTCATTGGACAAGGGCGAGGCCTATCAGGAATTCTTCGGCAAGACGCATTACACCTTCGACCACAAGGGTGTGCATTTCATCGTACTGGACAATGTCTCCGACCCGGCGGCCAATATCGGCGAAGCACAGCTTCAATGGCTCGCCGCCGACCTCGCGCAACTGCCCGCGGACGCGAACATCGTGGTGTTCACGCACCGGCCCTTGTTCGATCTCTATCCGCAATGGGACTGGGCGACGCGCGATGGCGCCAAGGCCATTGAATTACTGATGCCGTACCCCAACGTTACCGTGTTTTACGGGCACATCCATCAGGAACATCACCACATGACCAGGCACATTCCTCACCACGCCGCCAAGTCGCTGATCTTCCCGCTGCCCGCGCCCGGTTCACAACCCAAACGCGCGCCGCTGCCGTGGGATGCGGCGCATCCCTACAAAGGTCTGGGGTTCCGCAGCGTCGAAGCGGAAGTCAAAAAGGACGAATACGTCATTACGGAACTACCGGTACAGAAAGGATGACGCCATGAACTCCAACATACGCGCGGCTGTCATCGCCGTTGCTTTCTTTATTGGCTTGGGCGCCGGCGTGGCGCAAGTCGCCGCGCAACCAGCCGAGCCGGTCGTCAAAATCACAGCGAAAAAATTCGATTACACCCCGAACCAGATCACACTGAAAAAGGGTGTGCCGGTGGTGCTGGAATTCACCACGGCCGACGTGGTAATGGGCTTCAGCGTACCTGAACTCGGCGCGCGCACGGACATTATTCCAGGGAAGGTTGTCCGGCTGCGTATCGTGCCTGACAAGACGGGAACCTTCACTTTCTTCTGTGACATATTTTGCGGGTCAGGGCATGAAGACATGACCGGCACCATCACGGTCGTTGAGTAAAGCGACGCCGCCTTCCCCTGAGGCAGGCGACCTGTTTACCCGTTATGTGCCGGTCAAACAACCGCCCCGAACAAATGGCCGACCCCCGCCGTCAGCGCCATCGCGATGGCGCCCCAGAACGTGACGCGCGCCGCGCCGGTCACGGCCGGCGCGCCGCCGGTGTACGCCGCCAGGGTGCCGAGCAGCGCGAGGAACAGCAGCGAAGTTCCGGCGACGACGGGAATCAGGTAAGCAACCGGTGAAATCACGACCGTCAGCAGCGGCAACGCTGCGCCCATGGCGAAGGTGGCGGCGGAAGTCAGCGCCGCCTGGATCGGGCGGGCGGTGATCATTTCCGAGATGCCGAGTTCGTCGCGGGCATGGGCCGCCAGTGGGTCCTTGGCCATCAGTTGCGTGGCCACCTGCTTGGCTAGTTCGGGATCGAGTCCGCGATTGGTGTAGATGACCGCCAGCTCCTCGTGTTCGTGCTCGATATCCGCGGCGAGCTCGCCGCGCTCGCGATCGAGATCTGCTTTCTCCGTGTCCGACTTGGAACTGACCGACACATACTCGCCCGCGGCCATGGACATGGCGCCGGCAACCAGGCCGGCCACTCCGGCCACCAGTACCGCGTTGCGGGTCGCGCCCGCGGCGGCCACGCCGACGACGAGGCTCGCCGTCGACACGATGCCGTCGTTCGCGCCCAGCACCGCGGCGCGCAGCCAGCCGATGTGTTGCGTGCGATGTCGTTCCCGGTGAAACAGCGGCATTCTCCTGTTTCCTTGTGGTACGCAGCGAACAGCATAAAGCGCCACGGCACCTGGCTGGCAATCAAAAGGCGTTCAGCCCTTTTCGCTCCGGAGAGCATGGCCCGTTTTGGATTTCTTATCAATTATCTTCAGCCGGCCTCGATCGGTTGCCGGGCTTTTCTCCGACTCGCTAATGCTGAACAGCCACCATCTCGCGCCGTGACGTCCGCCGCGCGGCTGCCGGTCGAAATAGAGTTTCATCGTGTCGTTGCCGGCGGTGACGATCTCGTACCAGTGCTTGCGGACGTACTGTTCGGGACTGCCGTGACGGCACCGGCCGGTCTCGCGCCAGGTGCGCAGCACGGAGGCGACCCGGATGGTTTTTCCGCGCCACAGAAACTCGCGCGGCAAGCCCGGCTCCCCCGTGGCCATGCGCGCGGTGTCATACGTCTCCGTCACGGGCTGAATGGCTTCACTGATGAATCGCTCGGACATGATCGCTGCTCCCTGGGATTGGGCAGGATACTCTATATATAGATACTGCCTCCCGCTTCCGCCGAACAGCTTGCACCGATTTCCCGCGCTTATCAAATTCCTCCGGGCGGATCGCGCCGGCAGGCGCATCCATTCGGCCGCCACTCCGGCAACGCCCGCCAAGCCGGCATCTCTCCGGGTGTTTTCGACCCGACACGAACTACTTTCCCGCGCGCCAAATGAATTACACTGAATCACATGAGACTGAGGACCTACCGGACCCAGTTGTTCGAAGCCTTCAGCCCGCGCCACCAGACGGTGCACGCACTCGAGGTGCTGGCCGGCACCGGCGCCGTCGAGCTGGATGCCAATCCCAAAGTCAACGCAAGCCTGGAAGTCAAAACCATCGTTGACGCCATTCAGGAGTTCGACCGACTCGCGGCGCCGTACCGGCAATATCTTCCGGCTCACGAGCGCCGGCCGCAGGCGCTCGAAGAAAAACTGGATCAGGTCTCGCAACGCGCCATCGACACGCTCCGGCGCTGGATCGCGGAAATCGAATCCTCGCTGGCGCGTCTGCGCGAGCTCGAGGCGGAACGCGACAGCCTGCGGCTGCTGCAGGAATATCTCGGCTCCCTCGGCGAGGCACACGAGGATCTTTCGCTGCTGACTCACGAACAGGGAATGTTGTACAAAGGACTCTATGCCTGCCCGCACGAACAGCCCCTGGAAGGCGAACTGAAACATGTCTTCAAGGAAGTGAAGACGGGATTGCGTCACCGCTTCCTGATCCTGGTCGGCCTGCCCGAAAGCGCCCCCGAGATCGAATCCGCGGTCCGCGACGGCACCTGCTACCGCATCGACCTGCCGGAATGGCTGGCGCCGAAAATCGAGGACTGGCCGTCGCAGATCGACTCGCGCCTGGAAGTGGTGCAGCATGACATCGCGCCGCTGCAGGAAACGGTCGAGTCGATGAAACACGACCAGCCGTTGCGCGAATCCCTGGGAGACGTCGACCTGCTCAGATGGTACACGCAGCAGGCCGCGGCGCTGACCATGGACGAGAAGTACTGTTACATCACCGGCTGGACCAGCTACAGCGAGCCGGCGCAACTCGAGGCCGAGCTGCGCCAGGCCGGCATCGACGGCTTCGTGCGCTTTCTGAATGTTCCCTCCGCCCGTTCCGCTCCCACCCGAACCCTCGACACATGGTGGGCGCGCCCGTTTCAATCCCTGATCAGTCTGTACGGCACGCCGGAGGAAGACGAGGTGGACCCCAGCGTGGTGCTGGTGTTCGTGGTGCCGCTGCTGTTCGGCTACATGTTTCCCGACGTCGGGCACGGCCTGCTGCTGGTCGTGCTCAGCGCCGCGTTGTACCGGCGCTGGCCGGAAGGCCGGTTCCTGATCCCGTGCGGCGTCTCCGCCATGCTCTTCGGTCTGGTGTTCGGCGACGTGTTCGGTTTCGATAACCTGATCCGGCCGCTGTGGCTGAAACCCCTGGAACATCCGATGGCGGTCCTGATCGCGCCGATGGTTCTCGGCGTGGGGCTGATTTTTCTGGGACTGGTGTTTTCCG
Organism: Gammaproteobacteria bacterium; assembly: GCA_016200465.1. GTDB lineage: Bacteria > Pseudomonadota > Gammaproteobacteria > Acidiferrobacterales > Sulfurifustaceae > Sulfuricaulis. Next base: position 4,305 of record JACQER010000095.1, on the reverse strand, counting down.
GAATCGAATCGCGCTGGCGGGGCATGCGCTGGCACTGGGTGCTGGTGGACGCCGCCTTGATCATGCTTTATCTCGGCGGACTGGCGACGCTGTTCCATCCCTACGGACGCTACGCCGCGGGCGCGGCGCTGGCGTGGTACGTGGCGGGCAGCCTGATCCTGGATCGGAGGCAACCGCTGCGAGCGCTCGGCCGTTCCATCGGCCGGCTGCTCGAGAGCGTGTTCCAGCTCACCATCAACACGATTTCTTTTCTGCGCGTCGGCGCGTTTGCGCTGGCGCACGCCGCTCTGTCCTCGGCGGCGCTGCTGATTGCGGGGGCGACGTCCAGCCGGGTGAGCTACTGGATCGTGTTGATCCTCGTGCAGGCACTGGTGGTGACGCTGGAAACGCTGGTGGTGTTCGTGCAAACCACGCGCCTGGTGTTCTTCGAGTTTTTCATCCGCTTCCTGCGCGCCGAAGGACGCGTGTTCAAGCCCCTGCTCCCGCCGCACAAACACGATCAGACACCATCGCCGTAGACCGGAAAACAGCACTCGCCCCCGGATTGCCGCGAATCCACCGCGCGCCGGTTGCCCTCATTGTGGCGCGGTTCGATCGGCGAAATAATAGACGCGATGGAAAACCTGGCGCGCGAATCCACCGTCCCGCTGCGAACACCGCTGTTCCGCGGCGAGCGACGCATCGGCATCGCCCTCGTGGGCCTGCCGAACAGCGGCAAGAGCACGCTGTTCAAGGCGGTGTCGAGCGCGTCGATCTTCAAGGGCAAGTTCGCCGGCACGCAACGTGCCTACGGCGAATGCGCGGTGCAGATCGGACTCGACGAAGCGCGGCTGGTGGACCTGCCGAGCATTCATTATCTGCACGGGCTGGCGCAGGACGACCGGGTGACCCTCCAGTATCTGCTCTGGGGTAATGAACGCCCGCCGGTATCGCAACACGAACCCGGCGGACCGCCGGCGCCGTTCGCGCCGCCGGACGTCATCATCCAGATCATCGACGCCACCGCGCTCGAACGCCACCTGGAACTCACGCTCGAACTGACGCTGCTCGGCCGGCCCATGGTGGTCGCGCTGAACATGATGGATGAAGCCTGGAAAAAGGGACTGCACATCAACGCCAGGACGTTGAGCAGGCAACTCGGCGTGCCGGTGGTGCCGACCGTGGCGCTGATGGGTCACGGCATCGCCGAGCTGTTCGCGACCGCGGTGCAGGCGGTGCGCGAGAAGGCCTGTCCGCTGCCGCTGCGCGCCAGCGGTCATATCTGCGAACCGCTGCAACCCCTGAGCAAGGCGCTGCGCCGGCCCGAGGTGGAAGAGGCATTTCGCATGCCGCATCCCCTGCTCGTCATGCAGATCGCGGCCGGCGATGAATACTGCCTGGATGAAATGCGCCAGCACCTGCCGCGACTGTTGCCCGAACTGCTGCAGTTGCGCGCCGAGGCGGAGAAAAAACTGCCGCGACCGCTGGCCGAGGAACTGCATGCCGACCGCCATCACCGCGCGGCGACGCTGTTCGAGGCGGTGACGCGCGTCGGCGCGCCGCATGCCGGGCGCGGCTGGCGCTACTGGCTCGACGAGCTGTTCCTGCATCCGCAATGGGGCCTGGTCGGGAGCCTCGCGGTATTCGCCGCGGTGCTGTTCGTGGTGTTCGAGGTCAGCGCCTGGCTCGACAGCCAGACGACGGCGCGGCTCATCGACGCCGTGTCGGGCTGGCGGCCGCAGACCACCGGCGGCGTGATCGCGCGCGCCGTGACCGACGGCCTGATCGGCCTGACCGGCATCGTCGTCCCGTACATGATTCCGCTGGTGCTGCTGCTGGTGGCGCTGGAGGAAGCCGGGATCATGCAGCGCATCGCCTTCGTCGTCGACCGCGGGTTTCACCACATCGGCCTGCACGGCGGCGTGGCGCTGCCGTTCCTGCTCGGGCTCGGTTGCAACGTGCCGGCGATTTCCGCCGTCGCCCGCACCAGCACCGGACGCGAACGCATCGTGGCCGCGATGCTCATCACTTTCGTTCCGTGTTCGGCCCGCTCCGCGATCATCCTCGCGCTGGCCGGCAAGTATCTCGGCGTCGCCGGGGTGTTCGCGATTTTCCTGCTGACCATGATCGTGATCGCGCTCGGCGGGCGCCTGCTCTCGCGCCGCTATCCCGAGCAGGGTCCGGGACAGGTGCAGGAAATCCCGCCCTATGCCCTGCCCGGCGGGCGCGCGCTGCTCGCCCAGACCTGGGCGCGCACCAGCGACATTCTCACGATCGTCACGCCGCTGCTCGTCGGCGGCAGCGTGATCCTCGCGCTGCTCGGCCACTTCGGCGCCGACCGCGCCATCAACACCGTGCTCACGCCCGTCACGGTCTGGTGGCTGGGCCTGCCGGTGGCGCTGGGCGTGCCGATCCTGTTCGGCGTGCTGCGCAAGGAACTCTCGTTGCTGATGATCTACCAGGCGCTCGGCACGTTCGAAATCGGCATGCATCTCGACTGGATACAGATCATGACCTTCCTGCTGTTCCTGACGTTCTATATCCCCTGCGTCTCGACCTTCGCGGTGATGCTCAAAACCATCGGCCGCCGCGAAGCGCTGTTCTCGATCTCGCTGTCGGTCGGCGTGGCGTTGCTGGTGAGCGGCGTGGTGCGGCTGCTGCTGGAAACGGCGCAGCGGTTTTATGCGTGAACCGCGTGCGGCGGTGCCGATCCGTCCGGTCGGACCGGCGCGGACATCGGATCATTAATACGTTACACCGGCCGGAGCTTGTGGGCACCGCAGACGTCGCACGGCGAAAGCTCGTCCGTCTCTTCGGCGACGACGACGCGCGTGCGACAACCGGTGCACTCGTACATGCCGACGGCGTATTTCCGGGGCGGGGGTGGCGTGATCTTCGTGATCGTGGGTTCGGCGCCGACGTATTCGTGACTGCCGCAATTGTCGCACGCCGGCAACTCGCGGTACGGCTGTGAAAAAATCGAGCCATGTCCGCATTGCTTGCACTCGTAACGGCCGGTCGGGTATTCGACGATGGTGCTGGCCGCCTCCAGCTCCTTCTTGGCCTCGGCCAGGGCCAGCAACACTTCTTCGCCCAGCCGCTTGGCGCGCGCCTCGGCGGTCTTTGCTTCCATGATGGCCCGTTTCATTTCCCGGGCCAGCTCTTTGGCCCGTTCCTGTGCCGATGACATCGTCTCGTCCCTGATCGCTCTCTGCGTTGAGGTGTACGGACATTGTCCGCTGTCATATTTATTGTAGACATTTCACGAGGGAAAAGCTTAACCGGGCCTTAAGGCCGGTTCCGTGGAATTTCGTCACGGCGCCTGGGGGTTTGATGCCCCGCTCGTCCATGACTTTCAACCCGCGGTCGGAAGACCCCTGAACCATCCGCGGCTTGTCATGTCACTATCACAAACGCTGCGTATTCTGGCTGGCGCGAGGCCACGGTCTGTCGCCGCGCTGCCGGAAAACAAACCCTGAACTCATGAAGAGTTCCTGTCACATGCAAAAGGAGGACTGCCATGCACAAACAACATGCCGCCGATGCCGGATTTCCCGGAATCGCGTTTGCCATCCTGCCCAAAACGGGCGAAACGATCGCGATTCGTTACGGTGAGCGACTCTACTATCGCGTGGAATCGAGCAAGACGGCGGACGAACTCAACGCGATTTACGGCGTCACCCCCACCCAGGCGAAAGCGATGCTCGCGAGCGCGATGTCAGGCTGGGGAAAACCGTCAGCCGGTTAGCGCTATCGTAACTCGCTGCGTCATTCATGCCCGTTCCCGGTAAAATCCGGAAACCATCTTGCGACGGTAACAAATCCCATCGACCTCATAATAAATCCAGCCGTCCGGTGACCTGACGGTCGTAGACCAGCGCCGCGGACTCGCGCCGCGCCTCGGATGAAAGCACGTGTTCCCGCGTTTCACCGGGCGCGATGAGATGCAGCACGCGCACCCCCTGCAGCACCAGGAAATCCGCTATCAGCGCGCGATGGCAGTGCGCGGGCTCGCGCTCGGCGCACAGGATCGCGCACGCCGACTGCGCGGCGAGATGCTGTAATTGCGATGCGCCTTTCCGGAACGCCTCGGTATCCATGTGATCGGCAAACCCGCGCCGCCCCTCGTCGAGCGCCACGTGCGGCGAGTCCGCGCGCGGGGCGCGCATCCCGCCCAGTTGCCGTCCGGCCCAGTGATAGGCCAGACCGGCGCGCTCGCAGGCCGCGCGCAGGGAATCGTCGTTGAATTGCGGGTTGTGGCGCGAACGCGGTTGCGCGCGCACGTCGACGAGAGTCGCCACACCCGCGCCCTTGAGCAGCGTAATC
>JACQER010000094.1 GCA_016200465.1 Gammaproteobacteria bacterium | reverse complement strand
TGACGTAGGTTGGGGTGAGCAACGCGAACCCCAACGCATTTCAAACCGTACATTTCGTACCGCCATCGTGATACCATGCGCGTCCAGCATGACCCGCTATTCACGCAGGCTGAACCGCGCTAGATGATCCTGCACATCGACATGGATGCGTTTTACGCCTCCATCGAGGAGCGGGATCGCCCGGGCCTTCGCGGCAAGCCGATGGTCGTCGGCGGCAACCCGCACAAGCGCGGGGTCGTGGCCGCGGCCAACTACGCGGCGCGCTATTTCGGCATCCACAGCGCCATGCCGACCGCGCAGGCCAAGCGCCTCTGTCCCCATCTGATCGTGCTCCCGCCGCGTCACGCCTATTACGCCCAAGTCTCGCAGCACATCCGCGACATCTTTCACCGCTACACGCCGCTCGTGGAACCGCTGTCGCTCGACGAGGCGTTCCTCGACGTGACCCATAGCCAGCAGTTGTTCGGGGAACCGGCGCGCATCGGCTGGCGCGTCAAGCGCGAAATCCGCGACGAGCTCACGCTCACCGCCTCGGTGGGCGTGGCACACAACAAGTTCCTGGCCAAGGTGGCGAGCGACGCGTCCAAGCCGGACGGCTTTCTGGTAATCACGCCCGCGAATGCGCAGTCGTTTCTCGATCCGCTGCCGGTCTCAAAGCTGTGGGGCGTGGGCAAGGTCGGCAACCGCCGCCTGGAGAAGCTGGGAATACACACGATCCGTGAACTGCGCGCCACGCCGCGCGGGGTGCTGGATGACCTGTTCGGCAGTTGGGGCGAATCGCTGTGGGAACTGGCGCATGGTCTCGACGACCGCGCGGTGATCCCCGATCACAAGGCAAAATCGCTGTCGCATGAGACGACCTTCGCCGAGGACATCACCGACGTCGAGGCGCTGCGCGGCTGGCTGCTCGACCTGACGCGTCAGGTCGCGGCGCGGATGCGGCGCAACCATCTGTGTGGCCGCACCGTGCATCTCAAGATTCGCTTTTCCAATTTCCGCACCATCACCCGTTCGCACACGCTGCCACGGTCCACGGACATCACGCAGGAATTGTGGAACGCGGCGCTGGAACTGCTGACGCGGAATCTGCCCATTCCGCCGCGCGGCGTGCGCCTGCTCGGCTTCAGCGTCAGCGGATTCGACAGCGCCGAGTCGCGCCAGGCGGATCTGTTCTGCGAACCGGAAAATGCCAGGAACGTCCGGCTCGACACCGTCAGCGACTGGATCCAGAAACGCTTCGGCCCGGCGGCGCTCACCCGCGCCGCCGAGCTGGTGCATGCTTCCGACTGACCGGCGATTCCGGGGCTCCGGTTACGCTGCTTTTTCCACGATAAATTTGTATTTTTCGCTGTCCTGACGGCTCTCCACCAGGGTGGGCCGGTCTGCCGGTTCCAGGCCTGCACGTCCTTCACCGAACCGGGATCGGTTAGCGATCATCTCCAGCCATTCGCCGGTCTTCAGCTGATTGACCGCCTGTACAGGGGGGTTTTCCCGGCACCGCGTCAAATGGCGGCTATCGGTTGCCGTATCTATACTCAGAGAGACGCTGTTGTCAGGCATATTTTAAGAGTTTCCAGACAAATCCCCGAGAGAAGCCCATGCCCCGCATATTATTGATCATCACCTGTTCCCTGATGTTTGGTTCTACCCAAATGGCATTCGCCGGCCCGCTGGATGAGGCGAAAGCCAAGGCGCATCTGCAGGCGGTGGCCGACGGAAATCTGGGCGCCGTGATGCGCGATTACACGGATGACGCGTACATGGACTGGGTGGGCGGTCCGCTCGATGGCCGCTATCGCGGCAAGGCGGCGATCGGTGAAGTGTGGAAGAAATTCATCGCCAACAATGGCGGCAAGCCGCGCCCGGCCAAATTCGGCAAACCCGAGGCCTATTCCAACCCGAAAGGAACAACGATCGAGACGCCGGCCGAATACGGCGGTGAACATCCGGTCAAGGCATGGCATGTGCTGACCTATCGTGATGGCAGCCTGGTTACCGAGATCTGGCAGATTGCTCCCGCCATTCAAGTTTCTCCGTGAAACATGAATCCGCGGCCTGGCTCGTTATGCTGCTGGTTGTCGGGGGCCGAGTGTGTGCCGGAGACATCGAGGCCACGGTAACCGCCCCTTCGGGTGAACCCCTGGCCGATGCCGCGGTGGTGCTCGAACCTGTTTCCGGCAGCATGCCGGAGCGGCATTCGACAGTAACCATTGCGCAGCGTGATCGCGAACTGGTTCCGTATGTGACGGTGGTGCAAACGAATACTCCCATCGAATTTCCCAACCAAGACCCCTTCAAGCATCATCTCTATTCGTTTTCTCCCACCAAGACTTTCGAAATTAAGCTCTACGCCGGCAAGCCGGCGAAACCCGTTGTGTTCGACAAGCCCGGCGAGGTGGCGCTGGGCTGTAATATTCATGACTGGATGGAAGCTTATGTGTATGTCGTCGATTCGCCGTACTTCGCCAAAACCGACGCCAATGGGCATGCCCGCATCACCGATGTGCCTGCGGGATCGTACCGGCTGAAATGGTGGCATCCGCGCCAGAAGCGGGCGGTATCCGCGCGCGCGATCGAGATCGGTGCGGCACCGATGTCAGTGACCCAGGTGCTGGACGTGAAACCGCGCGTCATCAAGCCCAAACCACCCGCCGATAAAGAGAAGTATTGATAATGTTCCGATCGCTCCAACGCCGCATTGTCGTCGTGTTTGTCGGCCTGCTCGTGCTGGTGATGGCATTGATGCTGGCGCTGGTGACCCGCAGCAATGCGCGCATTGTCTCGACCGAGATACAACGCGAGCTGACGGCAGGCATGCAGGTATTCACCCAGTTGATCGAACAGAATCAGCGCCAGCTGGAAACCGCGGCCACGGTATTGGCCGCCGACTTTGCGTTCCGCGAGGCCATCGCCACCCAGGATCGCCCCACGATTCGTTCCGTCATCCGCAATCACGGTCTGCGCATCGGCGCCCAGGCGATGATGGTGATCCATCCGGATGGATATTTGATCGCCAGTTCCCAGGACAGCAACGAACCATCCGGTTCTGCTCTCTCTCCCTTTGCGGACCTGTTGTCCGCCGCCGAAACCGCGGGCAAGAGCTCCGGGTTCAGGCAGATGAGGGATGGGCGGCTCTACCAGATCGTTCTGGTTCCGATTTATGCGCCCAAGCTGATCGCCTGGGTGGCGATCGGTTTTGTCGTGGATGATCGCTGGGCGCACGATCTTTCCGAGGTGACCGGACTTGTCGTCAGCGTGGTACACCGTGGCGGAACCGGCGCGGGCATCCTCGCGTCTTCTTTGAGGGATGCGAAGCGCACCGAATTGTCAGCCGCGGTGAAGGAGATTTCATCTGACATGCCGGGTGAATTGCATATCGGCAATGAACACTATCAGACGGTTCATGTGCCGCTGGGCAAGGAAACCTTCGTGGCGCTGCAACGCTCGGTCGAGCAGGCCGAGGCGCCATTCCAGACGCTGCAAACCGCCTTGTGGGTCATCGTGCTGGCCGGCGTGGTTGTCTTTGCCATCGGCAGCATCATGCTCGCGCGCCAGATTGTCCGGCCGGTGAACGAACTGGCGGGCGCGGCACGCCGAATCGAGGCCGGAGACTATGCCGAGCCGGTGCCGCTGAAATCGTCCGACGAGATTGGCCAATTGGCGGCGAGTTTTGATCTCATGCGGGAACGTGTGGCAAACCGCGAACAAAAAATCCTCAAACTCGCGTATGAAGACAGCCTTACGGGTTTGCCGAACCGCACGCGCTTCATCGAGGAATTCAATCGCCTGTCGGATTCAAGTCATGGCGCGGTGGTGGTGATGAACCTCGATCGTTTCGCGCCGATCAACAGTGCGCTGGGGCACCCGGTCGGCGATCGGTTGCTGGCCGAGATAGGCTTGCGATTGGGTTCGTTTCAGTCCGGTTCCAACCTGGTCGGCCGGTTATGGGGCGACGAATTCGTGTTTCTGCTGCGCGACGCGGATCGTGCCGCCGCCACCCGTTTCGCGGAATCCCTGGCTGGCGCCTTGCGCGACCCGTTCGTCCTGGACGGTCAAAGGCTCGATGTCGGCGCCAGTCTCGGGGTTGCGCTTTATCCCGGCGATGGCCGCGATGCCGCCACGCTGCTGCGGCGCGCGGAACTGGCCATGTACGCCGCCAAGCAGCTGCACAGCAGCGTGGCTTTCGCGGCGGAGGCGGGCGACGAGCCCCCGCACGAACAGCTTTCACTGATCGGGGAAATGCGGGAAGCCATGGCGCGGCAGGAATTTCTGCTCTACTACCAGCCCAAGCTCGATCTGGCCAGCGGACAGGTGACGGCGGTGGAGGCGTTGATTCGATGGCGGCATCCGCAGCGCGGCATGGTTCCGCCGGGTAGATTTATTCCATTTGCGGAAAAGACCGGATTCATCCGCGAACTGACGCCTTGGGTGCTCGAAACGGTTGTTGCACAGCTTGCGCGCTGGCGTGAGGTCGGGATCAACCTCGTGCCCGCGGTCAATCTCTCCGCGCTCGACCTCTTGAATCCCCGGTTGATTGACCATATGCGACGATTGATCGGGTCACACAGCCTGGCGGGGGGCGCATTATGTCTCGAAATCACCGAGAGCGCGCTGATGGAAGATCCGGAACTGGCATTGGCCCATCTGAATGAGCTCGCGGCGTTGGGACTCAAGCTGTCAATCGACGATTATGGCGTGGGTCAGGCCTCGCTGGCCTACCTCCAGACGCTGCCGGTGCACGAGCTTAAGATCGACGGCAGTTTCATCCGCGCCGTGGCCACGACACCCAAGAATGCCGCCATCGTGCGATCCACGATCGGAATGTGCCACGCATTGGGCCTCACGGTCGTGGGTGAGTGCGCGGAAACGGCGGATGAGATTGCCTGGCTCGTCGCCAACAAGTGCGACCTGGCTCAGGGTTACGGCATCGCAAAGCCCCTGCCCGCGGAGGAAATACCGGGCTGGTTGGCCGGCTATGGTGCGCGCCAGAGACACCAGGCCTGAGACTTGGAAGGATCAATCGTAGAGGGCAATTATAAGAGCAATGCGCCGGTATCTGAAAACGGAACCGGCGCATTACCCATGGGTTCACACCGTGGTGCGTCCACTCAGGCCGCGCGCCGCCTTTCCTCGCGGAAGGCTTTTTGCAGCTGTTCGCGCAGTTCCGGTGTGTCTTTGTGCTCGTGAACCGATATTGCATGCTGCACCGCGGCCTCCAGCAGTTCCGCGTCGCTGTCGGCGAAGATGGTGACCGTGCAGTTCATCTGGCTGGGATATTCACGACAATCAATATATTTCCGGGACATGATCTCCTCCTTGAATAAATGATCTGACGGGAATCGCATTATGATGCGGGAAAAGACGACTCGTGCCGGCCCGGAAGCAACATGACAGGCCTGACGTCACGCTATACCCCGGTAGCGAGGCCTGTCAACCATACACCCTGAAACCGCAGGGTTCCCGCTGCCGATGCCGGGTTCAGCTGCTGATGTGGTTCTTCAGGAAAACCGCGCCAGGGTGAGGCCGTCCAGATCGATTTCCGGTTTGCCGCCCGAAACCAGATCGGCGATGGTTTTTCCGGAGCCGCAGGCCATGGTCCAGCCGAGCGTGCCGTGGCCGGTGTTGAGGAACAGGTTCTTATAAGGAGTCGTTCCGATCACCGGCGGATTGTCCGGCGTCATCGGCCGCAGCCCGCACCAGTACTGCGCCCGGGAAAGATCGCCGGCGTCCGGGAAAAGGTCGTTCACGACATGCTTGATGGTGTCGCAGCGCGATGGCCGCAGCGACAGATCGTAGCCCGCCAGTTCCGCCGTGCCGGCGCCACGCAGCTTGTTGCCGAGGCGCGTGACGACCACCTTGTAGCTCACGTCCGTGAGCGTCGCGGCGGGCGCCGCGGCGGCGTTGTCGATCTCGATCGTGGCCGAGTAACCCTTGACCGGATACACCGGCAGTTTGATGCCGAGCGGACGCAACAATAGCGGCGAATAACTGCCGCAGGCGAGCACACAGGCATCGGCGTTCATTTCGCCCTTGTCGGTCAGCACGCCCTGAATGCGGTCGCCATCGGCGATAAATTTTTTTATCTGCGTCGAAAGCGCGAAGCGCACGCCCCGGGTTTCGGCGCGGCGCGCGAGCTCGCGGGTGAATTGCAGGCAGTCGCCCGATTCGTCGCCGGGAAAAAATAATCCGCCGATAATTTTTTTCTGCGCGGCTTGCAGCGCCGGTTCATGTTTCACGCACGCGGCCGGATCGAGCAGTTGCGAGGGAACGCCCCAGTTTTCCAGCATCGCCGCCTGATCGGCGGCTTCGTCCAGTTCTTGCCGGGTGCGGAACAGTTCCAGCACGCCGCCGGCGCGCTCGTCGTAATGAATTCCGGTTTCGCTCCGCAACGCAACCAGGCATTCATGGCTGTAGCGCGAGAGCCGCAGCATGCGCTCGCGGTTGATCGCATAGCGGGCGGCCGTACAGTTCCCGAGCATTTTGAAAAGCCACGACCACATCGCCGGATCGAGGCGCGGGCGCAGCACCAGAGGCGAATGCGGATGGAACATCCATTTCAGCGCCTTGAACGGAATGCCGGGCGCGGCCCAGGGAGTGCTGGCGCCCCACGAAATCTGTCCGCCGTTGGCCTGACTCGTTTCCATGCCCGGCTCCGCTTGCCGGTCCACGACCGTGACTTCGTGACCGGCGCGGCTGAGATACCAGGCGCTGGTGACGCCGATCACTCCACTGCCAAGGACAAGAACTCTCATTAGGGTGCCGATGTTAAGGGACCGGATTTTGCTGTTGATGCCATGTCGTGAAGTCTGCTGCCGGTTTGCGCGCTCGCGCCAGTCGTTGTTCCCGCGCGTGGACATGCTGTCTCGACGGCGGAGTGTTGAATTTTCAAGGATTTTAGGGCGATACGGTCCGGCAAACACTCATTTTTTACTGGCATGCGAATTGCTTGTTTAGTCAGGGTATTTACCGCCGCTTTTGCGGCATTGCCGGTTCTCCTGGTTAAAGAAGCAAGGGGTTTTATGTCGACGATCAAGCATGTTATTCGATTTATCCGGTGGGCGGTGGTGTCGCTGCTGCTCGGCGTTGCGGCGGCGCAGGGCGCCATCGAAAAGTCCACCGCGGAATTTCCTTATCGATCGCAATACGACGTCAATATCCTCGAAACGGCGGAGTTTGCCGCTCAGCTCAACGCGGTGAGCGTGGTCGATGTCCGATCGAAGTACGAGTACGACACCCTGCATGTCAAGGGTGCAATCAACATCCCGCTCGACAAGAATTTCATCGACAACGTACGCAAACTCCGCTCCGGGAATGCGCGCCCGATCGTTTTTTATTGTAACGGCAAGACCTGTCGAAAGAGTTATGAAGCCGCGGCATTGGTCATCAATGCCGGAATCCGCAATGTCTACGCCTACGATGCGGGGATCTTGGCCTGGGCCGAAGTACGCCCGGAAAGTACCGTTCTGCGCGGCAAGGCGCTGATCAAGATCAGCGATTTGATCAGTGAACAGGAATTCACCAGCCATGTACTCGCGCCCAGGCCGTTCGCGGCGCTGTACGAGCAGCTTGGCAACAAGGCCGTGTCGCTCGATATCCGCGACCGTGTTCAACGCGACAATCCGGTGTTCGGACTTGGAGAGGAACGCATTCCGCTCGACGACCTAGCGCGCATGGACGCGCTGATCGAGGTGGCGAAAAAATACCACAAAACGCTGCTGATTTACGACAAGGCTGGCCACCAGATCCGTTGGTTTCAATACTACCTGCGCGAAAAGGGCTTGCGTGACTATCACTTCCTCAAGGGTGGTTCGGATGGTTACTTCAAAGAAACGCTGGGACTCAAGGAGTTTGGCGGGAAATAGCCCGCCTGACTTCAAGGCTATGCGCCCTGTTTCGCCGCGCATGGCCCGTGATCATGCTGGCAGTCAGGGATAGCGACGGAGGCGTTTACTCATGCCATGTGGTGAAGCTCGCCACCGGTTCGCGCACGGTGCGGTAGTTGTTCACTGGCGCGGCGGTGTCCGGGTAGCCGAGCGCCATGCCGCAGAGGAGGGCGCGCGAATCGGGCACGTTGAGCAGCCGGCGCACGATGTCGGGATACTCGGCGAGCGCCGCCTGCGGGCAGGTGGCGAGGCCGAAGGAAAGCGCCGCGAGCATCACGTTCTCGATGAACATGCCCATGTCCACCCACGAGCCCTTCTCGAGCGAACGGTCGAGAAAGAAAAACAGGCCCACCGGAGCGCCGAAGAAATGGTAATTATTGTTCCACGACTTCATGCGTGCCTCGGGATCGGCGCGGTTGATGCCGAGCGCGGAATACAGCGCCAGCCCGCAGGCCATGCGCCGTGACTTGTACGGCTCGTTCCACAGTTTCGGATAATAGGTGTAGTCCGGTTGCTCGGAACGGCCCGCGGCCCGCTCCGCCAGCAAGGCTTCGCTCACGCGCCGCTTGGTTTCGCCCGTCACCACGACAACCTGCCACGGCTGGGCGTTGACGCCGGACGGCGCCCAGCGCGCGGCATCGAGTATCGCTTCGATCGAGGCGCGGTCCACCGGCTTGTCGAGATAGGCGCGCGTGGACGCGCGGCGGTGCATGGCTTCGAGAACTTCCATTGATATTCTCCCGAATGAGCATTCTGGGTACGGTAATGTACCCCGGAGCCGCCGTCAGAAGAATGGCGTCAGGCAAAATAAAACGGCCCCGAACTAAGCGGGGCCGGGAATCAGTCGTTTGGTGAAGCGGAGCGGATCAGCCCGGCGAGGCGCGGGCGGTCAGGATATGCGGCACGCGGCGTTCGGCTTTTTGCAGCCACTGGTGAATCCGGTTGGCGTCGCCGTAGCGGCTGTACTTGCCCCACGAGTCGAGCAGCACGATGGTGAGCGGACGGTTGGCGACCGTGACCTGCATCAGCAGGCAGTTGCCGGCCGCCGCCGTGTAGCCGGTCTTGCTCAGCGCGATGTCCCAGCTGTCCCGGCGCAGCAGCCGGTTGGTGTTGTGGTAAGCGAGCTCGCGGCCCGAGGCGCGGTCGGTGATGCGGAACGACGCGGTCGTCGTCAGGATGTGGAGCATCTGGCGCTTGCGCGCTTCGGCGACGAGGCGCGTCAGGTCGCGCGCGGTGGAGACGTTGCCGGTGCCGAGACCGGACGAATCGGCGTAACGCGTCTGCGTCATGCCGAGTTCCTGCGCCTTGGCGTTCATCGCCTGGACCATCGCTTCCTGTCCGCCGGGGAAGGTGCGCGCCAACGCCGCCGCGGCGCGATTGTCGGAGGCGCCGAGCGCCGTGCGCAGCAGGTCATAGCGCGTGAACACGGCGTTGAAGTTCAGGCGCGAGCGCGTGCCGCGCAAGCGGTCGCGATCATCGCGCGTAATTTTGATCTGCTCGTCGAGCGACAGCCCGGAGTCGAGGATGACCAGCGCGGTCATGAGTTTGGTCAGCGACGCGATCGGGCGCGGACGATCCACGTTGCGTCCGTAGAGCATGACGCCTTCACGGTCATCCATGACGATGACCACGCTCGATTGCAGCGAGAGGCGGTTGGGCTGGCCGTATTGAATGATGTCCTCGGCCTTGATGTACGATGCCGGTTCCTCGACCGCGGCCGGTGGCGGCGGAGTGACGTTGGCGTCCGAGGTGACGTAGAGCGCGGCGGTGACGATCCCGGCGACGGTCGCCAAGGCGGCGATTATCCTTGCAGGCTTCATTAGTGTGTGGAGATTCCTTTCCTAAGCTTTTGATTCTGACATCTTATAAGTTCTAGCACAGATATCGGACGCAACAATAACCCGCCGGGGCAGGCCTTGTGAAGGGCATCTGACGGGCGTATTTTTCAGGCCGACCGGCGCCGATTCCACGGTATTACGTTCCCGGAACGACATTTCCAGACATGAATGACGGACCTTCTTCCAGCCGGAAAACCGGCGTCTCGCCGGCCTCCGGCGACGAGGAGTCGGCTGCCTGTCCGCTGCCGTCCGCCCCGGATCTCTCGGGCGTCATGGTGGTGCCGCTGCATCCCGGAACGCCAGCGGCCGATTATCTCGAGGCGATGCGGCTCGCAAACGCCACGGCCGCCGCACATCTGAACGATCCCATGCTGCTTTCCTGGTACGACCGCGACCGCGATTTCGAGGCACCGCAGCACGTGAGTGAATGCCATCAGACCAGTGCCGTGCCCGGTTACGTGGACTACGGCATCCACCATGGCGCCACTCTCATGGTGGACGTGGAGAACGGGCGATTCGTGTTTTTCTACC
>JACQER010000093.1 GCA_016200465.1 Gammaproteobacteria bacterium | reverse complement strand
GCCCTTGGTAGAAGCCGCGAGCCACTTGCGCGGGTCGAATTCCTTCTTGTTCTCGACCAGGAATTTGCGCACCGCGCCGGTCGAGGACATGCGCAGGTCGGTGTCGATATTGACCTTGCGCACGCCGTGCTTGATGCCCTGCACGATTTCTTCCACCGGCACGCCATAGGTCTGGCCCATGTCGCCGCCGTAGGTGTTGATCATTTTCAGCCAGTCCTGCGGCACCGAGCTGGAACCGTGCATGACGAGGTGCGTATTGGGGATGCGCTTGTGGATCTGCTTGATGCGCTCGATGGCAAGGATATCGCCCGTCGGCGGACGGGTGAACTTGTAGGCGCCGTGACTGGTGCCGATGGCGATCGCGAGCGCGTCGACCTTGGTCTTCTTCACAAAGTCCGCGGCCTGATCGGGGTCGGTGAGCAACTGCGAATGATCGAGCTTGCCCTCGGCGCCGGAGCCGTCCTCTTCACCGGCCATGCCGGTTTCGAGCGAGCCGAGGCAGCCGAGCTCGCCTTCGACGGACACGCCGCAGGCATGCGCCATGTCGACCACGCGCTTGGTGACATCCACGTTGTATTCATAGGTGGCGGGGGTCTTCATGTCCTCTTTCAGCGAGCCGTCCATCATCACGGACGAAAAGCCGAGCTGGATCGAGCGCTGGCACACCGCCGGCGAGGCGCCGTGGTCCTGGTGCATCACCACCGGGATGTGCGGCCACTCTTCGATGGCGGCGAGTATCAGGTGACGCAGGAACGGGGCACCCGCGTACTTGCGCGCGCCGGCCGAGGCCTGCACGATCACCGGGCTGTCGGTCTCGTGCGCGGCTTCCATGATGGCGCGCATCTGTTCGAGGTTGTTGACGTTGAACGCCGGCACTCCGTAACCATGCTCGGCGGCATGATCCAGAAGCTGACGAAGGGTAACGAGAGCCATAAATCCTCCTGAAACGGTTGGCGGTAAATTTAAATCAGAATTCGGGCAGATTCCCTACCATCGCCACTTTCATGGCGTTGGTGCCTCCCATCACGCCGGTCAGATCACCCTTGGTGATGATGACCAGATCGCCGTCACGCACGGTGCCCCGGCGGCGAAGTTCATCGATCGCCTCCTTGTTGACCGTGGCATGATCCGACGTGGTGACTTCGAACGCGACGGGGTAAACGCCGCGATAAAGACTGACCTTTCTACGCGTGTCGACCTGGCTCGTCAAGGCATAGATCGGCACCGCCGAACTGATGCGCGACATCCACAACACGGTAGACCCGGATTCCGTAAGGGCGGCGATGGCCTTCACCGCCAGATGATTCGCGGTATACATCGCCGCCATGGCGATACCCTCGTCGACGCGCTTGAACATGGCGCGCATGCGATGCGCCGAGGTGGTGACATCGGGTTCCTGTTCGGCCACGCGGCACACCCGGTCCATGGCCATCACCGCCGCCACCGGATGTTTGCCGGCGGCGGTTTCGGCCGACAGCATCACCGCGTCGGTGCCGTCGATCACGGCGTTGGCCACGTCGGAAACCTCGGCGCGCGTGGGAATGGCGTTCTCGATCATCGATTCCATCATCTGCGTCGCGGTGATCGACACCTTGTTGCGTTCGCGCGCCATCTTGATCAGCCGCTTCTGGATCGGCGGCACGGCCGCGTCGCCCATCTCGACCCCGAGGTCGCCACGCGCGATCATGATCGCGTCCGCCGCGTCGATGATCGCCTCGATGTTCTGCACCGCCTCGGCGCGCTCGATCTTGGCGATGATCCCGCCATGACCTCCGGCGGCGCGTAACAGCTGGCGCGCCTCGTTCACGTCGTCGGCGCTGCGCGGGAAGGAAATGGCGACGTAATCGGCGCGGATTCTGGCGGCGGTGCGGATATCCTCGCGATCCTTGTCGGTCAGCGCCTTGGCCGTCAGCCCGCCGCCCTGGCGATTGATGCCCTTGTTGTTCGAGAGTTCTCCGCCGACCACCACGCGGCAGATCACCGCGCTGCCGTCCACCTTGTCCACCCACAGCACGATGCGCCCGTCATCAAGCAGCAGGGTCGCGCCGCGCTCGACGTCATGAGGCAGGGACTTGTAGGTGACGCCCACACGCTCCGACGTGCCGGCATCCAGCGGATGATCCACGTCCAGGACGAACGTATCGCCTTCCGTGAGTTTGATCGGTCCGCTCTTGAATCTGCCGATGCGAATCTTCGGGCCTTGCAGATCCACCACGATGCCGATTTCGCGCCCGTGCGCCTTGGCGCGTTCGCGCACGGTCTCGGCGCGCTGCACGTGGACTTCATGCCGGTCATGCGAGAAGTTGAGTCGTACCACGTCCAGACCGGCATCGATCAGCTTGTCGATGACTTTCGGGTCTTCCGTGGCCGGACCGAAGGTGGCGACGATTTTGGTTCTACGCAGCAATAGACACCTCGGAATAAGCCGCAGAGTTCACGGAGATTTGGGAGAAAAATCCTTGTTCTGTGAACTCCGTGTGCTCTGTGGCCAGCATTATTTTACTTCTTCGCCCGTTCTTCGAGCATGGCAACCGCGGGCAGTTTCTTGCCCTCGAGAAATTCGAGGAACGCGCCGCCGGCGGTCGAGATGTACGACACCTTGTCGTAGATGTTGTATTTCTGAATAGCCGCAATGGTGTCGCCGCCGCCGGCCAGCGTGAACGCCTTGGTGTTGGCGATGGCCTCGGCAATCTTCCGGGTGCCGGCGCCGAACTGGTCGAATTCGAACACGCCCACCGGCCCGTTCCACACCACGGTACCGGCCTTCATGATGATGTCGGCCAGCTCCTGGGCGCTCTTCGGCCCGATGTCGAAGATCATGTCGTCGTCGGCCACGCTACCCGCATCTTTGAGCACGGCCTTCTCGCTGGCGTCGAACTTCTTGCCGACCACCACATCCACCGCGATCGGAATGGTGGCGCCGCGCTTGCTCATTTTTTCCATGAGCGTCTTGGCGGTCGGGATCAGGTCGGCCTCGGCCAGCGACTTGCCGATCTTCTTGCCGCTTGCCGCGAGAAAGGTGTTGGCGATGCCGCCGCCGACTACCAGCTGGTCGACCTTCTCGGACAGCGATTCGAGCACGGTCAGCTTGGTGGAAACTTTCGAGCCGCCGACGATCGCGACCATCGGGCGCTTCGGGTTGAGCAGCGCCTTGGTGAGCGCGTCCAGTTCTTCGGTGAGCAGGATGCCGGCGCAGGCGACCGGCGCAAACTTGGCCACGCCGTGGGTCGAGCCCTCGGCGCGGTGCGCGGTGCCGAACGCGTCCATCACGAACACGTCGCACAGCTTGGCGTATTTCTGCGCGGTCTCGTCGACGTTCTTCTTCTCGCCCTTGTTGAAGCGCACGTTTTCGAGCAGCACCAGCTCGCCGGCCGCGACATCGAAGCCGCCGTTGATCCAGTCCTTCACGAGGCGCACCGGCTTGCCGAGCTTATGGGACAGATCGTTAGCCACCGGCTTGAGCGAATTCTCTTCCGAGTATTCACCTTCGGTCGGGCGGCCGAGATGCGACATCACCATCACCTTGGCGCCGGCCTTGATGCAGTGATTGAAGGTCGGCAGCGAGGCGCTGATGCGCGCGTCGGACGTGACCTTGCCGTCTTTCACCGGCACGTTGAGATCGGCGCGGATCAAAACACGCTTGCCCTTGAGGTCGAGATCGGTCAATTTGATAACGGACATAACTCTGCTCCGGGAAAATGTAGGGCGGAATAGGCGGCGCAGCCGCCGTATTCCGCCGCCATGCGGCTGGTTACGGCGCTTACGCGCCTAACCCGCCCTACATGTATTTATTTGGCGACGTGCTGCACGAAACGCAGCATGTTACAGGTGTAGCCGTACTCGTTGTCGTACCAGGACACGACCTTGACGAAGGTGCTGTCGAGGGCGATGCCGGCTTCGGCGTCGAAAACCGACGGCATGCTGTTGCCGCGGAAGTCGGTCGAGACCACCTTCTCGTCGGTGTAGCCGAGCACGCCCTTGAGTTCGCCTTCCGAGGCCTTCTTCATGGCCGCGCAGATCTGCTCGTAGGACGCTTCCTTGTTCAGCTCCACGGTCAGGTCGACCACGGACACGTCCGAGGTCGGCACGCGGAACGCCATGCCGGTGAGTTTCTTGTTGAGCTCCGGCAGCACCTTGCCGACGGCCTTGGCGGCGCCGGTCGAGGACGGGATGATGTTTTCCAGGATGCCGCGGCCGCCGCGCCAGTCCTTGGTGGACGGGCCGTCGACGGTCTTCTGCGTCGCGGTGGCGGCGTGCACGGTGGTCATCAGGCCGCGCTTGATGCCGAAGTTGTCATTCAACACCTTGGCAACGGGCGCCAGGCAGTTGGTGGTGCAGGAGGCGGCGGATACGATTTTCTCTCCGGCG
>JACQER010000092.1 GCA_016200465.1 Gammaproteobacteria bacterium | reverse complement strand
TGGCCGCGGCTTCGAAATAGGCGTGGCGCGCGAGGCTCGGCACGATGCCGGGGAAGATCACCACCAGCATCGAGTACACCCAGGCCGCGCCGGTGCCGAGCGCGATGAGCGTGTCCATGTTGGCGTTGTGGGCGCGGAACGATTTCCACGCGCCGCGGAAGAAATGCCCGCCGGCATAGACCAGCACGAACAACGTCGCCAACCCCACCGCGCTCCAGAACACATAACCTGGCGGCGTCGCCAGATGCGGCAGCCAGTCCAGCGGATCGGCCACGAACAGGGGTAATCCCACCGCCGCGGCCACCGCAAACTTGCGCAGCAGCGCACGGTAGTGCGCAAACTCCGCCGCTTCCTTCTCGGTCTCGTCGTCGATCCCGCGCAACTCGGCGGCGTCATATCCCGCCTGCTTGACCGCCGAGATCAACAGCGGGGCGGCCACTTCGCCCCGCACACTCGCCGTGTGCTCGGCAAAATTGACCGTGGCTTCGGCCACGCCCGGCACGTTCTTGAGCGCGTTCTCCACCGTCGCCACGCAGCCGGCGCAGCTCATTCCCGAAATCGACAGGCGTTTGACCGCCGCGAGATCACTCATAATTTTCCGGCAACCTCGATGAAAGCTGGTTCCAGGACCGAGTATGCCAGAAAATATTCGTTCAGCCTGCCCCGGCGGGGGAATGATCGCAAAAACAGGAGGGATGTTTGTAGTGATGAGTGGTGTAAGTCTCGGATAACTTGTGAATGAGGGTTTTGGGATCGGCCTCGTAGATCACGTGCGCGCCGGTGTCCTTGCCGAAACTCGCGACCAGTTCCGGAATCTGCGCGGTGATGCCGCCGCTGCCTTCGAGTACGCCGATGAGTTTGCCCTCGTCGTAGGCGATGGCGAATTCGCCGAGCGTTCCGGAGCGTCCGCCCACGATCACGACCATGTCGCTCGAACGGATGTTGGTCACCTCGCGGCCCATGAGTCCGCTGCCGGTGTAGATCAGCACATCGAAGACATCGGCGGGCGAAAGATATTTGTGCACGTGCTCGTCGAGACTGAGCGCCGGTGAGATGCCGACCGACAGGCCACTGCTCTCGCGCGCGCCGCGGGCGCATTCGTACGGGAGTCCCGGACAGGCGCCGGTGATCAGGATGAATCCGCGCTCGGCGACGGCCCGACCGAGGGCGTAAGCCTGGGCCCTGGCGGCGGACGAAAATTCGCCGCTGGCCGAGCCCATCACGCCGACCGTCAATCGCATGCCCGGCGCTTTGTTGAGAAACAGGTCCGGCTGCGCCATGAACTTCCGCTGGCAAGCTTCGGAACAGAAGTAATAAGTCTGGCCATTGTGTTCGACCATCGCCTTGGCCTGGCGTGGATCGAGGGTCATCAGGCAAACGGGATCGCGGGTCATGCTATTTGGCTTCCTCGCGCACTGAGGCATCCAAGCTCAATAACTTATCCTGCCGGCGCAAGAGAAACAAAGCGATGAAGGCCGCGAGCACCGGGATACTCGCGATAAAGAGGTGGTTCTCTCCAAAAGGAAACAGCAACTGTTCATAAGTCGCCAGGGTGGAAATCGCATGGAGCAATAACCCCAACCCGTAAGTAACCGTCTTCCAGAGCCCGGCGAGCATGGCAAGGCCCAGCAGGATTTCCAGAACCCCGGCGGCATAGGCGACAGGGGCGGCAATGGAGAGACCGTAATAATGCGCAAACACCGATATCGTCGTCTCCGTCGCCACCAGTTTGTCGATGCCGAAGAGCAGGAGGAATGCGGCCAAAGCGATACGCAGAATGAGAAGCGCAACGGCAAGCTGTCTGGAATTCATGGCGGCCTCCTTGAAAAAGTCAGCCCTGCTTTGTGGTCGTGAAGATAAAGACATAAGCCCCGTGGTTGATATCTATCTTCAGGTCGCCGCCGTGGCTCTCGGCGTAGGCGAGCCAGCCGGGCTTGTGCTGGCATTCGGGGACATTCGGCGATTCCTTGCCGCGCTCACGATCGAACCAGGCCAGCAGCATGGCGTCTTCCGCGTATCGCTTCGCCGCCGATTCCGCCAGTGCCTGCGCCGCTGCGAAATCAAGATCCATCCCGCTTACCTCCAGCCCGACCTCGCGCATACCGGCGCCGGCCTGCCATTTTTCGTAACACTGCTGGCCGCAAAAATAGTAAACGTAGTCCGGACCCTCCAGGCTGCGGGCCACCGATCGCGGAATCTCCTTGAGACAGACCTCGCAGGCGACCAGTCCTTCTTCAGGCACATCGGTTGTGGTCATGGCGCTTCACCCCGCTTTGCATGTCATGCATCAAACGCATTCATTTGCCGCAAACTCAGAAAAACCACTGCAAGTACGTATAGTACACGTCATGGAACCGGCCGTACTCGCTGCCGGCACCGCCACCGAAGAACTGCGCCCCCACCGCCCAGTCCCAGTTCTGGGTGAGCGAATACACCAGGCTCGGTGCAAAAAACCGGCTGCCATCGTCGCGGTTGATGATCAGATAATTCTCGGTTCGCAGCAGCGGCGTGAACTCGTATTTCAGGCGCGCGCCGGCGTAGCGGCGCGCGACGTTCTGGATATCGCCCGCGAACAGACGCGTGAAATCGTAACGCGCGCGGTCGGTGGTGCCCCGACCGTTGTAGTAAAACTCGGCGCCGACGGTGAGCGTGTTGGCGAAAGCGTACTCGGCTCCGGCCACCGCGCGCGCGTAACTGTCACCGTCCTCGGGCCGGGTGCGGGTCATCTCGGCATAGACGCCGGCGTCGCCGAAATGGCCGATGAGATCGAGGCCGGCGACGCGGTCGCCATGAAACTCGCCCGCCAGGAGTGCCACGTCCGTGCCGGCAAAGTTGCCGCGCCAGTGCAGCGCCGTGCTCGCGCGCGCGGGTTCGACGGGCGGCGCGTAAACCACGCTCAACCGCGACAGCGCGCCGAGGTTGGCCTCGAGCAGCATCGCATCCACGCCGGGCCGTTCCTCGCGTTCTAGCAACGCCGGGTTGTAGGGATTGAGCAGATCGGTCGGATTCCACAGCCGCCCGCTGCCCCAGGCGACGCGCTGGCGTCCGAGACGCAAATCGGCCGCGGGGGTGTTGACGCTGACGAACCCGCGGTACAGCCGGTGGCGCGCGGAGACCGAGCCGCGATCAGCATAGGCGTCATCGAGGTCCCAGTAGGTCGCGGGCTTCGCTGTCTTGATCTGCGCGAACTGCGCGGTGTCGAGGTAGTTTCCGAGCAGTGCTTCGTTGTCGTACTGGACCTCGTAGCCGAACCATTCCACCGGGCGACCGCGCAGCTCGAGGCGCAGGCGGTTGAGATCGACCGTATAGTCCTCGACTTGCGGAAACGCAGTGCGCGAATTCACGAGCAGGTTCTTGTAATAACCCTTGAAAGACATCTCCGTTTCCTCTGCGGCCAACGCCATCGCCGGCACGAGCAAAGCGAGCGTCCCGAGAAAAATTCCGCATCGTCGCCTATACATGGCGCAGCGCCTGGATCGCATCAAGCCGTGCGGCGCGCCACGCCGGATAAAGCGCCGCCGCCAGGCTCGTGATAAGAAGCGCCGTAACCGGCAACCACACGTAACCAATAACGATCGTGGGATACACCACCCCGGTCATGCCCGGGATCGCCTTGGTGGCGGCGGCATAGGCCGTGAGGTCGAAGCCATAGCTGTGGTAGTAACCGACGATGAGTGAACCGATGACGATCCCCGCCGCCAACCCCAGCACGCCGAGCGTGAGCGACTCGTAGAGCACGGTGCGCACGATCAGCCCGGGGCGCGTGCCGAGCGCGAGCTGCAGCCCGAACTCGCGCGTGCGTTCGAGCACCGCCATGAGCAGCGTGTTGGCGACCCCGAGCGCCACCACCGTAAACACCACGAGCAGAATGATGTAGAGATTGACGCGGATGAGCTCCAGCATCTGCACCGCCTCGGGCAGCAGGATCTTCCAGGTCACCACCTCCTGGTCCGGCGCGGCGAGCGCCCCCGCCAGCGACGCCGCCGCGGTATCGAGCGCTTCGATCTCCTTGAGTCGAACCACAATCGTCGTGGCCTCGCGCGGCACGCCGAGCAACTCGCGCGCGGCGGAAAGCGCTGTGAGCGC
>JACQER010000098.1 GCA_016200465.1 Gammaproteobacteria bacterium | reverse complement strand
CCTGACGTCGTCTCCTTCGTCGATGCCCCGCCCCAGACCGGGGGGTGGGGAGCCACCATCGTTCGGTTGAAAACAGCTCCGTAGCCCAACCCCTCATGTGCAAGCCGGACATGGTTTACATTTTAGACCGGGGACATGGTTTACACCTTTATTCACTGAGCCCCATGCCAACCTTTAGCGGGAAGAATCCTCTTGAGTCGTTGATCGAGCATACCGAGCCGATGGAAACTATAACGGATCTCCCACTGCTGTTCGTCTACTTGCGTGAGGCCCAGCGGCTCGTTCGCCAAGACTTCCGAGACGTAGATGAGCTCGCCCTGCCACTTGATCTCCCCGTTGTGGCGCACCTGCCTCACCGTGACTCCCGACTCGTACTCAACCGCGGGGAGTTTGACCGGATAGGACCGGGGCGACCCGCGATACACACTCCCCGGAGTCTCTCTTCCCAGCGCCTCATGGGACCGCTGCCAGTTATACTCCTCTCGGAATGGATCATACTGGCGCTGCTGCGCCTGGACATTGGCTTGCGCCGGCACCGCGTCCTTCAACGTTCGGTGCAGCCGCTCATGGCGCCCGTTCTGTGCGGGCTTGCCCGGACGAATCCGTTCGGGCGTGATCCCCAGCTGAATCCACCACTTCGACAACTGACTGATCCCGCCTACGGCCAGCGACGCAAACGGCGCGCCGTTGTCGGTCCGGATCGCCTCGGGCAGACCGTACTCTCGAAACACCCACTCAAACCACGGGTGAACCTCCTCGTAGCTCGGCCGCTCAAGGGCCCGGCACACCAGCAGATATCTCGAGAAGTTATCGCTGATGGTCAGCGGATAGCAGCGCCGTGCGTTGCCCAGCCGAAAGTCTCCTTTGAAGTCCGCACTCCACGTCGCATTCGGCCCGCCACAGTCGCGAAACGGGTCGCTGTAGGGCGCGACCCGGTGCCGACGCACTCGTGGCCGAACCAGCCCCGCCCGCTTGAGGATCTCCCCCGCCGTGGAATCCGCAGGCCAGGCCCAGTGCGGCCCCTCCCGGCGCAGGTAGTCCACCACCTTCTTCGGACCCCACGTCTGATGCCGGAGCTTGGTCTCAACGATCATCGCCCGCAGCTCCTCAGGCGTTTCATTGGGATGGGTGTGCGGCGCGCGAGCCAGGTCCTCCAGCCCCTGTGCGCCTCGTTCCGTATACCGCGCAATCCATTTGTCCGCCGTCGGTCGGCTGATCTCATACGCGTGGCACAGCTCACTCTTCGTGTACTCTCCACTCAACCAATCCGCAATCAATCGAATTCGTTGGTCCATGACACTGGTTTCCTTCCACGGCATCGGCAATCTCCTCCTTGCCGATGCACTGTAAACCATGTGCCCGGTTTATTCTGTAAACTATGTTACCGGTTTGTACCCCTGCCGCTTCTCCTTGAGGCGGTACGACTCCCCGCTGATCTGGACGACGACGCTGTGGTGCAGGAGCCGAT
>JACQER010000101.1 GCA_016200465.1 Gammaproteobacteria bacterium | reverse complement strand
TCCTGCCGCAGCCGCTCGCGGTCGGTTTCCACCGCCTTGAGGTAATCGCTCGCGGTGGAGAGTTTATCGATCAGCGCTTGGCGCTCCTCGATCAGTTCGTTCAGGCCCTTGACCAGAATCTGCTTGAGGTCGCCGAGCTCGCCCAGCGGGCTGTGCGTATCCTGCAGCGCGGCGCGCTCGCTTTCCAGCAGCTCGCCCAGCTTCTGGTCGGCCTGGATGCTCTCGGTCACCTTGTGCGCGAGCGTGTCTTCCAGCGCCTCGATCTTGTCCTGGCGCGTAGACGGCGGCGCTTCGGGAGGGGGAGCGACCGCTTCCCGTGCCGTTGCCGGTTCCGGCTTGACCTCAGCCACCGGCGGCGCGGGCGTGGGTGGAGCCTGCGCCACAACGGGGGACGGTGTAGCCGGTTTCACTTCGACCGGCGCCGGTGCCGCGGGCGGCGGTGCCGGCGTTGTGATCGCGGGCACGGCGGGTTGCGTGGGCATGTAAAGCGTGAGTCGCTGCTGGATGAGCCGCGCCTTCACGCGCGTCGCCGGGTCGCAGGACGGACTGGTGGCGTATTTGCCGAGCAGGCCGTGCAGGAAAGTGACGAAAACGAGCTCGATACGCCCGTCGGTGTGCCCGTACTTCTGCAGGCCACGCTGGATCTGGTTGTAGAGAACGAGCCCGTGTTCGGTCCGCTTCAGACCTTCCAGGTGGTGCTTGAGGCTTTGCAGCAACGACGGATCTGCTGAGCTGTCCTTACCCACCAAGGCAATCTCCTCAATAACTGGCGTGAGTGACCTGTCATTGAGATTAGACGCCGCCACCCCGGTTCACAACCCGCCGGGCACTGAGCCGCTGTTAATACGGTGTGGGAGGCGATACAGGCGGCTTCAGGAGCCGTTGCCGTTGGTCAGGCCCTGGGGACGCGGCGGCGGGACGACGGTGAGCTCCATCTCGATGCGGTTGCGGCCGAGGCGCTTGGCGCGGTACAGGGCGCGGTCGGCGCGGTCGATCAGGTCGGTGTGGCTTTCGCCCGGGGTATACATGGCGATGCCGGTGGAAAAGGTCGGCAGCGCCAGGCGCGTGTTCTGGTGCTCGCAGCGTATCTCGAGCGCGCGGTTGCGCACCTTGGTGATGGCCGCGGCGGCTCCTTCCTGGGTCGTATTGGGCAGCAGCACCGCGAACTC
This sequence comes from Gammaproteobacteria bacterium, assembly GCA_016200465.1. Lineage (GTDB taxonomy): Bacteria > Pseudomonadota > Gammaproteobacteria > Acidiferrobacterales > Sulfurifustaceae > Sulfuricaulis. Next base: position 25,178 of record JACQER010000101.1, on the reverse strand, counting down.
CTCGCCGCCGTAGCGTGACACCATGTCGTGGTGGCGCAGCACCGTCAGCACCTCGGTCGCGTAACAGCGCAGGATGGCGTCGCCGGCGGCGTGGCCGTGCACGTCGTTGATGGCCTTGAACTCGTCGAGATCGATCATGGCCAGCGCCAGCGGCGCACCGTAACGCTGCGCGCGGCTGGTTTCGTCGAGCAGGCGGCGCATGAACGCGCGCCGGTTGGGCAGGCCGGTGAATTCATCGGTCAGCGACAGCAGCCGCACCTTGTGCAGCTCCTCGTGCAGGCGCTCGCTGTCGGCCTTGATGAGTTTCAGATAGCCGCCGGTGCGGTGCAGCTTGGTGTCGAGCGAGCGCTGTCCGTTGATGAGTTCTTCGAGGCCGCCGACCAGTATCTGACGCAACTGCTCGATCTCCTTGTCGCCTTCGGCCTGCTGCAACGCCCGCAGCTCGATCTGCAGCAACGCGCCGAATTCGCGGTTCTGGGTGAGCGCGTCGGTCACGCTCTTGGCAAGCGCTTCCTGCAGCTTATCGATCTCGTCACGCTGACGGTCGAGGTGCAGACGATAGGCGTTGTTGACGCGGCGTTCGGCCATCAGCGCACCGCTCTCGGTCGCCACGACTGTCTTCGAGGAATCCTCCTTCGGAGCGGGTGCCGTGGCTTTGGGCGCAGCCGCCGGTTCCGGCCGGGGTTTTTCCGCGACGTGCGCGGCCACGCCGGCGGCCGCCTGGCGAATGCGTTCATCGAGCTTGTCGGAGGGAACCGCGCCCCCGGTAGCCGGGGCGAAACCGCGGCGCAACTGGATCAGGCGCGCGTTGAGGCGGGTGATGTGATCGGCGGAGGGATCGCGCGCATAGGCGTCGAGCAGCAGATGCAGCAGCGCGGCATAGGTGTGATCGACCCTGGCCTGCACGCCCTCCTGCTCTTCCACCAGGCGTGCGATCTGGTCATAGATAACGATGCCCGCGGACGTCCGCTTCAGCCCGTCGAGCAGGCCCAGCATTCGTTTCGAAGCAGACGCGCGGTCCGCTTCGGATTCGTTCTGCGCCACTTCCCCACCTCCTGTCTCCGCGACGGCGTGTTTGCTTACACATCGTCCGCTTTCGCGCGGCACAGGCACCGCATCCCTGTGAGGCGGCCGCAGAAACAGCATACCGTTATTCTTGAGGCTAGACGTCCGTTTATAGCTTTATGGATGTCAATTTACCCGTGCGTATAACAAATAACAACGCGTGCGCTTCGTCGGCACGCCGCAATGCACGCGCATCAAAGACTTATCGCCGACATTGAAGGGCCCGGGTTAAGCGGGAATCAGCGCGAAGGACGCGCGTGGCCGCGGCGCTTGCTCTGAAACGAAGCGATCGATTTGACGATCTCCTGGTACGGCAGGGTCTCCAGCGAACCGTAGGCCGCCTGCGCCTGTTGCACCAGCGCGTGGATATTCTGCACCCGGGCGACGCCCTCTTCCGGCGCCATCTGCCGCTGCAGGCCGATCAGCCCGCCGAGCATGACCTTCATCTCCTTGCCGAACGGCAGGCTCGCGGAGCTGTCCGTCACCTTGAGCGCGAAGCGCGCGCGTTCGCGCATGAACCCGAGCAACATGGCGCAATTGTTGCGCGCGAGGTCGGAACGGCATTCCACGCCCATCTGTTCGGCGACGGAAAAACGGGCCGCCATTTCACAGGCGCACTGGGCGCCGAGGATGGCTTTCTCGAATGGGCAACGGGCGCTCATAAATGCGGAATGGCGAATGCGGAGTGCGGAATTCAGCAGAATCTTAACTCTTTTAATTCCGCATTCCGAATTACCGGTGGTATTGGCGGCTCAGGTCATGCACCGCGTCCACGACCACGGCGACTTTTTCAGGATCGACGTGCGGGTGGATGCCGTGACCCAGATTGAAAACCAGGCCGCTGCCTTGGCCGTAGCTCGCCAGAACGGTATCGACCTCGCGACGGATGCGTTCCGGCGAGGCATACAATATGGACGGGTCCATGTTGCCTTGCAGCGCCACCCGGTCGCCCGCGCGCGCGCGGGCATCATTCAGGTCCGTGGTCCAGTCGATCCCGAGCGCGTCGGCACCCGATGCCGCCAGAGCCTCGAGCCACTGGCCGCCGTTCTTGGTAAACAGGATCACCGGCACCCGCCGGCCTTCGTGTTCGCGCGTCAGACCGCGGACGATTTGTTCCATGTATCGCAGCGAGAACTCGCGGTAATCCCGCGGCGTGAGCACGCCCCCCCAGGTGTCGAACAGCATCAGCGCCTGCGCGCCGGCGGCGACCTGCGCGTTGAGGTAAGCCGTGACCGCGCGCGCCAGCACCTCGAGCAGCCGGTGCATCAGCGCCGGCTGGTCGAACATCATGCACTTGGTGGGTCCGAAGTCCCTGCTGCCGCCGCCCTCGATCATGTAGGTGGCGAGCGTCCACGGGCTGCCGGCGAAACCGATCAGCGGAACCTGGCCGTGCAGTTCGCGGCGGATGAGTCGCACCGCATCCATGACGTATTTCAGTTCCCTTTCGGGATCCGGCACCGACAGCGCGGCGACGTCGGCGGCGGTGCGAACGGGTTTGCGGAATTGCGGGCCTTCGCCCTCGGTGAAATACAACCCGAGCCCCATGGCGTCGGGAATGGTGAGAATGTCGGAGAACAGGATCGCGGCGTCGAGCGAAAACCGGCGCAGCGGCTGCAGCGTCACCTCACAGGCGAGTTCCGGCGTGGTGCACAGCGTCTTGAAGTCGCCGGCCTTCTCGCGCACCGCGCGGTATTCGGGCAGATAGCGCCCCGCCTGGCGCATGATCCAGACGGGGGTCACGTCGACGGGTTGCCGGAGAAGGGCTCGGAGCAGCCTGTCGTTCTTGAGGGGGATCATATAGCTATCAGCGATCAGCTTTCAGCTAAAAAGCGATTCTTGCCGTAGCTGAACGCTGATCGCTCTCACAGCGGCGCGGGAAGGTCGGAGGCGCCCGTGAGATATTTGTCGATGCCGCGCGCCGCCGAGCGCGCCTCGGCGATGGCCCAGACGATGAGCGACTGGCCGCGCTGCATGTCGCCGGCGGTGAACACGCCCGGAACGCTGGTCATCCAGTTGTCGTCGCGCCACACGTTGCCGCGCTCGGTGAGTTTCACGCCCAGACTCTCGATCATGCCCGGCCTCTCGGGTCCAACGAAACCCATGGCCAACAACACCAGCTCGGCCGGCAGGGTGAACTCGCTGCCCGGAATTTCCCTGAAACTCGAACGCCCGCCTTCCTGGACCAGCTCGACCTTCACCAGTTCGAGCGATTTGACGCGGCCCTGCCCGTCGCCGATGAAACGTTTGGTCGAGACCGAATAAACCCGCTCCACGCCTTCCTCGTGCGCCGAGGCCACGCGATAGATATAGGGATATTCGGGCCAGGGGTTGTTCGCGGCCCGATGCTCGGGCGGGCGCGGCATGATTTCCATCTGGTGCACGCTCTTCGCGCCCTGACGGTTGGCGGTGCCGAGACAGTCGGCACCGGTGTCGCCGCCGCCGATGATGACGACGTGCTTGCCCTTGGCCGATATTTCCTGCTCGGCAGAAACTTTGTCGCCTTCACAGCGGCGGTTCGATTGCGTCAGATACTCCATGGCGAAGTGCACGCCCTTGAGTTCACGTCCCGGAACCTTCAGGTCGCGCGGTGCGCAAGCGCCGCCCGCAAGCAGAATGGCGTCGAAATTCTTCCGCAACTCCTCCACCGGCAGGTTCACGCCGATGTGCGCGTTGGCTTTGAACACCACACCCTCGGCTTTCATCTGGTCGAGCCGGCGGTCGAGCACTTTCTTTTCCATCTTGAATTCGGGGATGCCGTAGCGCAGCAGCCCGCCGATGCGGTCATCGCGCTCGAACACGGCGACTTCGTGGCCGGCGCGCCGCAGTTGTTGCGCACCGGCCAGGCCCGCGGGTCCGGAGCCGACCACGGCGACTTTCTTGCCCGTAAGCACCTTGGGCGGCTCGGGTTTGATCCAGCCTTCCTGAAAGGCGCGGTCGATGATGGCGAGCTCGATCGCCTTGATCGTTACCGGGTCGTCGTTGATGCCGAGCACGCACGCGCCCTCGCACGGCGCCGGACACAGCGTGCCGGTGAAATCCGGAAAATTATTGGTCGCGTGCAGGCGGTCGATGGCCTCCTGCCACTGACCACGGTACACCAGGTCGTTCCAGTCGGGGATGATGTTGCCCAGCGGGCAGCCCTGATGACAGAACGGGATGCCGCAATCCATGCAGCGCGCGCCCTGCTCCTTGAGCTTGTCCTCGGGGAACGGGCGCATGACCTGTTTCCAGTCGCGCACGCGTTCGGCCACCGGCCGGTACAGCTGCTTGGCGCGGTGAAACTCGATGAAGCCGGTGATCTTACCCATGCGCCGCCTCCATCACCGCCTTTTCCTCGGGCACGCCGGTTTCACGCGCCTTGGAAATCGCCGCGAGCACGCGTTTGTAATCCTTGGGCGTGATCTTCACGAATTTCGCCTGCATCGTCTTCCAGCTGGCGAGAATCTTTTCCGCGACCGTGCTGCCGGTGTGATGCACGTGGCGCTTGAGCAGGTCTTTCACCAGGTCGATATCCTCGGAAGTCAGAGGATCGATATCGACCATGGCGAGGTTGCAATGGCGCCTGAAGTCGCCGGCTGCATCCAGCACATAAGCCACGCCGCCGGACATGCCGGCCGCGAAGTTGCGCCCGGTCGGGCCGATGACGACGACGCGGCCGCCGGTCATGTATTCGCAGCCGTGGTCGCCGACGCCTTCCACGACCGTGTGTGCACCGGAGTTACGCACGGCGAAACGCTCGCCGGCGACGCCGCGGAAATAGGCCTCGCCCGAGGTCGCGCCGTACAGCGCGACGTTGCCGATCAGGATGTTTTCCTCCGGCACGAAGTTCGCCTGGCGCGGCGGATAGACGATGAGCTTGCCGCCGGACAGCCCCTTGCCGATATAGTCGTTGGCATCGCCCTCGAGCGTGAAGGTGATGCCGCATGGCAGGAACGCTCCGAAGCTCTGGCCGGCGGAGCCGTTGAAATGAATGCGGATCGTATCCTCGGGCAGCCCTTCGGCTCCGTAACGGCGCGAGACTTCCGAACCCAGGATCGTGCCCACCGTGCGGTTGACGTTGCGGATCGGCAGGATGATGTCCACCGGTCTCTTCGATTCCAGTGCATCGTGGCACAGCGGCAGGATGGTCACCTGGTCCAGCGACTTGTCGAGGCCGTGGTCCTGATCGCGCACGCGACGGGTCGCCACCTCGGGGCCGGCTTTCGGCTGATACAGGATCTGCGAGAAATCGAGGCCGCGCGCCTTCCAGTGGTCCACCGCTTTTTTCACGTTCAGGCGATCCACGCGCCCGATCATCTCGTCCATGCTGCGGAAGCCGAGCTGCGCCATCAGTTCGCGCGTCTCCTGCGCCACGAAGCGGAAGAAGTTCACCACGTGGTCCGGGTTGCCGGCGAATTTCTTGCGCAGCTCCGGGTCCTGCGTCGCGATGCCGACCGGGCAGGTGTTCAGGTGACACACACGCATCATGATGCAACCCAGCACCACCAGCGGCGCGATCGAGAAACCGTACTCCTCGGCACCGAGCAGCGCGGCGATGACGACGTCGCGGCCGGTCTTCATCTGGCCGTCGGTCTGCACGACGATGCGGTCGCGCAGCTTGTTCATCACCAGCACCTGCTGGGTCTCGGCCACGCCGAGCTCCCACGGCAGACCGGCATGCTTGAGCGAGGACAGCGGGCTGGCGCCGGTGCCGCCGTCATGGCCGGAGATGAGCACCACGTCGGCGTGCGCCTTGGCCACGCCGGCGGCGATCGTGCCGACACCGATCTCGGAGACGAGCTTCACGTGGATGCGCGCCTCGCGGTTGGCGTTCTTGAGGTCGTGGATGAGCTGCGCCAGGTCCTCGATCGAATAGATGTCGTGATGCGGTGGCGGCGAGATCAGGCCGACGCCGGGTGTCGAGTAGCGCACCTTGGCGATCCACGGATAGACCTTGTGGCCGGGCAGTTGCCCGCCCTCGCCGGGCTTGGCGCCCTGCGCCATCTTGATCTGCAGGTCGGTGGCGTTGACCAGATAATGGCTGGTCACGCCGAAACGGCCCGAGGCCACCTGCTTGATGCGCGAGTTCCGGACCGTGCCGTAACGCTCCGGGTCCTCGCCGCCCTCGCCGCAGTTGGAACGTCCGCCGATCTGGTTCATGGCGATCGCCAGCGCCTCGTGCGCCTCCAGACTGATCGAGCCGTAGGACATGGCGCCGGTGGCGAAACGCCGCATGATGGATTCCACCGCCTCGACCTCCTCGATCGGCAGCGCTCGGTCGGCAAGCTTCAACTCCATCAGCCCGCGCAACGTCGCCAGGTGTTGCGCGCCATCGTCGCAGGCGCGCGAGAATTCCCTGAATCTCTCGTAGGAGTTGGCGCGCGTGGCGTGCTGCAGCTTGGCCACGGTGTCCGGATTGAGCATGTGGTACTCGCCGTCGCGGCGCCACTGGTAGTGTCCGCCCCAGTCGAGCTCGGGCGGACCCACCGGCCGTTCGGGATAGGCGCGATGATGACGCAGGCTCGTCTCCTGCGCCACGATGTCGATGCCGATGCCACCGACACGCGAAGCGGTCCAGGTGAAATACTGATCGACAAATTTCTTGTCGAGACCAATGGCCTCGAAAATCTGCGCGCCGCGATAGGACTGGATGGTGGAGATGCCCATCTTGGAGATGACCTTCACCACACCCTTGTTGCACGCTTTGATGTAGTTCTTGATCGCGGTGGCGTGATCCACGCCACTCAAGAGCTTCTGGTGGATCATGTCGTCGAGCGTTTCGAACGCGAGATACGGGTTGATCGCGCCCGCGCCGTAACCCAGCAACAACGCCATGTGGTGCGTCTCGCGCGGCTCGCCGGATTCAACGATGAGCCCAACCTTGACGCGTGCGCCCTCACGCACCAGATGATGATGCACGCCGGCCGTGGCCAGCATCGCCGGGATCGGCATGTGATGTGCATCCACGCCGCGGTCCGAGAGGATGATAAAGGTAGCGCCCTCGGCGATGGCGTCACTGGCCTTGCGGCACAGCTCGTCCAGCGCCCGCGCCAGTCCCTGCCCGTCCGAGCCGGCCGGGAACAGCATGGGCAGCGTCACGGTCTTGAAGCCGGGGCGATCGAGATGGCGTATTTTGGCCAGCTCTTCGTTGCTCAGGATCGGCGTCTTGAGCTTGAGCAGGCAACAGCTTTCCGGACCGGGCTGGAGCAGGTTGCGCTCGGGACCGAGCGGGGTTTCGATCTGCGTCACCAGCTCCTCGCGGATGGCGTCGAGCGGCGGGTTGGTCACCTGCGCGAACAGCTGCTTGAAATAGTCGTAGAGCAGGCGCGGCTTGTCCGACAGCACCGCGAGCGCGGCGTCGTTGCCCATGGAGCCCACCGGCTCCTCGCCCTTCTGCGCCATCGGCGCCATCAGGATACGCAGGTCTTCGTGCGTGTAGCCGAAGGCCTGCTGGCGCTGCAGCACGGTAGCGTGATCCGGCTCCGGCACCTGCGGCGGCTGCGGCAATTGATCGAGCGGCACGAGATTCTGTTTCAGCCACTCTTTATAAGGCTGCGCGCCGACATAGCGCTGCTTGAGTTCGGCGTCGTCGATGATGCGGCCGGCGCGCGTATCCACCAGGAAAATCCGGCCCGGATGCAGGCGTTCCTTGATCAGTACGTTTTCCGGCGGGACGTCGAGCACGCCGACCTCGGAGGCCATGACCACGAGGCCGTCCTTGGTGACGTAATAACGCGACGGGCGCAGGCCGTTGCGATCGAGAATCGCACCGATGACCGTGCCGTCGGTGAAGGCGATCGAAGCCGGGCCGTCCCACGGTTCCATCAGGCAGCCGTGATATTCGTAGAAGGCCTTGCGGTCCTCGTCCATCATCTCGTGACCGCTCCACGCCTCCGGAATCATCATGAGCACCGCGTGTGGCAGCTCACGGCCGGCCATGTACAGAAATTCGAGCACGTTGTCGAAGGTGGCCGAGTCCGAACCGCCCTCCATCACGATGGGAAGTATTTTCTTCAGGTCATCGCCGAACAGCGGCGACTGGCACAGCGCCTCGCGCGCGCGCATCCAGTTGATGTTGCCGCGCAGGGTGTTGATCTCGCCGTTATGGGCGATGTAGCGGTACGGGTGCGCCAGTGGCCAGGACGGGAAGGTGTTGGTCGAGAAGCGCGAATGCACCAGCGCCAGCGCCGATTCCACCGCGGGATCGGCCAGGTCGGGGAACATCGGTTCCACCTGGATCGGCGTGAGCATGCCCTTGTAGACCAGCGTGCGCGCCGACAGGCTCGGGATGTAGAACAGCGCGCGTTCGTTCAGGTCCGAATTCCAGATCGCGTGCTCGATGCGCTTGCGGATCACATAGAGCTTGCGTTCGAAGCTCATGTCGTCGGTGATGCCGGCGGCGCGAGCGATGAAAATCTGCTGGAAGCCGGGCTCGGCCGAACACGCCGTCGGACCGAGCGAGGAATGATCCACCGGAACATCGCGCCAGCCGAGCAGGGTCTGCCCTTCCTCGCGCACGATGGCGGCGAACAGTTCCTGACAGCGACGCGCTTCGGCGACATCGCGCGGCAGAAAAACCACGCCGGTGCCGTAATGGCCGGGCTCGGGCAACTTGATGCCGAGCTTGCCGCACTCGCGCTTCAGGAAGGCATGCGGCATCTGGATCAGGATGCCGGCGCCATCGCCGGTGTTCTCCTCGCAACCGCAGGCGCCGCGATGCATGAGGTTGCGCAGGATCGTCAGCGCCTGGATGACGATCTGGTGCGAGCGACGACCCTTGATGTCCACGACGAAACCGACGCCGCAGGCGTCGTGCTCGTAAGTCGGGTCGTAGAGACCCTGCTGCTTGTTATGATGCTGTTCCAATTCCGATCACCGCTTTATTCACCGCTGGCGACGCCGTCCGGCACGATTCTTCCGCACCGATCGATGTCGTTTTTCGCTCGCCAGCGAGGGCTTCGCCCAGATCAGGGAAATTCGTTCTTTTGCCCGTGAAAACCGCGGAAAATCCGGTGCAAAAGGGGCGAAAAGTATACCGGCCTGCCGGGGCCGGTTCAATGGAACCGAAGGCAAATGGCTCTTTTTCAAGCCATGCGACGAAGAAGGGATTGACCGGAAACGGCTTTCCCGCGGCTCAAACGCCGGGTTGGAGCAGGCGCGCGTGCTCGCGCAGGGCGTAGCGATCGGTCATGCCGGCGATGTAATCCGCCACAATCCGGGCCCGGCCCGGGGTACCGTCCGATTCCCGGAGCTTTTCCTGGTACTGTGACGGCAGCAGGCGCGGGTCGTGCATGAACGCCTCGAACAGGCCGCGCACGACCTTCACCGCTTCGCCCATCATCTGGGTCACGCGTTCGTGCGCATACAGGTTCTGCCGCAGAAAACGTTTCAGTTCGCGGGATTTCTCGCCCACGTCGGCGGTGTAGGCAACAAGCGGGCCGGGGTGGCGGCGCACGTCGTCGATATGCCGGATGCCGGAGGCTTCAATCCGACGGTGGCTGTTGTCGATCAGATCGGTCACCACGTGATTGATCATGCGCCGCACGGTTTCGTAAATCGCGCGGCGCGGCGCGATGTCCGGATAGCGCCGCTGCACCTCGGCGTGCTGTTCAGCAAACAGCGAAACGTCCTTCAGCTGCCCGATCTGCAGCAGCCCGGAGCGCAGGCCGTCGTCCACATCGTGGTTGTTGTAGGCGATCTCGTCGGCGATGTTGACCAGCTGCGCTTCGAGACTCGGCTGGGTCTTGTCCAGAAACCGCCGGCCCAGCTCACCCAGTTCGCGGGCGTTCTTGACCGAACAGTGCTTGAGTATGCCCTCGCGCGTTTCAAAGGTGAGATTGAGCCCCGGAAATTCGGCGTAGCGTTCTTCCAGCACGTCCACCACCCGCAAGGACTGCAGATTGTGCTCGAAGCCACCGTGATCGTGCAGACATTCGTTCAGCGCATCCTGACCCGAGTGACCGAAGGGCGTGTGCCCGAGGTCGTGCGCGAGCGCGACCGCCTCGGTCAGGTCCTCGTTGAGGGCAAGCGCGCGGGCGACGGAGCGGGCGATCTGCGCCACCTCGATCGAATGCGTGAGGCGCGTGCGGAACAGGTCGCCTTCGTGGTTGATGAAAACCTGGGTCTTGTATTCGAGACGGCGGAACGCGGCGCTGTGGATGATGCGGTCGCGGTCGCGCTGGTACTCCGAGCGGTGGGCGGGCGACGCTTCCGGATACTGCCGGCCGCGCGAGGTAGCGTCCTGCGCAGCGTAAGACGCCAGCTTCACGTCGCCTCGCGCATGCTGGCAAGCGTCGCCTCGAGCTCGGCGCGCGGGGCATCATCGGTAATAACCGCCTCGCCCAGCCGCTTGAGCAGCACCAGCCGCAGGCGGCCGTCGAGCACCTTCTTGTCCACCGCCATCAGCTCCAGGAAGCGCGCGGCGGACAAGCTGGCGGGGGCGCGCACCGGCAGTCGCGCGCGATGGATGAGATTTTCGATGCGCGTAACCTCGGCGACGCTGAGCCACTGTAGCCGGCGCGACAGATCGGCCGCCATCGCCATGCCCGCGGCGATGGCCTCGCCATGCAGCCAGTTCCCGTATCCGACACCGGTTTCGATGGCGTGCCCGAAGGTGTGGCCCAGATTGAGCGTGGCGCGTACACCGGACTCGCGTTCGTCCGCGGCCACCACCTCGGCCTTGTTGCGGCAGGAGCGGTGGATGGCGAAGGCCAGCGCTTCGGCGTCGCGTGCCAGCAGCTTGTCCAGATTCGTCTCGAGCCAGTCGAAAAACTCGGGATCGCGGATCAGCCCGTACTTGATGACCTCGGCCAGCCCCGACGAGAGTTCGCGATCCGGCAGCGTGTTGAGCGTGTCGGTGTCGATGATCACCGCGCGCGGCTGGTAGAACGCGCCGATCATGTTCTTGCCGAGTGGATGATTGACGCCGGTTTTGCCTCCGACCGAAGAGTCCACCTGGGAAAGCAGCGTAGTCGGCACCTGAATGAACGGCACGCCGCGCTGGTAGGTCGCGGCGGCGAACCCGGCCATGTCACCGATAACGCCGCCGCCCAGGGCGATGATCGTGGTGCGCCGGTCGCAACGCGCCGTGAGCAGTGCATCAAAAATGCGATTCAAATGCTCCAGCGTCTTGTACTGTTCGCCATCCGGGAGCACGATCTCAACCGGCTTCAGAGAGGCGACAGGCGCACGCACCCGGGCGAGATACAGCGGTGCCACGGTCTCGTTGCTGACAATGGCCACCCGGCTTCCCGTGACATGCCGCGTCAGCAGCTCGGACCGGTCGAGCAGGCCAGCGCCGATATAGATCGGGTAGCTTCTGTCCCCCAGTTCAAGAGGCAGCGTTTTCATCGACTTTCAGGGCTTCCAGTTTGCGTGCGATCTCGCGCGCCACGCTTGCCGGCGAGCGGTGCGACGTCTCGACCACGATGTCCGCGGTCTGCCGGTATATGGGTTCGCGCGCCTTGAGGATCTCCTCCAGCGTCTTGCGGCGGTCCGTCGTCTGCAGCAGGGGACGGTGGCGGTCGCGACGCGTGCGCTGCAACAGCGTCTCCAGCGGCGCATGCATGTAAACCACCACGCCGCGGGCGCGCAAGTTGCGCCGGTTGTCCACTGCCAGAATCGCGCCGCCGCCGGTGGCGAGCACCAGATTGGATTTGCGTGTCAGGTCGTCGAGGATGGAGGCTTCGCGGCTGCGGAAACCGGTTTCGCCTTCTATTTCAAAGATCAGGGGAATACTCGCGCCGGTACGTCGCTCGATTTCATGATCGGAATCCTGAAACTCCTTGTCCAGCATCTCGGCGAGATGACGCCCGATGGTGGATTTACCCACGCCCATGGGACCGATCAAAAAGATATTGTCCGCCCGACTCATGCCCGCAGGTATGCCAGCATCGCGACGATAAATCAAGCGAACCGGCCGCCCAAGGCGGCCGGTTCACGACGAAGAATCAGCGCAGGCTGAGGTTTTCGGAAAGTATCCGCGGTGTGAGGAAAATCAGCAGCTCGGTCTTGTTATCCTTGACTTCCTTACCCTTGAACAACCAGCCAAGCAGCGGAATATCGCCGAAGAACGGAACCTTGGTGACGGTGTCGTTCTTGTCCTGCTCGTAGATGCCGCCGATGACCACGGTCTCGCCATTGTCGAGCAGCACCTGGGTCTTGATCTCCTTGACATTCAAGGTGCCGGCGACAGCGTTCGTGAAACTGTCCTTGGTGATATTCACATCCAAATTGATGCGGTCATCCGGCGTGATCTGCGGCGTCACCTCCAGTTTCAGCGTGGCCTTTTTTGTGATCACGCTGCCCACACCCAGAACGCTTTGCGTATAGACCTGTTCCTGTCCCTGTTCGATGCGAGCCTGCTTTTGGTTGGCAGTAATAATCCGCGGGCTGGAGATAAGCTTGCCCTTGCCCTCCTGCTCCAGAGCTGAAAGTTCAAGATTCAGCAGGCCGCCGTTTGCTCCCAACTTGGCGAAGGTAAGACCAATAGACCCCGCCGGCGAGTTGCCAATACCGCCGGAAGGAAGATTGACATTCAAACCGTTCGCGTTCGAAGTCATGGTGCCGGCATTGACGATCGAAGAGCTGTCCGACACCGTACCTGAACCCGCCCCCGAACGCCCGCTCGTATGCGCAGAGGTATACTTCACGCCAAACCGGGCGCCGAGGGATTTGCTGAAATTGTCCGTAGCCTCCACCAACCGGGACTCGATCATGACCTGGCGCACCGGTTGATCCAGCTGGGCAATCAGTTTGCGCACTTCCCGGATCTTGCCGGGAGTATCCTGAATGAGAATGGAATTCGTGCGCGCATCCACGGTAACCTGTCCGCGGGGCGATAACAGAGTGTTGGACGAAGTCGCTATCTGCGTTGTCGTCCCGGTTGCCGAGCTGCCAAAAACCGGGTGCTCCAATGCGGTGGCGCTGCCCACCGGCTTGATGGACTTGATGAGGGTCGCAATATCTTCGGCCTTGGCATAATTGATCTGGATAAGTTCCGAAACCAGCGGTTCCAGCTCGATGACTGCCTTGGTCGCCTCCAGATTGGCTTTTTCCTTGGCGGCCACTTCCGCCGCGGGGGCAACCGTCAGAACATTCCCCTTGCGACGCACCGCCAGGTTTTTGCTGTCCACGATGAGATCCAGGGCCTGATCCCATGGAACGTCTTTGAGGCGCAGGGTAAGAGACCCCCTGACCGTGTCGCTCACGACGAAATTGAGGCCGGTGAAGTCGGCGAGCACCTGCAGCGCGGCGCGGACATCGATGTTCTGGAAATTGAGCGAGAGTTTCTCGCCGGAATAACCGAACTCGTCGACCTTCTTCTCGTCCGGTTTTTCGATCACCGGCTTGACGCTGATCGTGAAGACGTTGCCCGTCTGGTACGCCAGCTGCTCATATTTCCCCTTGGGCGTGATGATCATGCGCGTGTTCTTGCCCTGGGGATAGGTGTCGACCGTCTGCACCGGCGTGGCGAAATCCACCACATCCAGACGGCGTTGCAAATCGGAAGGTACCGAGGTGTTCAGGAAATCCACCATGATCTCGCCGGCCTGTTCGCGGATATCAATGCCGACCGCGGGATCGGACAGGTTGATGATGATCTTTCCGTCTCCCTGCGGACCACGGCGGAAATCAATCGCCTTGAGACTGTATTTCGCCGCTTTGTGGGTGCTCGCGAAATGCGTGGTCTTCGGCTCCACCGCTCCGGCGATGGCGGTCACCGGCGCCTCCACGGTCAACACGAAATTATTGCCTTCGATATTCGTCGAGTACGCCACCGGCTTGATCAGGCTCAGTACAATTCGCGAACGATCGTCCGCTTCAATGGCGGTCACGCTCGTGACCGCCGCTTCCTTGACCGCGAGACTCTTTTTGGCGAGCCCGACCCGCGTCTTGGGAAAATCCAGCGATATGCGCGCCGGGTTGGTGATGGTGAAGGCATTCGGCTCCACCGGCGGCTTGGCCATCTTCAGCGTTATCTGAATCCGATCGCCAGGCAGCTTGGCATAGAGTATGTCTTCGATGACGTTCTTCTCGTCCGCCACCGCCGGGGCAGCCGCCGGTTCAGACGCGGGTTTTTCCGGAGCGCCGACGGCGGCGTCAGCCGGTGCCGCTGTCGCAGCCGGCGCAGTTGCGGCGGCGGCCACAGACGTTTCAGCGGTGGCCGGCGTGGTCACAGCAGCTGGCGCGACGGCTGGGGCCGATGCCGCCGACGCGGCGGCGGAAGCCACCACGCGATACCCATACTCGGCTTTCTGCACATCGAGCTGTCCGGGCTCGGTCATCAGCAAGTCGACCACGACGGAAGTGCCGTTATCGGCGAGGTAAGGATATACCCCCTTTACCTTGTCCAATCCCTGGAGTTCCGCGAGCGACGCGCCCATGGTACTGCCCGGGAAACTGATACGCAGACGTTGTCCGTCTTCCAGCACCTGAGTCGTGTACGGTGTTTCGCCGGCGACTTTCACCTGCAGCACGGCAGTCTCGCTTCCCGGTTCCCAGGCGATGGACTGTACTTCCGCGCCCAGCGCAACGGTGGTGGTGCCGAGCATGATAGCCAGAAGCGACAGGCATTTGCCGGCCGCGGCAGCGGCATTGCGCAAGATTTGTGATGCGCGCCATCCTTGGCGCGCATCCTGCGGGCGCGCTCCGCGCGTCCAATTTTGTTCCTGACAAAATTGTGTGAGCTGTTTCATATCATCCCGCCTTGGTTTGTTCCTGTTCATTCCACCAGCGTCAGGTTGGCTTCACGCTCGACCCAATCGCCCATCGTGCCCTGGATCAATTCGATCAGGTCAATCTTTTCCTCGGTGATCTTGCTGATCATGCCGGAGTTCTGTCCCATATGATCGCCCTTTTGCGCGCGATGCACGGTCCCATCCGGCGCCTGGATCACGGCCCAGACCTGCTTGCCGCGCATCAGCGTGCCGACCATTTTCAGCGAATCCAGCGGGTAATCCTCGAGCGGCTCCTTGCGCCGGTTCGGGTCGGGTCGCGGACCGCTGGCGCTCTTCTGTCCCTGCGGATTGAGATTGAAGGAGGCGAAGGGATCGGCCAGATTGGCGGAATTGTAGATAAAGGTTTCCTGCATTTTGATTTCCGGCAGCGGCTCGACCTTGGGTTTCTTGTCGGCGTAAGCGTTTTTCACGAATTCGCGTAAGTCATCGAGGCCATCGCTGCTGCATCCGCTCAGCACCACAGAGAAAATACCCACTATCAGCAATGTTCTTGCGAATTTCATGGCCTATTTCTTATGTGTCCGTGGGGCAGCTTTGGTCGGCTTCTGTGCGCCGCCTTCTTCCAGGTAGCGATAGGTTTTGGCTTTCGCGGACATGGTCAGTTTGCTGTCTTTGCCGCTTGAAGTGATATTGATATCGCCAAAGGTCACGATGCGCGGCAGTGCCGCTACATCGCTGACAAACTGTGCCAGCTCGTGATAAGTGCCGCGAACCTCGACGCTGATCGGCATCTCGGCATAGAAGTCTTTGGGTTGCTCCTTCTCTGGCCGGAACAATGCAAATTCCAGCCCGCGACCCAATCCGGCCTGGGTAATATCCACCAGCAAGTCAGGAACCTCGGTCGTATTAGGAAGCTGTCTGAGCAGACTACCGAAAGTCTGTTCCATTTCTTCCATTTGTTCCTTATAAGCAGGCAAATTGATCGCCAAAGCCTTCTTGTTCATGAAAGTCTCACGCAGGCCCTCTTCTTTCTTCTGCTCCTCGCTGTACTGGTCGAGCTCGCCCTGTATGAGAAACCAGAATCCGGCGAAAAGAATAATCACGCACACAACCAGAACGCCGCCGATCTTGATCGGCACCGGCCAGGAACCGAGATTGTTTATGTCGATATTTTTCAGGTCGTCCAGGGTCATGTGCCGGCATCCGTCAGTTTTTTCTGCTGCTTCGCGACCTGCTTGACCTTCAGCGAGAATTCGCTCACCCGGTCGCCTCCCTTGGCCTTCACCGTGATCACTTCCAGCTCGGGATCGGCAAACCAGTCGGAAGAGGCCAAATTACGCATGAGCGCCGACACGCGGGCGTTCGACTGTGCCACGCCCTGCAACGCAATATTGGCGCCGGAATGCCTCAGGGACGAGAAGTAGATTCCGTCCGGAAGCTTGCGCGCCAGTTCATCGAACAGATGCACCACCTGGGCGCGATCGCCCTGCAGCTGGTAAATGACGTTCATGCGCGCGATCAGGTCCGACCGCTGTTTCTTGAGTTCGGCGATCTCCTTGATCTCCTTCTCGACCTTGGCGATCTCCTGGTTCAGAAATTCATTGCGCCGGTTCTGGTTTTCGATCAGCGAGCTGACATGCACGTGCGCATAGAAAATGATCACGCCCATCAGGATCCACGCGCCCACGGCGATGGTGAGCAGTTGCCGGTCCTGCTCCTTGCGGCGCATTTCGCGCCAGGGCAAAAGATTGACGCGTGTCGTCATTCGTCGAAGCTCCGCATCGCGAGTCCGCAGCTGATCATGAGCGACGGCGCGTCATTGGAGAGGAGTTGCGGCTTGATGCGCGAAGCCAGCGACATGCCGGCAAACGGATTGGCCACCATCGCCGGCACGCCGATACGCGCCGCCACCAGCTCGTCGATGCCCGCGACCTGGGCGCAGCCGCCGGCGAGCAACAACTGATCGACGCTGTTGAACGGCGTCGACGAATAGAAGAACTGCAGCGCGCGCATGATTTCCTGGCACATGGCCTCCATGAACGGGCGCAGCACGTCGGTCTGGTAATTGTCCGGCAGGCCGCCCTGTTTCTTGGCGAGTCCCGCTTCTTCATAGGACAGGCCGTAGCGACGCTGAATCTCTTCGGTCAATTGCCGGCCACCGAAAGCGTGGTCGCGGGTGTACACCGAGCGATTGTTATGTACCACGTTGATGGTGGTTGCCGTGGCGCCGATATCCAGCACCGCGATGGTCTTCTCCATGCCGCCGCCGGGCATGTGGCTGGTGATCAGCGAGAAAGCGTTTTCCATGGCGTAGGTTTCGACGTCTACGACCATGGGCGTCAGGCCCGGTTGCTGGATGACGGCGAGGTAATCGTCGACGATTTCCTTGCGGCAAGCGGCCATCAGAACATCGACTTCTTCCGGATTACTTTCCGAAGGCCCCAGAACCTGAAAGTCGAGATTGATTTCGTTCAATGGATAGGGAATGTAATGATCCGCCTCCATCTCCACCTGCATCTGGCGGTCCTGATCGCTCAGGTTGGCCGCCATCTTGATGGTCTTGGTGATGACGTGCGCGGCCGGCACCGCCACCGCGGCATGCCTGACGCGGGTACCGGATTTCTTGATGGCGCGCTCAACGACCTGAGCGACCTGCTCGACTTCCGTGATCGCGTGCTCGACGACCGCATTCTGAGGAAGGGGTTCTACCGCGTAGCGCTCCACGCGCAGGTGCTCGCCTGATTTGCTCAGTTCAAGAACCTTAACGGCCGAGGAGCTGATATCGATCCCTATCAGTGGCGGCTTTTTCTTGGCGAATAAACCAGAAAGCCCTGTCACCTAATTTCCCTCTTAGAAATCCATTAGTTATGATTAATACATATAATGTAGATCAAATATAGACCATGGAATTCGGAAATGACAAATTGGCGTATTTAGCCTGTTTTCAGGCATTTCCCGCGTGAAATTAACACCACGACGAGGGTGAAAAACTCGCAAATACCGTGTCTCACGGAGGGTGGTTTATACTGGCGGGCGCGCCGGCATCCGACTCTTCCTGACTAAAACTCCACAAGCTTCGCCCGATACTTATGAATGATTCTGGGAGCTTTTTCTCCCGCTGGACCCGCCAGTATCTGCCCGCGAAACGCTGGCAACTGGCCCTGATCGCCCTGTTCGGATTGTTCGCCGGCGGCGTCGTCATGCTCACGCTGGTGGCGCTGATCCTGACGCCGACGCTGCCCGCACTCGACGATCTTTCGGGAGCGCAATTGAAAGTCCCGATGCGGGTCTACACCGCCGACGGCCAGCTGATCGCCGAGTTCGGCGAGGAAAAACGCATCCCGGTGCGCATCGAAGAGGTGCCCGACCTGCTGATCAAGTCGGTGCTCGCGGCCGAGGACCGTTCCTTCTTTTATCACCACGGCGTCGACTTCGCCGGCATTCTCCGGGCCGCTCTGCACAACCTGCGCACCCAGAGTTCGGGTCAGGGCGCGAGCACCATCACCATGCAGGTGGCGCGCAACTTTTTTCTCAGCCCGGAAAAAACCTACTCGCGCAAAATCAAGGAAGTGCTGCTAGCGTTCAAGATCGAGCGCGAACTGAGCAAACAACAGATCCTCGAGCTTTATTTCAACAAGATATTTCTCGGTCACCGCGCCTACGGCTTCGCTGCCGCGGCGCAGGTTTACTATGGAAAGACGCTCAAGGAATTGACGCTGCCGGAAATGGCGATGCTCGCCGGGCTCCCCAAGGCGCCGTCGCGGGACAACCCCCTGACCAATCCCGACAACGCCATCGAACGGCGCAACGCTATCCTGCGCCAGATGCAGAATCTCGGCTTCATCGACGAGGCAGCGTACACCCAGGCAGTCAACACGCCGCTCGCTGCCAGCAAGCACGCGTACCGGTTCAACATCGAGGCACCTTACGTCGCCGAGATGGTGCGTCAGTACATGATCCAGGCCTATGACGAGAAAACCTACGCCGGCGGCTTTCATGTCTACACCACAATCAACGCCAACGACCAGCAGGCCGCGGTCAAGGCACTGCAGGATGGATTGCTCGAATACGAGCGCCGCCACGGTTACCGCGGCCCCACGGGTCATGTCACCATCCGCGGCGAGCCGGACAAGGAACACCTCGACGACGTGCTCAAGGATTACCGGGTCGTGGGCGATCTGTTGCCGGGCGTCGTGCTCAAAGTCGACGAGAAAAGCGTGCAGGTCTACACCCAGGACGGCAGCACCGCCGAGATCGGCTGGGTGGGGTTGTCGTGGGCGCGCGCCTACATCGACGAGAACACCCTGGGGGCGGCGCCCAAGAGGGCCGCGGACGTGCTGAAGCCCGGGGACATCATTTACCTCGAGGCCATCGACGACCCGGCGCAGCAACAGGAGATCGGTCCATGGCGTCTGGCCGCGATTCCGGAAGTGAGCGGCGCGCTGGTTTCGCTGCGCCCCGCCGACGGCGCGATACTGGCGCTCACCGGCGGTTTCGACTTTTACCAGAGCGGCTTCAACCGCGTCACCCAGGCCGAACGCCAGCCCGGATCGAGCATCAAGCCGTTCATTTTCAGCGCCGCCCTGGACAAGGGCTTCACCCCCGCGAGCACCGTGAGCGGCGCGCCGATCGTCATGGAGGGCGACTCGCCCGAGGACGAATGGCGCCCCGAGGATTACAGCAAGAAATTCTTCGGGCCGACGCGCCTGCGCAAGGCACTGGCGCAATCACTCAACCTCGTCGCCGTGCGCCTGCTGCGCGCCATCGGCGTTGCCTACGCCGCCGAGTATATGGAGCGGTTCGGATTCGAGGCCGCCAAACTGCCGCGCAATCTTTCGCTGGCGCTCGGCACCGCCTCGGCCACGCCGATGCAGATGGTGAACGCATTCGCCGTGTTCGCCAACGGCGGTTATCGCATCACGCCATACTTCATCGCGCGCATCGAGGACGCAAACCACAACGTCCTCGAGCAAGCCAAGCCGGCGCTGCCCTGTCGCGACTGCGATGTCACGGCAAACCCTTCCATGACGCCGGCAACCCCGGCGCCGGCTGCCGCGCCGGGCAACCCGGCGGCGGCGGACAAGGACAAACCGGCCACGGCCCCGCGCGTGCTGAGTCCTGAAAACGCGTTCCTCATGACCAGCATGATGCAGGACGTGATCCGCGAGGGAACCGGAAGAGCGGCGCTCGTGCTCGGACGCAAGGACCTCGCCGGCAAGACCGGCACCACGAACGACTATCGTGACGCCTGGTTCTCCGGATATAACGCCGACATGGTCACGACGGCGTGGATCGGCTTTGACCAGCCGGCCTCGCTCGGCCGCGGCGAAACCGGCGGGCACGCGGCGCTTCCGATCTGGATCGACTACATGCGCGTCGCGCTCCAAGGAATTCCGGAAAAGCCGCTGACGCCGCCGCAGAACGTGGTGCGCCTCACCGTCAACAGCGAAACCGGAAACCCGACCGCGGCCGACGATCCGCAGGCAATGCAGGAATATTTCATCCAGGGTACGGAAACCCCGCACGAGCTGCCGGGCGTCGAGGGCGAGCCCAACCCCGCGACCGCGCCGACCCCGCCGCCGGACAACGTGCGCGAGAAACTTTTCTGATGGGCAACAAACCCCGCATTCCCCCGGCCGGACACCGACCCAAACCTCACGCGCCGGGCATGGACCAGATACGTCAGCACATCGCGGCGGACGCCGCGCGCATCATGGCAGAGGAGGGCGTGAACGACTTCCACACCGCCAAACGCAAGGCCGCGGCGCGCCTCGGCCTGCCCGAAACCAAGCATCTGCCGGGCAACGACGAGGTGGATTCCGCGCTGCAGGAATACCTGCGGCTGTTTCACGGGGGGCGCCTCACGCAAAGCCTGCGTCGTCTGCGCGGGCTCGCCGCCGAAGCGATGCGATTTTTATCCAAGTTCGAGCCGCGCCTAGTGGGGCCGGTGCTGAGTGGCACGGTCACGTCGGCGAGCACGATCGAGCTGCACCTCACCGCCGACACGCCGGAGGAAATCGGCTTCTGGCTGCAGGATCACGGCATTCCGTTCACGCAGACCGACCGACACCTGCGTTTCGGCGGCGAGCGCCACGAAACCTTTCCCGCCTACAGTTTCACCGCCGACGGCGTGCCGGTGGAGCTGTGCGTGTTCGGACGCCGCGAGGTGCGCGAAACGCCGCTGAGCCCGGTGGACGGCAAGCCGATGAAGCGCGCCAACCTCCGCGAGCTGGAAAATCTCCTGAATGGAGCGGGCGAACCCGATACCGGGCCGGGATGACGCTGTTCAAACCAGCGGACTGATGTCCCGGCCCCGCGGGCGCTTCTCGCCTCTCCGCGGTACCGGTAGAATCGGTGTCCGTCACCGGCCCCCGGACATCCCTTGAAACATCACATTGAAAACCTGATCGCCTCGGCACTCGCCGGCCTCGAGGCCACCGGCGCGCTGCCGCCGGCGCACGGCGCGGCAATCACGATCGATCACACCAAATCCAGGGAGCACGGCGACTTCGCGTGCAACATCGCCCTGGTGCTGGCCAAACACGCGCGCGCCAAGCCGCGCGAGCTCGCGGAAAAAATCGTCAAGGCGCTGCCGGCCTCCGAAAAAATTTCCAAGGTCGAGATCGCCGGTCCGGGCTTTATCAATTTTTTCCTGAGCGCCGACGCCAACCACGGCGTCATCCGTGAAATTCTTGATCAGCGCGAACACTTCGGCCGCAGCCGGCTGGGCGCCGGTCGCAAGGTGCAAAGGGAATTCGTCTCGGCCAATCCTACCGGCCCGCTGCACGTCGGCCACGGGCGCGGCGCGGCCTACGGCGCGACGCTCGCCAACCTGCTCGACGCCGCCGGTTTCCAGGTGCACCGCGAGTATTACATCAACGACGCCGGCCGGCAGATGGACATCCTCGCCACCAGCGTGTGGCTGCGCTACCTCGAACTGTGCGGCGAAAAATTCGACTTCCCCGTCAACGGCTACAAGGGCGACTACGTCTACGACATCGGCGCCACGCTGCACCGCGAGAACGGCGACAAGTATCGTCATGCCGCTGCCAAGGTATTTGAAGGCATTCCGGCCGACGAACCGAAGGGCGGCGACAAGGAAGTACATATCGACGCGCTCATCGAGCGCGCCAAATCATTGCTCGGCGCTGCAACTTACCGCCTGGTATTCGACCTCGGTCTCAACGTCATCCTCGACGACATCCGTCAGGACCTCGAAGAGTTCGGCGTCACTTATGACCAGTGGTTCTCCGAACGCGCGCTGGTGGAAGACGGCGCCGCCAATCGCGCCATCGAGCGCCTGAAAAAATCCGGCCATGTGTACGAAAAGGAAGGCGCGCTGTGGTTCCGCTCCACCGATTACGGCGACGAAAAGGACCGCGTGGTGGTGCGCGAGAACGGCCAGAAAACCTATTTCGCCCACGATATCGCTTACCACATGGACAAGCTCGAGCGCGGCTTCGACCGGGTGATCGACATCTGGGGTGCGGACCATCACGGCTACGTACCGCGCATCAAGGCCGCACTCGCGGCCATCGGCGACGACCCGGAGCGGCTGCACGTGCTGCTGGTGCAATTCGCCATCCTTTATAAGGGCGGCGAACGCATGCAGATGTCCACCCGCAGCGGCGAGTTTGTCACGCTGCGCGAGTTGCGGCACGAGGTCGGCAATGACGCGGCGCGATTTTTCTACGTGCTGCGCAAATGCGAGCAGCACATGGATTTTGATCTCGATCTGGCCAAGTCGCAGTCCAACGACAACCCCGTGTTCTACGTCCAGTACGCACACGCGCGCATCCACAGCGTGTTCCGGCAGATGAAGGAGAAGGGATTCGCGCACGATCCGGCGAACGGCGACCGGAACCTGGCGCGCCTCACCGAACCGCATGAACGGGGGCTCATCGAACGGCTGGCGCGCTATCCGGAAGTGATCGAGATGGCTGCGACGGCCTTCGAGCCGCACCAGGTCGCCTATTACCTGCGCGAGCTCGCCTATGACTTCCATACTTATTATGGAGCGCATACCTTTCTGGTGGACGACGCCGCCGTGCGCGACGCGCGGCTGAACCTAATCGTGGCCGCGCGCCAGGTCATCGCCAACGGGCTGAAACTCCTGGGTGTGTCGGCCCCGGAGACGATGTAAAGTTGCCGCATGGCCCAGGCGCGCAGAAGATCTTCGGGACGACGCACACGCAAACCCGGCTGGCTGCTGCTCCTGGTCGGGATCGGCATCGGCGTGGCCGGCGTGATGCTGTGGCAGATGTACTCGCATCGTGGCGACGGACGCAGCGGTCTGTCGAATCTCTTTTCCAGTTTCAGCAAACCGGCGGAGAAGCCGGTCAAGAAAGAACCGGAACCGGCGAAACCGCCGAAGCCGAAATTCGATTTCTACACGATACTTCCGGAAACCGAGACCGTGCTGCCGGAGCGGCGCGCCAGGACCAAGACCGTCAAGGCCAAACCGGAAGAGGGCGTCAGTTACATCCTGCAGGCGGGTTCGTTCGCGGGCTTCGAGGAAGCCGATCAGATGAAGGCCAAGCTTGCGCTCGCGGGGCTGGTGGCGCATATCCAGAAAATCACCGTCGAGGGCAAGGGCGAGTACCACCGCGTGCGGCTCGGACCCTACGATAAAATCGAACAGCTCGACGCCGCCGCCGCGCAGCTGCAGAAGCTGGGCATCAAGGCGATACGCTTGAAAGTGAAAAAGGGCGAAGCGGGATAATTTCTTTTCGTAACGACCGAGCCCGATTCAATAGATTCGTTTTGGCTCTCGCGAACGGGTCCTGTGCCAACCTTTAACGACAAACTCAAAGCCGCCGAAAAACACCTGGCCCGCGTTGATCGCACCATGGCGCGGCTGATCCGCGACATCGGTCCGTGCGCGCTCCGCCCCCTTCGGTGGTCGCCCTATGAAAGCCTGACGCGCGCCATCGCGCACCAGCAACTCAACGGCCGCGCCGCCCAAACCATTCTGGATCGTTTCGTCGCGCTCTATCCGGGTAAACGATTTCCCGAACCGGATGACGTGGTGGCAACGCATTTTGCGCGACTGCGTTCGGTCGGTTTCTCGCGCAACAAGGTCAGGGCCATACGCGACATCGCCGCCAAGACGCATGAAGGAGTTGTTCCGACCCGCGCACAGGCACGGTGCCTTGACGACGAAGAATTGATCCTCCGCCTCGTCGAGATTTACGGCGTTGGACGC
This sequence comes from Gammaproteobacteria bacterium, assembly GCA_016200465.1. GTDB lineage: Bacteria > Pseudomonadota > Gammaproteobacteria > Acidiferrobacterales > Sulfurifustaceae > Sulfuricaulis. The sequence continues at coordinate 1,250 of JACQER010000101.1, read as the reverse complement.
TGGACAGTCGAGATGCTGCTGATCTTCACGCTCGGCCGGCTGGATGTATTACCGGTTGACGACTTCGGTATTCAAAGCGGATTCAGGGCCGCCTACCAACTCCGTCGCCGGCCCACCAAGGCTGATTTTGAGCACGTGACCGGTTGCTGGCAGCCATTCCGCACAGTCGGATCGTGGTATCTCTGGCGCCATGCTGACGGATTGAAAAAGCGCTAGATGATCACACCGGCCGTCAGCAATTTACAGATACCCGAAAAAATCGCTAATCCTCCAGGTAGGTATAACCCTTCAGACCCTCTGCTAGCTCGGCAAGATATAACTCACGGTTTTTGGCGCTGAGCGATTTCGCGTGCCCGATCTTGGAGCGGTAGGAGGCGAGCAGGTCGTCGGCATTGAAGTGCACGTAGCGCAGCACCGAATCCACCGTGTCGCCCTGCTGCGCTTGTGACAGCTGATAGCCACCGTCCGGTTTCAGCTCGACGTGGATGGAATCGGTGTCGCCAAACAGGTTGTGCATGTCGCCGAGAATCTCCTGGTAAGCACCGACCAGAAAAATCCCGAGCAGGTAGGGTTCGTTCTCGCGCAGCGGGTGCAGCGGCAGCGTGGAGTCGACGCCCTCGCCGTCCACGTACAAGTCGATGCTCCCGTCCGAATCACAGGTGATGTCCTGCATCACGCCGCGGCGCGTGGGCGGCTCGTTCAGGCGATTCAGCGGCACCACCGGGAAAATCTGGTCGATGGCCCAATGGTCGGGCATGGACTGGAACAGCGAGAAATTGCAGAAATATTTGTCCGCGAGTTTCTCGTTCAGTTCATCGAGTATCTCGCGGTGCGTGCGGCTCGCCGGCTGCAACAGCTCGCGCACCTTCCAGCAAATGGCAAAATAGATCTGCTCGGCGCGTGCGCGCTGCGCCAGCGTCAACACGCCGTGGCTGAACATGCCCTGCGCCTCGGTCAGCCGGTAGGCAGCGTCGTGATAGGCCTCGACGACGGAGCGGTCTGAAAGTGTCGCGAGCGTCTGCCACAGGTCGCGGATAATCGCGGGCTCGCTGTCAGTCGCTTTCGGCACCGAATCCGCGCCCGGGGCGGATTCGGTGTCTACCACGTTGGTCACCAGCACCGCATGATGCGCGGTCATGGCGCGGCCGGATTCGGTCACGATGTCGGGATGCGGCAGTTTCTTCGCGGCGCAGATTTCGGTGATGGAATGCACGATGTTGTGGGCGTACTCATCGACCGAGTAGTTCATG
>JACQER010000100.1 GCA_016200465.1 Gammaproteobacteria bacterium | reverse complement strand
CGCCGTCACGTTGAGCAATGCCACGGTTCTCACTCCTACCTTCACGCCCACGGCCACTGGCACCTATGTCTTCACGCTCACTGCAACGGACGGTCACGCCGCCGGTGTCAGCAGCGCTTCGGTGACCATCACCGCCGACTCGCCTCCGGTAGCCAATGCCGGAAGCGATCAGCCGGGAAGAGTGAACGAGCTCGTCAGTTTGAATGGTTCAGCCAGCAGCGACCCGGATTCCAACGCGATCACATATCGCTGGAGTTCCATCTCGGCGCCGACGCAGACACTCAGCGATGTCACTGCCGTCAGTCCGACGTTCGTCCCGAACGCTACCGGGTCCCAGGTCTTTCGCCTGGTAGTGAACGACGGGCTGCTCGATAGCGCGCCATCCGATGTCACTGTGACGGTTGCCGTCGCCAATCGGGCCCCCGTGGTGAGCGTCGGCGCCGACCGGTTGACCACCACGAATGTGCTCGTGACCTTGAGCGGTTCGGCAACGGACGCGGACAACGACCCTGTGACCTACTCCTGGTCGCGCACCGGCGGGACCGGTCCGCAAGTCACACTGAACAGCACGACGGTCCCGACTCCCACGTTCACACCCACGGCCGGAGGCACCTATGCGTTCACATTGACGGCGCTCGACGGTCACGGCGGCAGCGGGAACGCCTCGGTGACGATCACGGCCAACACGCCTCCAGTTGCGAATGCAGGAAGCAACGCGACGGCGAACATGAACTCAGTCGTGCATCTGTCCGGCTCCGGCACAGACAGCGACGGGGACCCCCTCACGTACTCGTGGGCGAGGGCGGGTGGAACGGGGCCATTCGTCGTCTTGAGCGACGCGGCTTCGCCAACACCTTCATTCACTCCAACGGTCGCCGGAACCTACATCTTCACGTTGACGGTCACGGACGCACGAAACGGCAGTGGCTCGGCGTCCGTCACGATTACCGCGGTCAATCGCCCGCCGATCGCCAACGCTGGCCCCAATCAGACAGTGCTGATCAACCAGACTGTGCAACTGGACGGCTCTGGAAGCGCAGATCCGGACGGAGCTACGATCACCTACTCGTGGACCCAGCCGACTGGGCCAGTGCAAGCGGGCCTGAGCAGCGCAACGGCGGCCTCACCGACCTTCTCCACAAACGTCACGGGGACTTACGGCTTCGCCCTAGTAGTCAACGACGGCATGGTCGACAGCGCGCCGGCCACCGTCAACGTGACGGTGAAGCCGCCTGGATTCTCGGTCGACAGGATCTCCCCGACTTCGGGGCCCTCGGCCACAATAGTATCGCTCACCGGCCAGAGTCTCGACCAAGTAGCTACCGTGTCCTTCGGGGGCAGGTTGGCGACAACTTTCGTGATTCAGAGCCCGACGGACATAACGGCGAATGTTCCTGCGCAAGGTGCGAATGGCCCGACGAATGTGACGATCAGCAAAGCCGACGGCCAGACCTCGACTTCCGTCGGGCTGTTCAACTACACGGGCAATGTGTTGGCGTCGGCGATTCCAGAGAAATCCGAGGCAGGAATGGCCTACGATAGCTCGAGGCAGAGAGTGGTGGTCTTTGGCAGCAGCAATGGACCCTCCGACGACACGTGGGAATGGGACGGGGTCAGTTGGGCCAAGAGGTTGCCCGCAACCTCTCCGCCCAGCCGGCACTTCCACACTCTGTCCCAAACCTCCTTGCCGGGCCACCTTCTTCTCTTCGACGGGGTCCTGTTCGGTCCCCTACAGTCAAACAGCGACACGTGGGAGTGGGACGGAACGACCTGGACCCAGAGGACCCCCGCAACTCCACCGCCTCTTCGGACGGCGCATGTCATTGTCTACGACAGCGGACGCGGGAAGGTGGTCTTGTTTGGAGGCGCTGACACCTCGGGCGGTTATCTCAATGACACCTGGGAATGGAATGGCCTGGATTGGACTGCAAAGCCGTCCGCGCCCACTCCTCCAACGCGAGGATACCACGCGATGGCATATGACGCGGCGAGGGCGGACGTCCTGCTCTTCGGAGGTCACGGAGGCTCGGGAGCAACGCTGGGTGACCTCTGGACCTGGAACGGGACTGCCTGGACACAATTCCTCGTCTCGCCAATGCCGCCCGGAAGAGAAAGCCACTGCCTCGCGTATGACGAGGCGAGGCGCCGGGTTGTCTTGTTCGGAGGAAAGGACAGGACGGGAACGTATCTCAATGATACCTGGGAGTGGGACGGAAGCGCTTGGACCCAGAGCTTCCCGAGCTTCTATCCATCACCGCGGGCTGGCTGCGCCATGACCTACGATGTGACCCGGCGGCGCATCGTTCTTCTCGGCGGCTTCGTTCTTCCGGGGCCGACCTATTACAATGAAACCTGGGAATGGGACGGTGCGAACTGGAGTCTGCGCGCTCCGGATCTACCTGCGCCCACCATTGATACCGTGACTCCCTCTTCCGGACCGTCCGCGACGACCGTCTCGATCGCGGGAACGAACTTCACCAACATCACTACTGTCTCCATCGGGTCGATAGTCTCCCCTTCGTGGACGGTGGTAGATGCTTCCCACATCAATGCGAATGTTCCTGCCCAGACATCCGCGGGGCTGAAGGACGCCAAAGTGAAGAGCGGGCCGAAAGAAGGGCTATTGGCGAGCGGCTATTCCTATACTGGAACCGTTCTAGCAGCGGATGTTCCCGGTCACTATAAGCACCGCCTTGCCTATGACTCGAGCCGCAGTCGCGTCGTGTTGTTTTCTGGACAGTATTCCGGCGCCGCCATCAGCCTTCAAAACGATACGTGGGAATGGGATGACTCGCATTGGGCAATCCTGAATCCGGTAACGCGCCCCCCAGGTCGAGAGAGTGCCTCCTTTGCTCAATCCACGGTTGCAGGGCAACTCCTGCTCTTCGGTGGGCTCGGGAACATGGGCGTTCTTGGCGATACATGGCTATGGAACGGATCGGTTTGGAGCCAATTGTCTCCAGCGCCAGCGCCCTCTGCCCGGTTCTATCACGCCACGGCTTACGACGCAGCTCGAAACCAGGTCGTACTCTTTGGCGGGAATGACAACAGCTCCAATCTGAACGATACGTGGCTCTGGAATGGATCAAACTGGTCCCTCCAGTCTCCGACCACATCCCCTCCTCGGCGTTACGACCATGCCTTGGCCTATGACTCTCAACGGAATGAACTTGTCCTTTTCGGCGGATTCCAAACTGGAACCGGGCAGCTTGGAGACACGTGGACTTGGAATGGGAGCAACTGGTCGAACCGAACTCCCGCGAGTAGTCCTCCTGCGCGTGAGGCTTCTGCACTGGCGTTTGACAAGTCCCGTGGCGTCATGGTCCTCTTTGGCGGCGATGCGGGCGGCCCAATTTTGAACGATACATGGGAGTGGGATGGCACCCTGTGGGCGCAACGTGCGACAACGGTTGCGCCTCCAGCCAGATCTGTGCACGCCATGTCCTATCACGAGGGTCGAAAGCGCATCGTTGTCTTTGGCGGATGGGCGGCGACTGGGGGTAGCATGGGGGACACGTGGGACTGGGACGGGACACGTTGGATCAAGCGGTAGACACAGCTGCCGGTGCTCACGCGACAGTGGTACATCGTCGCCTTCGTCGGGCCTCAACGCGCTTCGTCGTTCCTCCTCAGCGAGTTCGGCCCTCGGTCGGCTCCTCCATCTATCCGCTCGCTACGGTCGCTCAACTGAGTGCATAGTAACCAGGCATCCACTGAAATGCACTGAATGGCAATGTCACGGCGCATAACAAAGTGTTGAAGCTGACGAAGCCGTCTGTCATAGTGCTTGCAGGGCCGAAAAGACTGGCCCAGCAAGCACTCCGCCAGCCGTCCTCGCAGCTTAACACTGGCGTTATCGTGGTCAAACTTTCATGTTGCAGCGTTTCGTCTCGTGGGCGCGAACAAGGCGACCCGTCACTTGATACTGTCGCGGAGCGCTGCGGCTACACTCTTCGCATTGGGAGGTCTCCATCTCGAACCGGCGTGCGCGAAGGCAGCGTCTCGAGATAACGCATTCGATGATCGCGGCTCGTACTCACCCGCCCGAAGGACTACCCGCGATTCGTTGTACGCGTTGATCCCGTCACGAACCGACGTGCCCGAAGGTCTCCTCTCGAATCGGCGTACGCGCTGGTTCCGTCTCGAACTGACGTACCCGAGGGGCTCAGCCCGATTCCACCTGCCCAAGGGTCTCTTCCTGCACCGACGCACCCGAAGAGCCCGTCTCGAATCGACGTGCTCGATGGTCTCCTCTCGAATCGGCGTACGCGTCGGCCTCGTCGCGATCCGACGTGCTCGAGGGTCTCGCTTGGAGTTGACGTACCTGAGGGTCTCGGCTCGAATCCACGTGCCCGAGTGTCTCTTCACGTATCGACGTACTCGCTGGTTCCGCGTCGAACTGACGAGCGCGATGGTCTCGTCCTCGATCGACGAACCCGCTGATCCCGCCTCGAACCGACGTACGCGAGGGGCTCGGCTCTAATCCACCTACCCGAAGGCCCCGTCTCGCACCGAGGTACCCGAAGATCCCGTCACGAACCGACGCACGCGAAGGCCTCCTCTCGAGTCGGCGTAAGCGCCGGCCCTGTCGCGAACCAACGTGCCCGAGGGTCTCGCTTCGAGTTGACGTACCCGAGGGTCTCTTCTCGTATCGACGTACTCGCTGGTTCCGCCTCGAACTGACGAACGCGATGGTCTCGTCCTGGATCGACGCACCCGCTGATCCCGCCTCGAACCGACGTACCCGAGGGGCTCGGCTCGATTCAGCCTATCCGAAGGCCCCGTCTCGCACCGACGTACCCGAAGATCCCGGCACGAACCGGCGACGAAAAGGTACGCTGACACGATAACATCGCGTTGCAGCAGACAACTCCTCGCTTCGCCTCACGGGCGTGCATTGCTTCGCAATGCGACCCGATTCGGCTTTGCTCCGGGGTTGCAGCTGAACGCAGCGTTATGT
>JACQER010000099.1 GCA_016200465.1 Gammaproteobacteria bacterium | reverse complement strand
CGGATTTATGCCACCGGATTTTCCAACGGAGCCTCCATGACGTTTCGCGTGGGGCGCGAACTAGCCACGCGCCTGGCCGCCATCGCGCCGGTCGCGGGCAGCGACTGGCTGGAGCAGCCCGCACCCGCGCGTCCCGTCCCGCTGCTCTACATCACCGGCACTCAGGATCCGCTCAATCCCATCGACGGCGGTCCGATCACCATCGGCCGCAAGCCGGCCGGCACCAAACCGCCGATGCGGGAGTTCATCCACAAGTGGGTGCAGATGCTCGGCTGTGCATCGGAACCCCACGTGATCCTCGACAAGAACGGCGTCCGCGGCACCGCCTATTACACCGTCACCGGCATGGGACATTTCTGGCCGGGCGGCAAGAGCCACATGCCGGAGCGCGTCATCGGAAAATCCTCCGACGTGATCAACGCCACCGACTTGATCTGGGAATTTTTTCAGCGGCATCCGATGTAGCAAATGTAGGGCGGGTTAGCGCCCGTGTTTGGCGCGTAACCCGCCGGATGCCGCATCTCGCTGTTGCCCGTCGCTTGTTTTGCCACCTGAGGCGGGTTAGGCGGTTTTCGCCGTAACCCGCTAAGTATTGTTGATTTACGGTGTCGCACCATGGTTCGACCGCAGTCGGTAGTGAACAACGACCATTTCCCGCTGGCCGCCATCACGGTATGAAAACGCCACGTGACCATCCGGTCCGACGACAATGCGAGGCTCGTGAATAATGCTGTGCTCGCCGTGGCGTTCTTCAAACACGCGTTTGCGTTGGGCTAGATCGAAAACCGCGAACCGGGTCCAGTTCGGTCCACGGAACAGAGATAGCTCCCCGAGCAGCAGGTAGCGCCCGGTCGCGTCGAGCTGGATCTCGGCGACTTCAACCGGCGCGAAACGATCCTGATGCGTCCCCGCGAGCCGCTCGTAATCGCCGATCACAGGTGTCAGGCGATACAGCCCGCCCTTGCCGTCGAGTTGCTTGCTGCCGGCATCGTAGACGATGAAATCGTCCTGCGCGGCACGATAAGCGGCGGAACTGCTGAAGCTGTATTTCGGTGCCGACCGCTCTTTGGTGAGCTGGCGTGCGGGTGCAGGCCGCTGCGTTTTCCCGCTGAGCGGGGACCAGACTTCCAAGTCACTCATAACCAGCGCATCGGCGCTCGCTCCGATCGGATACAGGCGGATGTGATGCGTTCCTGATGGCAATTCGAGGACGCGTGCCCAGTGCTTGCTGCCGGCGCCCATGCCCGCGAGATAGCTCTTGCCGTCGGCGCACTGCCAGTGATCGACGCGTGGACGCGCGAGCAGGGCGCGAACGTTGACCACCTTGCTGCAGGCATCGTTGGGTGGCCGTAAAATCACATCATCGTCGAATTGCATGACGCCATGGGCGTCGAAGTAGGGGAGATTGATGCGCATTGATGAGTCAGCAGACAGAGCGAAGCGCCGGGTTTCCAACCGTTCGACCGTCAGGTCCGCCGCATGCGCGTCATGCGGCCATGCAGAAATCAGGGACCACATGCCGGCCGACACCAAAACCAGGAATCGATTTAACACGACAGTAAACTTGTCCTTGCTACGCGACACGGAAGAGATGCTTGCCAGTATCTCATGGGCACTGAACGATGCATACGCCAGGCCCCGGGCGAAGACCTGGCGTTTGCGAAAAGATAAAACGATATTCGACGCATCATTCGCTTTTATAAATGGTGGCCACGTGAATCGCGAACATCATTACACCGATCGAGTTGTGTCATGGCGTAAAACCGGATGGAATCACGGTCGAGTCATAGAGCTGTCCGCTATCGACCGCAGGATGATGACTGTCCCTGGGAACGGACACGCTCACTGTCCCCTGACACTGTGCACCGCGGCCATCATTGGCAGTGAAGCCGATCGCGTAGACACGCCCGTCACCGCTACCATTGCGTTCAGCCCGTACTGAAGGTGTTGTGCTGCCGGTGCCCGTGCCATCCGGCGCCGTATGTCCGTCTCCTTTGCTGTCCACGGGCTCGTCTTGGGTGATTTTGGTCACTGTAAGTGAAATCGGGTCGCCATCGGGATCGGTGACGCCCACAATCTGCACGGGCATCATCTTGTGGTCTGGTGACCAGAGCATGTTCGGCTCTGCGGTCGCGCTGGTGCAGCTCGGTGGCCGGTTAGTGACAACGTGCACCGTCACCTGCGTACTGTTGCGGGTCGTGGGCGCGGCGACGTCCTCGACCAACAGCGAAACGCTGCTCTCAGCGCCATCGGCGGCATTCACCGGGACCTGTATGCTCACGTCCACCGTGACCGCACCTCCGGCCGGCACACTAAACGCGGCGGGTACAGATACTATCCAGTTAAGCGGTGAGTGGGCGCTCAGTCGGAATGTCGCATCGGCGCCCGACGCATTACGCACGGTGACTTGGAAAGCCGCTGTAGTCCCCGGGGCCGCCGTCGCCGTTTTTGGACTTGCGCTGATCGCTACCGTTTGTGGCGCGACTGGCACGGCAACCTGTCGCACAAAGGGATTCGCACCGGGGCTCGTCCCGGTTACTTCAAGCAAGAAAGGTTCTGACGGCACCGTGAAGCCGATGCGGAAATAACGGTTGTCCGTGTTGGTCGGTACGAGCGATTGCAGCAGCGTACCGTCCTCACGCCGCAAGTGCACCGCGGCGACCACGGGGCTTGCAGTCAACCGGACATCGGCCGTGACGCTGCTGCCGACGATCGGCTGACCTTCAATCGGCACGAACTCGACCTCTGGCCGCACTGCGCCCGGAGTGAGATTGATGAAGCGTAATGCGTTGACATCGAGCCTTGAGCCGCCGTAGGCGCGCGCAATTACGCTGGAATTTCCTGCGAGTTGCATGCGCCACACGCCAGGCATCGGTGTCGAGATCGTGTAGCCGTCCACAGAGCTGAGCAAGAGGCGCGTCACGTCAGGGTCCGCCGTGCTCACCACGTGTCCATCGGGGCGGGTGATCGTGAGCGCAGGCAGCGAGCCGGCGCGCGACAGCGCGACCATGAATGTCACGGACTTCGTGAGTGTTTCATCGACCGGGATGTCGAGGGTCACCGGCGTACCGGCCGTGAGCACGAGTCTGCGCGCAAGCAGTGTCGCGCTATCCGGGCTGCTTAATTGCAGCAAGGTCGGCACGACCTGTCCAACCTCGGCGCGGGTTACCTGGAACAAAACACCGCCCGTTGCCGACGTCAGCGCGCGCAGCTGCGTGCGCGCGGACGGCGAGGTGAGGGGATCGCTCGTTGCGGCCAGCGCGATCCCGGTCGAAGTCACATCGAGCACCGAGGTCATAAGCGATATAGGTGCGGCCGCGAACACTGGAAACATACCCGCTGTCTCCGCCACGCAATCACCCGTGAGGATGGCATCGATGCTCACGCCCTTCAGGACGGCTTCCGCCGCAACTACCGGCCCAAGCGAAGCGTCTCCCGCGGAGGCATCGGTTGCGAGCAGCACACGTCCGCCCTTCAGTCGTACGTCGGTGTTGAACGTTGGAAACTGGCCGAGAGCCGTGAGCATGCCGCTGTTGGACGCCTCCGGGCAATCGCCACCGCCCGACGCGAACAAGGCATTCACACGATTGCGGAACTCGTTCACGTCGCAGAAGTCTCCGTACAGCACCGGCGCATCCTTGAAGCTCACGAGCCCCAATGTCGGCGCCTCACCGCCGGCAACGATGCTGTCCACGAGCGAGTTCACGGCAGCTTTGACGCCATCGATATCGCCACCCATGCTGCCCGTGTCGTCTATAACGAAGTAATGCGTGCGTTGCTTGCGCTTGAGCATCTTGATCATCTGCTCAGCCTGGTCCGGAGCGAAAGTGCTGCGAATGTGGTCTTCGACGTCGGCGAGGTACTGTTGCGTGGCGCCGCGCGCCGCCGTGACGGCGGCAGGGTGGCGCGCCCCATTGGGCTCTCCGGCGTCATCCTTATTCAGATCGCGGTGACAACACCAGCCCGAGGGCATGCCGCTACATTGGGTCTGAAGCGGATTCAGGTATCCGGTGAGATTGAAGTAACCGGTGACCAATCCGCCCGGAGCGAAGTTGTTCGCGGCGTCGCAGACGGCCGTTCCATCGGACATGCCCAGGAGATCCGGGACGGCATGATTGTTGTCAACCGAGTTCGAATGCGAGAAAACGTCCTGTACGGTATGCAGCGCCTCGCCGAATGCATCGAGCGCATCACGCCGTTTACACGCGGCCAGCGAATCGCCGATGAGATCCCGTTTCTCGATCAGACGTCCGGAAGCCGCACCGAGCTGGTTGTTATCGGCATGAGCGGCGGCGTTATCCGGTTCGAACAAGTCCGTCCAGTAGTTGGAATCCGCCACTTCATCGGCCGTGTCTTCGTCAAAACCCGAGTTAGTCAACTCATCGCGCGTAATTGTGTCGTGGATACCCATCTTGAAAGCAAAAGATGGCGAGGAAACAACAAGCGAAAGCAGGAAAACAAGTGTCAGGACAGGTGGACGTCGAGAAATCGACGTAAAGTGCTTCGCACGCATGGCAGTTCTCCTTGTTGTGGCGCGGAAAATGCCAGGTCAGCGAAAAACCACCACTCCCTGGCGGTCGCTCGCTCATGTTCCAGGCTTCCTTGCCTTTTTTCCTAAATTAAGGAGAACGTTGCGAGCAGGGGTTTTGTATCACGGCGTCATGGTCATGACAAGGGACTCATCGCCCCATGCTGAGTAATGCTAAGACGTAATGCAAAAAGCTCTTCCAGTAAATGCCATAACTTTAAAGGTCGTCATCCCCGCGCTAGCGGGATTCATCAAAGGTTGTCATGCCCGCGGAGGCGAGGTGAGGCGGAGTTTTGACGCGCTCTGAGCAGCAACAGGCCTTGCATGTAGATCCTCACCTTGTTGTTTCCATCTCCTCCGGCACCACCTCCAACACCATCCTCCGCGTCCTGCGTAGCAGCCCGAGCCGCACCGGCTCGCCGAACGGCGATTCGGAAAGCCCCCGGTGCAGGTCATCGACGTATTGTACCGGCTGCCCGTTCAACGTGAGGATGAAATCCCCGGTGCGCACACCGGCGCGCCAGGCCGGGCCGTGGGGCTCGGCCGACATCACCTCCACCGCGCGCTCCGCCGGCAGATCGAGCGCACGCACCAGCCGCCGTTCCACCGGCCGGTCGCGCCCGCCGATGCCGAGATAGCCGCGGCGCACGCGCCCGTGCGCGAGAATCTGCGACAGCACCCACTGCGCGGTGCGCGCCGGGATCGCAAAACCGATGCCCTGGGCGCGCGCGATGATCGCGGTGTTGATGCCCACGACCGCCCCGCGCGAGTCGAGCAGCGGCCCGCCCGAGTTGCCCGGGCTGAGCGGCGCGGTGTGCTGGATGATGTTCTCGATGAGCCGGCCGGTCTGGCTGCGCAGGCTGCGCCCGAGCGCGCTCACCACCCCGGTGGACACGCTCGACTCGAACCCCAGCGGATTGCCCATCGCGATCACGAGCTGGCCCGCGCGCAGTCGCGCCGAATCCCCGAGCGCGGCAACGGCAAGCCCGAGCTGTGCGCGCGCAGCACCGCGAGATCGGTCGGCGCATCGCTGCCCACGACCTCGGCCGCCACCGCCGCACCGTCGCCTCCACTTGTTTTGTCATTCCCGCGAAGCTTGTCCCCGCATGTAGTAGGCGGGGAGCGGGAATCCAGGCTTGAAATGTAGATTCTCACTTTCCCTGGCGCCGCGCCCTGCACCACGTGATGGTTGGTGAGCAGATAACCATCCGGCGCGATCACCACGCCCGAGCCCGCGCCGTGCGGCTCGCCAAAATTATTATTCCCTCTCCCTTGAGGGAGAGGGCTAGGAAGAGGGTGAGTGCCTGTGGCATGCCCAACGCGAATATTCACCACCGCCGGCCCCACGCGCTCGACCACGTGAATCACCGCGCGCGAATAGGCATCGAGCAACTCCGCGTCCGCGGGCACCACCGCATCTCCCCCGCGACCGCCGTTGCCCAGGTCCTCGCCGCCCGTCAGCGCTACCTTCCGGTCCATAACAGTTTTGTCGTCCATAGCCACAAACCAATGGGGACTGGGGAGGGATGTTTCAAACATGGCAGGAAAAAACCAGCCTATTCAGGTTTAAAAACCTGGTAGGTTGGGGTGAACATCGCGACAAAATCGCCGGGTGAGGCGGGAACTTCGCAAACATACTTAACGTATGTTCGCGCCGCCGAACGGGTGCAACGGATTTTCTGTTGCACCCTGGGCAGCAACATTGGACAGCCGCAGGCTGGCCCGGAGGGTGGAGTTCAGGGATGGACTCCACAAGCCCAACACAACATCGCCACATGTATCACCGTTGTTGGGGTTCATTTCATTCACCCCAACCTACGAGCTTCGATCCCTACATCGAGGGCCGCACGCGGTGTGAGCGGCGATACAATCGAATCTGGCTTGACAGTCAAATCCTTCATAGTATGATTTATTCATACCAGTATATGAGGTGCCCCGTGAGTTCTGCCGTCAAGAAGACTATTTCCCTCCCCCCCGATCTGGCCAAAGAAGCGGAAGAAATGGCGCATGCGGAGGGCAAAACGCTGAGTGCCGTGGTTCAAGATGCACTTCGGGCCACGCGTGCGGCGCGTCTTAAGACCGAACTGCGCGGTATCCAGGGTTATTGGAGCCGCAAAGCCAAAGCAAAAGGGCTGCTCACCGAGAAAGATCTGGAACGCTTCCTTCGTAAGTGAAGGCGGTTTTCGACACCAATATATTCGTCTCCGCGTTTGCCATCCCCGGCGGCCGAGCCGATGCCGCCATCCTCAAGGCAGCCGAAGGCGAAGTGCATCTGGTTATCTCCCGACCCATCATCCATGAAGTGCTCGATGTTCTGGCGCGAAAATTTGACCGGAATCCGGAAGAACTGGCGCGCGTTGCGGTATATTTGTCACAGCTTGCCGAGGTTGTAGCGCCCCGGAGTCGGCTGAAAGTATTGCGCGACGAACCAGACAATCGAATTCTTGAGTGCGCGGTGACGGGCAAAGTTGACGCCATCGTTACCGGAGATCAAGCGATGCTGCAATTGGGTGAATATCGGGGAATCCGCATCCTATCGTTAAGGGATTTTCTGGACGCGGGCTAGACTCCCATCCCCTCCCGGCACCACCTCCAGCTCGGGTAGGTTGGGGTGAGCGCAGCGAACCCCAACACAGCTTCCCGGATTCCGCAGCGCTCCATCCGGGCTACTTCCTGTAGGGCGCGTACCACGCGCCGGTCGGTCGATCGGCGCGCGATGCGCCCTACATTAAGTTTGATGTAGGGCGGGTTAGGCGATTTTCTCCGTAACCCGCCGAATGACTGTCCTCACGACCCCGCCGACACCCTCGTTCCGATGTGGCTCTGGTAGGTTGGGGTGAGCGTAGCGAACCCCAACACGACGCACCACGTTGGGGTTCGGCACAACACGCCTCACCCCAACCTACATCGAAGCCCCCGTAGGGCGCGTACCACGCGCCGGTCGGCCTGCGGGCCGACCCCGACCCCACCGGCCTATACTTCCCGGCATGCTCCTGTTTCCCTTCCGCGCCCAGATCCGGCTGCACAAATGGCCGGTGATGACCCTCGCCGTGGCGGTGGTGTGCCTGCTGATCTACGCCGCCCAGTCGCAGAGCGACCGCCGCGTCACGGCGCAGGCCCAGCGCGTGTGCGCGGAATTCGCCGCCGGCGGGGAGGGCGCCGTGCGGGATTATCGCTTCGGGCGCTGGACGATCAGCTGCGAGCAGGTGCTGCGGCACATTCATTACGACCCCCGGCCCGCGCAACACCTTGAATGGCATCTCGACGACCTCACGCGGCGCGGCGAAGCCACGGCCGCCGAGCGCCTGCGCGCGCAATACCGCGCCTTTGCCGAGCGCCCCCCGGCGCCGCTCACTGCGCGCCTGTGGCACGACCGCGCGCGCTTCGACCCCGTCGGCATGATCACCTCGTCCTTCGCCCACGGCAGCTGGGGACACGTGATCTTCAATCTCATCTTTTTCTTCGCCTTCGCCGCCGCGGTCGAGCTCATCCTCGGCCCGGTGTTGTTCCTCGGCATGATCGCGGCGCTCTCGCTCGGCATCGGCGTGTTCGACCATGTCATCAGCTACTGGCAGGGCGACCCCATGCCGTCGCTCGGCCTCTCCGGCGTGGTCATGGGCATGCTCGCGTTGTTCGTCTATTTCCTGCCGCGCGCCAAGATCCGGTTCTTCTTCTGGTTCATGCTGTCCTTCGGCGCCATCGGTATCCCCGCCTGGCTGGTGGCGCTG
>JACQER010000111.1 GCA_016200465.1 Gammaproteobacteria bacterium | reverse complement strand
GCTGCCTTCTGCACCTTCAACGCCAGGTCGGTGACGTTGTACACCTCCTGGAACTGGTTGAAGACCCGGTACTCCCCGGCGCGGGCCGGTTTTTCGAGCGCCAGCGTCAGGCACTGCATGGAATCCCGCAGGGGAAGGAAACCCCGTTTTTGACCCCCTTTGCCAAACGGGGTCAGCGGGTGGCCGATCACCGCCTGGCAGCAAAAACGGTTGACGGCGGTTCCAAAAGCCTGATCAAAGTCCAGCCTGCTCAACAGGCGCTCATCCCGCACCGTGTCGGTGAACCGCGTGCCAAAAACCACCCCCTGCATGACGTCGGTGGCCCGCAGGTTCCAGATCTTCGAGGCAAACATGATGTGATTGGAGCCGGCTACTTTCGACCAGTGGTACCAGCTTCCGGCCTGGCGCGGAAACGGCATCCGGTCGCGGCGGCCGCGGTACTCGATTTCAAAGAACCCTTCCGGGATCGCCACGCCGGGCGTCCCGTACTCGCCCATGGTTCCCAGCTTCACCAGGTGGGCCGCCGGCCGGATGTCGCGCATCGCAAAAAGCAGGTTGAAGGTGGTGGTGAGGTTGTTGGTTTGCACGAACACCGCGTGGCTCACATCCATCATCGAGTAGGGCGCTGAAGGGCACTCGCCCAGGTGCACCACCGCTTCGGGCTCGAACTGGCGGAAGATTTTCTCGACGAAGCCGTACTCGCGCAGGTCTCCCTGCCAGAACGGCAGTTCCTTGCCAAACTGCTCCTTGAATGCCTTCAGCCGCTGGTCGATGGGGTGGACCGGTATGGCGCTCCAGGACCCCATCTCCTCGACCCATTGCCGCCGCAACAGCCCATCCGCCCCGGCCACCTGGTGTCCCCGGGCGGTGAGCTGTTGGCAGAGCGGCCACCCCAGATATCCATCCACTCCCGCAATGAACACGCGCATTTCAGATCCTCTTTCCGCCCGCCGCGGAGCACACGGTGATTCCAAGCCTCTTCCGCGCCTATGCGCCGGCCGCCATCAAAAGGCTTTGGCAGACGCAATGCGCCCGCGGCCACGAGCCGGCAACAAAATGCAAAACGCGATGAAACATCCGGTTGCTCCGCCACACCAACGTCGTTCCCCGCAGAGGCCGCCACGGCCGCCAGGACCGAAAATCAACGCGCGGGGCCGGACACAGCAGCTCGATCCGGGAATACCCGGCTTGTTCGAAGGCCTGAGTAAGACTATATTCCGTGTAGGCGGACCGGTGGGTAATGTCGCTGTAGAACATGTGGGGTCCGGTCACGCTGCTGAGGTTCGGCACTTCCACCACCACGCGCCCAGCGGGCTGGAGACGGGATCGAATCGCTCGTAACAACTCAATTCCGTCACTCGCTGGAAAATGCTCGAGCACGTGGAACAACAGGACCCGGTCATACCGCCGGGCAGTGGTCCGGAGAAATTCCGTCGCGTCCGCACACGCCACGGGAACTTCGGGGGGCACCCGCTCCCGGGCGGCGCGCACCAGCTCCGGCAGCAGGTCGACGCCGCTCAAGCTGCGGTATCCCATGGCGTGCAACGCCTCCAGCCGGCGCCCCTCCCCGCAACCGAGCTCCAAAATCGACGCCTCCGGATCTTGCGGCAGCCAGCAGGGCGCGCGGAAATCGAGCCCGGGACCACCCCGGGCGGCGAGCTTCTCCTGGCCGATCCGCCGGAGGTGATTCTGATAGCCCTGATACGCTTCTGCCGGCGCCGCCATCGGTTACGACTCCCGTCGCTCCCCCGGCGTCCCGGTC
>JACQER010000110.1 GCA_016200465.1 Gammaproteobacteria bacterium | reverse complement strand
CGCATCAACGGCGTGCTGATCTCGAACGGCGCCGGCCAAAGCGTCGCCTACGCGCTCTTCAACCTGCAGGAACGCGGACGCATGTTCGTCGGTCCGGGCGAAGAAATGTACGAGGGCATGATCATCGGCATCCACACGCGCGACAACGACCTCGTGGTGAACGCCATGAAGGGCAAGCAGCTCACCAACATGCGTGCCTCGGGTTCGGACGAGAACGTCATCCTCGTGCCCCCGATCGAGCTTACGCTGGAACGCGCCATCGAATTCATCGACGATGACGAACTGGTCGAGGTGACGCCCAATCACCTGCGCCTGCGCAAACGCTTTCTCAAGGAATCCGATCGCAAGCGGGTCGAACGCGCCGCGGCCGGCTGATTCGATTGGCAATTCCCCGCCGGTAATCCCCGGCGGCCGGACAATACCTGCACAGAAAGTACTGTCTCTGTTGGGTCGAAGGCCCGGCTCGGCTATGCTTTGAATCACGCCTCCGTTGCCAAAGAGGCCTCTCTCTGACGCCAAATCCCGTTACCGGAAGGAGGTAATATGAGAAGACGGCTTTATTTTCTGCTCCCGGACGTCAAAAGCGCGAGACAAGTTTTCAAGAAATTACTGCTGGCGCGCATCGGGGATCGCCATATGTTTTTCCTGGCCAAGGACGGCGTGGCCCTGGATGACCTTCCCGAAGCCACGATGCTGCAAAAAAGCGATGAAATCCACGGCTTGGGGGTGGGCCTGGTGGTCGGCGGCGCCACCGGCGTGCTCGCGGGCGTGGTCGCCATGATGTTCCCGCCTTCGGGATTGGTGATGGGCCTCGGCGTGATTCTGGCGATGAGTCTGATCGGTGCCATCGTCGGCGTCTGGGCCTCGGGCATGATCGCCTCGGACGTGCCCAATACCCGTCTCGAGAAGTTTTCCAGGGAAATCGAGCGCGGCAAAATTCTCCTGATGGTGGATGTGCATAAACAGCAGATCGAAGAAATCACCGACATGCTGCGGGAACAGCATCCAGACGCCGCTCCACGCGGACGCGATCCGACCATCCCGGCGTTTCCCTGAGATTCCGACGCTGACACCTGAAACACGATGCCCCGCGCCTGCGGGGCATCGTGTTTTTGAACGCCGCGAATCAAGCCCGACGTGCGCGTTAGGGAAAGATTGGATTATGCTTGGCGCATCATGCCCACGTTCCTGTCCCACCGCCCGTTGCCTGTCCCCGGGGCATCCCGTCCCGGCGCGCCAACTCTCGCCGTCAGCGCGACGGGCGATGGCAGCGAGAAAGCGGACGCCGAGGAACTGGCACGCGGGCTGGCGCTGCCTGTCATGACGACGGAGACAGACTTCGATCTGCTGCTGGTCGTGACGCCCGAACGTCTGGAACTCCGCGACAATCGTGATCCGCGGCTGGGGCCGGTGTGGGTGGATTTTTCGCATTTCGATCTGCGTCCCTACAGTGCCCATCTTTCGCGCCGCCAGCCGCTGGCGCGCGCCCTCGGAAAAAAAGCGCAAGCGGTCGTGGACGCCACGGCCGGTTATTGCCAGGATGCACTGCTGTTCGCGCTCATGGGTTACCACACCACCGCCATCGAGCGTTCGCCGGTGGTCATGGCGCTGGCACGCGACGGCCTGCAGCGTCTGGCCGCACGCGCCGGCATCGCACTGGAGAAACACCTGCATCTGGTCGAGGGCGACGCCCGGCTGCTGCTGACTTCCCTGAAACCGCCGCCCGAGGTGATCTATCTCGATCCCATGTTTCCACCCAAGCGTAAAAAATCCGCAGCGGTGAAAAAAGAGATGCGCCTGCTGCGCGAGCTGGTCGGCGACGATCCCGACGCCCGCGAACTGCTCGAGATCAGTCGCCGCGTGGCGCTGGATCGCGTGGTAGTGAAGCGCCCGGACGATGCCGTGCCGCTGGCGCCCGACCCGAGCATGAGCATCGCCGGCAAACTGGTGCGCTACGACGTGTACCTGACCCGTCGCTGATGCGAACATGACCGAACCGCTTTTTTACAGTGAAGTACTTGCCGATACAGGCGCCGTCATCCCGCTCACGGGGGACGAGGCGCGTCATGCCGCGGCTTCACGCCGGCTGCAGGCCGGCGACACGCTGTGGTTGTTCGACGGGCGTGGCGGACTGGCGCGCGCCACCTTGCTGCAAGTGACGGCGCGCGGGCGAACGCTCGAGCTGCGCGTCGAGGAACGACACACCGAACCACACCCGAGACCGGCGATTCATCTTGCCTGTGCGCTCCCCAAGGGTGACCGCCAAAGCGTGCTGCTCGACATGGCCACCCAGCTCGGCATGGCCCGGTTCACGCCGCTGATTTGCGAACGCAGCGTGGTGAAACCCGGCGCGAACAGCACCGATCGCTGGCGGCGCATCTGTCTGGAGGCCTGCAAGCAGAGCCGGCGGACCCATCTGCCGGAATTGAGTCCTCCGGCCACACCACGGGAAGTGGTTGCACGAAAGACCGCAAACGAAACCATATGGATCGCACATCCGTCGACCGGAGCAATATCGGTTTCGTCCGCCATCCGGCAGGGCGATCCGGAGCGCGTGACGATACTGATCGGGCCCGAAGGCGGATTTACAGAAACAGAAGTCGGACAGGCGGTCGCTGCCGGTGGACAGAAAATCGCGCTGGGCGCGGCGATACTGCGCATTGAAACCGCCGCGATCGCGCTGACAGCGGCCCTGACACTGGCCGGCGGAACGCGCGCCCTCTAGACAGGACCGGGGCGGCGAAACACGGATATGATCGCCTGCAAGGGTCCTGCATCGTCCACCGGCGCCGACGTCTCAATGCCGCGTCGCTCCGGCAGGATGAGTGGTTCGGGCATGTGTATGCCGAATCCCTGCGCGTAATCCACGCCGATCTCCCGCAGCCTCGCGAGTATCCTGTCATTCTCCACGTACTCCGCCGTGGTGCGGATACCCATCACATGACCGATGCGGTTGACCGCCTCGACCATGGCAAAGTCTATTTCATCCTCGATCATGTCGCGCACGAACGCGCCGTCGATCTTGATGAAGTCCACCGGCAGATTTTTCAGGTAGCCGAACGACGACATGCCGCTGCCGAAATCATCCAGGGCAAAACAACAGCCGAGCGCGCGCAGGGCGGCAATGAACTGGGTCGCACGGTTCCAGTTGGCGATGGCGGCGGTTTCCGTGATCTCGAAACAAATTCTCCGCGGCGACAGACCCGCCATATGGAATTGTTCCATAACAAAGTCCAGAAACCCGTCGTCGCCGAGCGACTGGCTGGAGAGATTAACCGCGAGGCTCTCCTCCGCCGGATGATCGGCCAACCACTCGAACGCGCTTTTTACCACCCAACGGTCGACCATGCTCATGACGCCATAGCGTTCGGCGGCCGGGATGAACGCCATGGGTGGAACCAGCTCCCCCTTCTCGTCGCGCATGCGCACCAGAACTTCACGGTAAGGATGGCTGCCGGCTGAAGCGGTGAGCGGTATCACGCGCTGGAAATAGAGGACAAAACGGTTTTCATCGAAAGCACGCATGATGCGCGACACCCATTCCATTTCTCCCTGACGGTGCGCCGCCTCGCGGTCGTTATCATGATGGATCCAGACACGGTTGCGGCCTTTTTCCTTGGCCATGTAGCAAGCGCTGTCGGCCGTGCTCATCACGGCGGAGATCGTGCCGCTGCGGGCGTGGACACCCACAAGGCCGATGGACACCCCGACGCGGAAGGTTTTGTCCTGCCAGGCGAAGCGGAACTCCTCCAGCGACTGGAGCAGCTTGTGCGCAATCTGGTCGGCCTGCGGGAGCGAGCAACCCTCGAGCAGAATGCCGAATTCATCGCCGCCGAGGCGCGCCAGCGTGTCGCTGTCGCGGATCAGCGGGCGCATGAGACCGGCGACCTGCCGCAGCAGCTCGTCGCCCGCAACGTGGCCACAGGTATCGTTGATCACCTTGAACTGGTCGAGATCCAGATACAGCAGCGCGTGGCGTTTGTCCTGTTCCTTGGTGCTGGCCAGCAGGCGCTCCAGCAACACCTCGAATTCACGCCGGTTGGCGAGCCCGGTCAGCGAATCGTGACTCGCCTGCCAACTGAGCTGGTTCTGCATGCTGCGTTGTTCCGTGACATCGCGGAAAACCAGAATCGCGCCGACGTTCTCGCTCTCGCTGTTGCGGATCGGCGCGGCCGTGTCCTCGATGGCGAATTCCTTCCCGGAACGGCTGACCAGCAGGGTGTGCTTGTTCAAGCCGACGATCGGCGTGTCCAGTACGCCGAGCATCGCCGGATGTTCCAGGGGTTTGCGCGTCACGCCGTTGATAATGGAATAAATATTTCTCAGCGGCTGGCCGCGCGCCTCGTCGCTGCGCCAGCCCGTCATTTGCTCGGCTGCGGGATTGAGGTAACTCACCTTGCCCTCTTCGTCGGCGGCGATCACGGCATCGCCCACGGAATGCAGGGTAATCTCGGCGTGTTCCTTCTCCTGCGCCAATGCGGTTTCAATCAGCCGGGTACGGTGGATTACATACCAGGCGATTAATACACCGAATACCATCGCCGCCACCGTCAGGAATATCATCGCCAGGTAGGCGGAACGATATTCGCTCGACGCCTGCATCGCCGCTGCGCGGCTCTCCTCGCGCTCCATGTCCACCATCCTGTCCAACCGGTCCAGCATTTCTCTCTGGCGCAACAAGTCGTGATTCAGAATCTCTTCCCGGATGCCATCGGTCTGTTCGTGCGTGATGCGGTCCACCAGCCTCATATGCAATGGCTGATATTCACGCACCCGCTCCAGTACTTCATTGAGCGCATTCCGTTCCTTTTCGGAAAGGCCGAGCTGGATCAGCAGGTCGCGCAGCTGGATAAACTCGCCCGCCATGTTGGTGAACCGGTGATACTCTTCCTCGCGCTGGAACGGATTATCCATGATGAACATGGCATAGGTGCTGAGGGCGCGCTCACGCACAATGTGGCGCATCGAGAAGATGATGTCGGTCTTGGTGTTGTACTTTTCGGTGATGACATCAAGGTGATGATGGATCGCGGCCATGCGCGTGAGGCCCACGCCCGCCAGCGCAATCATGAGTATCAGCATCAGGATGAACCCCGATGCGATGAGGTACTTGGATTTATGCCGAAACATGAAAAACCCGGGCGCGCGAACCAGCCCCTGTTCAGGTTATTTCACTGACAACGTTATACGGCGCTTTGATTCAGACGATTCTGACCGGCATCCCCGCACCTGTCCGTTCTGTTATCAAGCCGTTGTCCCCGTCCCTTTGTGGTTAAAAAGCTGCAAGAGATATGCCAGTAACTTTGTTTTGACGGAGCACGACACAAGGAAGGAACAATGAAAGAAAAGAATATGTTACGTGGTATCGGGGATGGGGCCGCCGACAATAATTTGTGTCCAAAACCCGATAAAGCGACGTTGTGCGCCGGCATGTGTCGCATATCGCCTGGCTATCCGGGTTCAAAACCCGGATTTTCGTCAAGAAACGGCGTGGTTCAGGCGTTGTAGACCAGATTGACCAGACTGAAGTAGGCGTCCATGCCGACGTCGCCAAAGCTCAGCCCGGCGCCGCTGTCGGTGATGCGACGAATCTTGGCCGGGATGCGATGCTGCTTGGTTTCCCCGCCGGAGGTCAAGGTAAGCCCCAGTTCCACGGGGGCATTGAAATAAGGAAGTCCTTCAGGCATGCCTACTATAAAAGCGCCATTCAAACTGATATCGCGCACCGTGCAGATCATCACTTGTGCCTGATAATTCAGCACGGCATCGATCGTTACCGGTACCCGCTGGCTGTCACGTCTTTCGTTCATCGCCCTGCAAACTCCCCTCTGACTTAACCGGCAAAATCTGCGGCGCCGGTTTGGCCCCTGGCACGCGGCTGGGGCAATTTTGTTATTAAAAACTTGTATTTAACGCCTATAAAATACCCGGTTACGGCGCGGCTGTCGACGATCATCTGTAACAGGTCGTTGGCGTTACACTTTTACCATTGGTCAGCAGGCCTTACCGGTCGATAACACGCTTATTCGGGGACCAACCAGGACAGCGCCGTGCGCGCAGCCGGATGCTGCCGCAGCGCATCGAGAAGCTCAGGCAACAGTCGCCGCAGGGTTTCCTCCAGTTTCCATGGCGGGTTGATCACGACCATGCCGCATCCGTTCAAGCGGAAACCGGAATCTTCGGGGAACGGACAAAATTCGGCCAGCAGCATCTTGCGAATTCCGGTGGCGGTCAGGGCGCGATGGAAGCGCTCGACCGGAGGACGGTCCTTGATGGGATACCAGATCGCATAAATGCCGGAAGCCCAACGGTCATGCGCGACGCGCAACCCCGCGACGATCTGCTCGAATTCCCGGTTCGATTCATAAGGCGGATCGAGCAGCACCAATCCGCGTTTTTCCATCGGTGGCAGATACGCCTTGAGACCGGCATAACCATCCTGCCGTTGCACCACGACCTGCCGGTCACCGGCGAAACCGGCCTGCAGCGCCATGCATTCGTCCGCTTGCAACTCCAGGAGCACCATGCGGTCCTGTGGACGCAGAAAAAAACGCGCTATGGCGGGCGAGCCGGGATAGTAATGCAACCGGCCAGAGGCATTGATCGCGTGCACGGCGGCGAGATAATCCGCCACGTCGGACAACGGCTCGCTGTCCCACAGACGCTGGATGCCGTCACGGTATTCGCCGGTTTTTTGCGCCGCTTCGCTGGTCAGGTCGTAGCGGCCCGCGCCGGCATGCGTGTCCAGATAACAGAATGGCGTGTCTTTGCGGTGCAGGGATTTGAGCAACAGCGAAAGCACGACATGCTTGAAGACGTCGGCGAAGTTGCCGGCGTGAAAAACATGACGGTAATTCACGGAGCGTGGGCCGCGAGTCGCGGACGGTCCGAAACTAGCGCGCGCCGGACTTCAACCATCCGGCTGCGGTTTCGGCGAAGTAAGTCAGAATCGCGTCGGCCCCGGCGCGCTTGATGCACAGCAACGATTCCATCACGCAGGACCGCTCGTCGAGCCAGCCGTTCTTCGCGGCGGCCATGAGCATGGCGTATTCGCCGCTTACCTGATAGACGAAGGTCGGTACCCCGAACCTGTCCTTGACGCGGCGCACGATGTCGAGATACGGCAGGCCCGGTTTCACCATCACCATGTCCGCGCCCTCCTCGATGTCGAGCGCCACTTCGCGCAGTGCTTCGTCTGAATTGGCCGGGTCCATCTGGTAGGTGTATTTGTTTCCCTGGCCCAGATTCGCCGCCGAACCCACGGCATCGCGGAACGGACCGTAAAAATTCGAGGCGTACTTGGCGGAATAGGCCAGGATGCGGGTATGAATGTGCCCGGCCTTTTCGAGCGCGTCGCGAATCGCGCCGATGCGCCCGTCCATCATGTCCGACGGCGCGACCACGTCGGCGCCGGCCGCGGCGTGCGACAAGACCTGCTTCACCAGCACCGCCACGGTTTCATCGTTGAGCACGTAACCGCTGCCGTCGATCAGCCCGTCCTGGCCGTGCGAGGTATAAGGATCGAGCGCGATGTCGGTAATGACGCCGAGCTCGGGGAAATTTTTCTTGAGCGCGCGCAGCGTCTGCGGCACGAGCCCCCCGGGATTGAACGCTTCCTTGGCCTTGTTGTCCTTCTTCGACGGTGAGATCACCGGAAACAACGCAATCGCCGGCACACCCAGCTTCAGCAATTTCTCCGCCTGCCTGAGCAACAGGTCCGTGGTCACGCGGCTGACGCCCGGCATGCTCGGAACCGGTTCCGAGCGGTTCCGGCCTTCCATGACAAACACCGGCTGGATGAGATCGTCCGCGCTGAGCCGTGTTTCACGCATGAGCCGACGCGAAAAATCGTCATGACGCATGCGGCGCATGCGGGTACGCGGGAATTTTCCTGACTTACCGGTCATGATGATGCTTGTCGCCGCTGGTGGGTTTTATCTAATGCTAGCCTAGTCGCCACCCGGGTGAAATGCTGACGTCACCTGAAAAAAGACCGCGCGAGTCCGTCGTCCGGACGCACGCATCGTGACCGTCGAGGATTACTTGACCTTTTTGGCCTTGGGCGCCGGCTTGGCTGGCTTCTTCGGCTTGGCCTTGGGCGCCGGCTTGGCCGCTGCTTTCTTGGGCGGGGCTTTTTTCACGACCGGACCGGGTTTCGCCGCTGGCGCCACCGCTTTGGCCTTGGCCGGTGGAACCTTCGCGGTCTTGGATGCGGCTTTGGCCGCCGCGGTCTTGGCCACTGCCGCCGCCTTGGCCTTGGCCGCCTGTCTCGCGGCGGCCGATTCGATCTTGCCCATCACATCCGCCAGCGGGCGGATCTGGGATTCGATGATGTCGGTGACGTTCTTGAAAATCACGCTGACCGCGCCGACACCGCGCACGGTGCGCAGTTTTCCCTGCGCCTTGTAATAGTTGACCAGCGGCGCCGTCTGCTGCTGGTAGACCTTGAGCCGGTTGCCGACGGTTTGTTCATTGTCGTCGGAACGATGCTGCAGCGCGGCTCCGCACTTGTCGCACTTGTTGGAGGTTTTCGGCGCCGAGAAGTAAATATTGTAGATGGCGCCGCAGGAACCGCAGGTGCGTCGGCCGGTCAGGCGCTTCATCAAAACATCGGTGTCCACGTCCACCAGCAGCGCCAGTTGCAGCGGCTGGCCGAGGCGCGCGAGCATCGCATCGAGCGACTGGGCTTGGGGGATGTTGCGCGGAAAACCGTCGAGAATGAAACCGCTTTTGGTGTCCGGTTTGGACAGCCGCGCCTGAATCATGCCGAGCACCACGTCGTCGGTGACGAGCTGGCCCGCGTCCATGGCGGCCTTGGCTTTCTTGCCCAGATCGGTGCCCGCCGCCACTTCAGCCCGCAGCAGATCGCCGGTGGACATCTGGGGTATTTTGTACTTCTCAACCAATAACTTAGCTTGCGTTCCCTTGCCGGAACCCGGCGCTCCCAATAGCACGATTCTCATGGTTCTCTCGCTCAGTTTTTGGTGGGTGACGTATTCTTCGGATTTTCCCCCGGTTTAACCACAGGGGCGCGTAAACTACAATTTTGCCCACCCCGGCGTCAATGGCCACCTATAAAGGGGGCCTATTGCCCGATTCATCTTTCCAAATATTCCAAGGAGGGAAAGTTGGTTAAGCTCGTTTCTCCAGAGCGCCCCGCGTCCGAAAAATCCCGTGGGAAGACCCGGCATCAACCAACCCGATGAACATTCCGGATTTCACAGACAGCGAGCTTTGGGTCGTGCGCAGCACGCTCAAGGAACGCTATGGCAAGGAAATCGAGCCGCAGCTCGCCGACACCGAAGTGGTGACCGGCAACGACACGGGCGGCATGGCCTGGTGCCCGACGCTGTTCTGGAGCGCCAAAGGCGCGAATTTCACCATCGTGAAAGTAGGACCCAAACGCTACCGGGCCTACTTCTATTATCATCCGGAACACCAGCTCGGCACCGGCATCGACAGCTACGACGAAATCGGCGATTGCGTCATCAGCGTGCTGCAGGTGGAAGCCGACCATATTCGCAAACAGAAAATCAGCACCGATCAGAATCCGGCGAAGACCGACGGCTCGCCGGACAAACCGGACACATCACCACTCTTCTGGGGAGACTAGAGACCTATGGCAGCACGTAAACCAAAGAACGCGTTCTATGCCCAATCGGGCGGCGTCACCGCCGTGATCAACGCCTCGGCCTGCGGCGTGCTCGAAACCGCGCGCAAGTATCCGAAGAAAATCGGCAAGGTGTACGCCGGTCGCAACGGCATCATCGGCGCGCTCACCGAGGACCTGATCGACACCAGCAAGGAATCCGCCGCCGCCATCCAGCGACTCCGCCACACGCCGTCGGGCGCCTTCGGCTCCTGCCGTTACAAGCTGAAAAGTCTCGAGCAGAACAAGCGCGAATACGAACGTCTGATCGAGGTTTTCAAGGCGCATGACATCGGTTACTTCTTTTACAACGGCGGCGGCGACTCGGCCGACACCTGCCTCAAGATTTCGCAACTGTCCGGGACCATGGGCTATCCGATCCAGGCGATCCACGTGCCCAAGACCGTGGACAATGACCTGCCCATCACCGACAACTGCCCGGGCTTCGGTTCGGTCGCCAAATACATCGCCGTGAGCACGCGCGAGGCCTCGTTCGACGTCGCCTCGATGGCCAAGACTTCGACCAAGGTCTTCATCCTCGAAGTGATGGGCCGGCACGCCGGCTGGATCGCCGCCGCCGGCGGACTCGCCTCCACCCCGGACACCGAAATTCCGATCGTGATCCTGTTTCCCGAGGTCAGCTTCGACAAGGAAAAATTCCTCGCCAAGGTCGACGCCAACGTCAAGAAATACGGCTATTGCACCGTGGTGGTGTCCGAGGGCGTGAAAAGCCCGGACGGCAAATTCCTCGCCGACCAGGGACTCAAGGACGCCTTCGGCCATGCGCAGCTGGGCGGTGTGGCGCCGGTGGTGGCTTCCATTATCAAGGAAGGGTTGGGCCTCAAGTACCACTGGGGCGTCGCCGATTACCTGCAACGCGCGGCGCGCCACATCGCCTCCAAGAGTGACGTGGATCAGGCCTACGCCATGGGCAAGGCGGCGGTCGAGCTGGCGCTCAAGGGCAAGAATTCGATGATGCCGACCGTGGTGCGCAAGAGCAGCAAGCCGTACAAGTGGACCGTGGGCGCGGCCGAACTCTCGAAGGTGGCGAACGTCGAGAAGATGATGCCCAAGGATTTCATCACCGACGACGGT
>JACQER010000113.1 GCA_016200465.1 Gammaproteobacteria bacterium | reverse complement strand
ATTTGCTACATCGGATGCCGCTGAAAAAATTCCCAGATCAAGTCGGTGGCGTTGATCACGTCGGAGGATTTTCCGATGACGCGCTCCGGCATGTGGCTCTTGCCGCCCGGCCAGAAATGTCCCATGCCGGTGACGGTGTAAAAAATCACCTCGGCATTTTCGCGGCAGGCGGTGTAGGTGGTGCCGCGAACGCCGTCCTTGTCGAGGATCACGTGGGCTTCCGGCGCGCAGCCGAGCATCTGCACCCACTTCCGGATGAACTCGCGCACCGGCGGTTTGGTACCGAGCGGTTTGTTGCCGATGCTGATCGGACCGCCGTCGGGACGGGACGCGCGGGTGCGGGCTGCTCCAGCCAGTCGCTGCCCGCGACCGGCGCGATGGCGGCCAGGCGCGTGGCTAGTTCGCGCCCCACGCGAAACGTCATGGAGGCTCCGTTGGAAAATCCGGTGGCATAAATCCGGCGCGAGTCGACGCGCAGCCGCGCGCTCAGGTCGTCGAGCATTGCTTGGATGAAACCGACGTCGTCGATGTTCTTCTGCGCGGCGGCCAGGATCGCGCGCGACGATCCGTCGTTCCAGCTTTGGGGATTGGCCACGAAGCTCGCGTGGCGCGAGGGATCGCGCGGCACGCCTTCCGGGTACACCGCGAGGAAGTATTCCTTGTCGGCTTTGGCGGACCAGCCGGTCTCGCTCATCGCGCCGCGCGCCTTGCCGCCCCCACCGTGAAACATGATGACGACCGGAGCCGGAGTTTTGCCGTCGTAAGCGGGCGGCACATGCACGATGTAACGGCGCTTCAGGCCGTCGAAGGTCAGCTCAACCGTGTTATCGCCGGGATGCATGGTCGTGGGCTTTGGAGATGCCGCCTGGGCGGTGACGGCGGTCACGCCCGCGAGGAGGATAGTTGTGGCCAAGCATAGCGCGAGTTTCATTTGGATTCCGGGGTCGTTGTGTTGGGGTTCGCGATGCTCACCCCAACCTACCACGCTGCATATCAAGGCGCCTGCTCTTCCTGACGGCGCAGATAGTCGTCGTAGCTGCCGCCGAAGTTCTCGACGCCCTGCGGCGTCATCTCGATGATGCGCGTGGCCAGCGACGAGACGAACTCGCGGTCGTGGCTGACGAAGATCAGCGTGCCCGGGTATTTTTCCAGCGCGGTGTTGAGCGACTCGATGGATTCCATGTCCAGGTGGTTGGTGGGCTCGTCCATGATCAGAATGTTGGGTTGCTGCAACATCAGCTTGCCGAACAGCATGCGCCCCTGCTCGCCGCCGGACAGCGCCTTGGTCGATTTCTTGATTTCATCCTGGGAAAACAACAGCCGGCCGAGCACGGCGCGGATCGCTTGCTCGTCGTCGCTGGGTTTTTTCCATTGGTTCATCCAATCGAGCAGCGACATCTCCGCCGCGAAATCGGCGGCGTGGTCCTGCGCGTAGTAACCGAGCATGGCATTCTCCGGCCATTTCACCGTGCCGTTCGCGGGCGCGAGCTCGCCGACGAGAGTACGCAGCAGCGTGGTCTTGCCGATGCCGTTCGGGCCGATCACGGCCACGCGTTCGCCAACCTCGACCGACAGGTTGAGGTTTTTAAACAATGGCGTCGCGCCATAACCCTGGCTCATCTTTTTTACTTCCAGCGCCAGACGATACAGCCGCTTGGCTTGGTCGAAACGTAAAAAAGGATTCTGCCGGCTCGACGGCTTGACCTCGGCCAGCTCGATTTTCTCGATCTGCCGTGCGCGCGAGGTCGCCTGCTTGGCCTTGGAGGCGTTGGCGGAGAAACGGCTGACGAAGGTCTGAAGCTCGGCGATCTGCGCCTTCTTCTTGGCGTTGTCGGCCAGCAACTGATTGCGCACCAGCGTGGCGGCGGTCATGTATTCGTCGTAGTTACCCGGATAAACGCGCAGCTCGCCGTAGTCGAGATCCGCCATGTGCGTGCACACGCCGTTCAGGAAGTGCCGGTCATGGGAGATGATGATCATGGTGCTGGCGCGCGCGTTGAGCAGGTCTTCCAGCCAGCGGATGGTGTTGATGTCGAGATGGTTGGTGGGTTCGTCCAGCAGCAGGATGTCGGGGTCGGCGAACAGCGCCTGCGCCAGCAGCACACGCAGCTTCCAGCCCGGCGCCACCGCGCTCATCAGGCCGGTGTGCTGCTCCAGCGGGATGCCGACGCCGAGCAGCAATTCGCCGGCACGCGCCTCGGCGGTGTAGCCGTCGAGCTCGGCGAACTTGTGTTCGAGATCGGCCACCTTCATGCCGTCTTCCTCGCTCATTTCCGCGAGGCCATAGATGCGGTCGCGCTCCTGCTTCACGCGCCACAGTTCGGCGTGGCCCATGATCACGGTGTCGAGCACGGTGTAGTTCTCGAACGCGAACTGATCCTGGCGCAGCTTGCCGAGGCGCTCGTTGGCGTCCACGGACACGTTGCCCGAGGTCGGCTCGAGGTCGCCGCCGAGGATTTTCATCAGCGTCGACTTGCCGCAGCCGTTGGCGCCGATCAGGCCGTAGCGGTTGCCGTTGCCGAATTTGACCGAGATGTTCTCAAACAGGGGCTTGGGCCCGAACTGCATGGTGAGGTTGGCGGTGGTGATCAAGACAAGGTTCCAGTAAAAAATTTATAAAGCCGAGGCGCGCAGCAGCTGCAGATATGCCGAAGACTTAAGTCGAAT
Source organism: Gammaproteobacteria bacterium (assembly GCA_016200465.1). Classification (GTDB taxonomy): domain Bacteria; phylum Pseudomonadota; class Gammaproteobacteria; order Acidiferrobacterales; family Sulfurifustaceae; genus Sulfuricaulis. Next base: position 9,200 of record JACQER010000113.1, on the reverse strand, counting down.
GAAATTACCTATCCGTATGATTTTTTGCATTAAACATTGGTGCCCAGGGCCGGAATCGAACCGGCACGGAGGTTGCCCTCCAACGGATTTTAAGTCCGTTGCGTCTACCAATTCCGCCACCCGGGCTCGCGGGCAAGTGTAGTGGACGGGGTGGTCCTGCGAAAGGAAGAAATGGAGGCTGGGGTCGGATTCGAACCGGCGTCCACGGCTTTGCAGGCCGCTGCATAACCACTCTGCTACCCAGCCGTAAGCTGATAAAAAAAGGGAGGGCATGGCCTCCCCTTGTATTCTGGAGCGGGAAACGAGGTTCGAACTCGCGACCTTAACCTTGGCAAGGTTACGCTCTACCAACTGAGCTATTCCCGCAGAAGGACGTCATTGTAAGGATGGCCGGCGCGCTGTCAAGCAAGGAACCAGATATTTCCTTGTAGTTTAGCGACTTGCGTGAATTTGAGGGAGATTGAATATGATTTTTACCCTCGTCACACTCGCTCCACTCAAAGATGTAGGGTGCACCCTACGCGCCGATCGACCGTTTCACAATGGCGCGTGATACCCGCCCTACGTTAGGTAATGTAGGGTGGGCATTGCCACCCACGAAGCTGGGTTAGGAGATTCGTCATGCCGGCCTTAGCCGGAATGGCAGACAAAAAATCATTAATAAATCCATTGAATGAATCATAAGACAGCACTGAATTCATTCAGAAAAGTTTTACTGTGAGCGTGGCGCGATCAGGTTCGGCCAGGCGGCCTTGAGGTAGCTCAGCATGGACCATAGCGTCAGTGCGGCGGCGAGGTACAGCAGCGTCTCGCCGATCTGGAATATCGGCAGGCCCCAGAACGGCTCACGCCACAGCATGAACGGGATCGCGATCATCTGCGAGGCGGTCTTGATCTTGCCCACGAACGACACCGCCACGCTCGAGCGCTTGCCCACCTCCGACATCCATTCGCGCAGGGCCGAAACGGTGATTTCACGCCCGACGATGACCAGCACCACCACCGCGAACAGGCGGGTATCCAGAACTTGCGCCAGCACCTTCGGGTCGGCTAACAGCATGACCAGCGCCGCCGCGACCATGAGCTTGTCAGCCACGGGGTCGAGGAAAGCGCCGAAGGGCGAGGTCTGCTCCAGCTTGCGCGCCAGGTAGCCATCCAGCCAGTCGGTGAGCGCCGCCAGGATGAACAGCCCGGTGGCGAGCATGTGCGCCCAAGTCTGATGCAGGTAATAGGCGAAGATAAACGCCGGAATCAGCGCGATGCGCAGCAGCGTGAGGATGTTGGGGGCGTTTAAAAGCATTTTTTTGAACCGTTTATGTAGAGCGCGCTGTGCGCCGATCGACTTGGCGCGCGATACGCGCCCTACGCTGCTGGTTTCTATCTCAAAATACCCATGTAGGTTGGGGTGAGCGAAGTGAACCCCAACACACAGACGCCCAATGTTGGGGTTCGGCGCTTCTCGTCTCACCCCAACCTACATGTAAATCTTTCCCCTTTTTATTCCTCGCTATGGAACGCATCGTAAATCTTTTGCGCCAGATCCGGGCTGATGCCCGGCACACGCGCCAGATCCTCGACACCGGCCCGGGCGACCTCGCGCAGGCCGCCGAAATTCTTGAGCAACGCCTGGCGGCGCTTGCCGCCGATGCCCGGAATCCGCTCGATCGGCGACGTAGTGCGCGCCTTGCCCCGCCGCGCCCGGTGCCCGGCGATGGCGAAGCGGTGCGCCTCGTCGCGCACCTGCTGGATCAAATGCAATCCGGCGGAGGTCGCAGGCAGTATAGTGGGCCGGCGTGAACCGGACAAGAAAAGCTGCTCCTTGCCCGGTTTGCGTTCGCGCCCCTTGGCCACGGCCACGAGCCGGAGGTCTTCGATCTGGAGTTCCTGCAGCACCGCTTCGGCGGCGGACAACTGCCCCTTGCCGCCGTCGATGAGCAGCAGGTCGGGCAGCTTGCCCTCGCCTTCTTTCACCTTGCGGTAACGCCGCGTCAATGCCTGGGTCATGGCGCCGTAGTCGTCGCCCGGCTCGATGCCTTCGATGTTGAAGCGACGGTAGTCGGACTTTACCGGGCCGTTGATGTCGAATACCACGCACGAGGCCACGGTCGCCTCGCCCATGGTGTGGCTGATGTCGAAGCATTCGATCCGCTCCGGGGTGGATTCGAGCTCGAGCGCGTCACGCAGCGCCTCGAAGCGGCCCTGCATGTCGATCTTGCCGGCAAGGTGACGGCGCAGCGCCTCGGCGGCATTGAGCTTGGCCATCTGTACCCAGCGCCGCGGCGCACCGCGCGCGCTCGTGGCGACGGCGATTCTTTTGCCGGCCTGCTCGCTGAAGGCGCGTTCGAGCAGCGCGCGATCACTGATGGCTTCGCTCAGGTAAATGCGCGCCGGAATCGTCCGGCCGAAAAGATAATATTGCGCCAGAAACGCGCTCAGAATTTCCTCGGGAGAGGATTCCGCACCCATGCGCGGGAAAAACGTCTTGCTGCCCAGGTTCTGCCCGCCGCGGATATAAGTGACGACGACACAAACGGCTTCCGGTGTCGCGGCCACGGCCAGCACGTCGGCGTCCCCGCCCTCGCCGCTGATGTACTGTTTTTCCTGGATGCGTTTGAGCATGGCGATGCGGTCGCGCAGCAGCGCCGCGGTTTCATAATCCTGTTTGTCCGAGGCCTGTTCCATTTCGCGGATGCTGTCGCGCACCAGGCTCTGGCTCTTGCCCTCCATGAACATCACCGCCTGCTGCACGTCGTGGCGGTAGCGTTCGGCGTCGATCAGCCCCACGCACGGGCCGGAGCAGCGTTTGATCTGGTATTGCAGGCACGGGCGCGAACGGTTGCGAAAGAAACTGTCCTGGCACTGGCGCACGCGAAAGATTTTCTGCAGCAGGTTGAGCGTCTCGCGTACGCCGTAGGACGACGGATACGGCCCGAAGTAACGCCCCTTCTCGCGCTTGGCGCCGCGATGAAAACCGATCCGCGGGAACTCCTGGCTGTCCGAGACGAAAATGTACGGATAGCTCTTGTCGTCGCGCAGCAGGATGTTGAAGCGCGGGTGCAGCGTCTTGATGAGGTTGTTCTCGAGCAGCAGCGCTTCGGTTTCGGTGTGCGTGACGGTGATCTCGACGTCCTGCGCCTGCTGCATCAGCAGCATCACGCGCGCCGCCAGGCCGCTGGCGCGGAAATAACTCTGCACCCGCTTGCGCAGGTTGCGCGCCTTGCCGACGTACAGCACCTCGCCCTTCCCGTTCAGCATGCGGTAGATGCCGGGCTGGGACGGGAGGTTTTTGAGCAGGGCTTTGGAGTTCTCGACAGTCATAAATTAATTTGAACCGCCAGGACGCCAGGGGCGCCAGGAAAATCTGGTTTGAAACAATTCATTTTAAACGTAGGGCGCGTACCACGCGCCGTTCCACAATTTATACCGAAACCAATGGCGCGTAGTACGCGCCCTACGGATACGGTCAGCCAGCCAGCAAGTCTTTCGCCTTGTGGAGAATCCGGTCGAACATCTCCGCCGTCAGGCGCTTGGTTTGGGTGTTGTAGCGGCTGCAATGGTAGGAATCGAGCAAGTGCAGGCCGTTCGGCAGCGGATGATGGTGGCCGTGCGCGAATTTGTATTCCTTGCGCTTGAGCTTGAACGCTTGCAGCACGGCGTCATGCGCGACGGTGCCGAGCGCGAGCAGCACGCTGCCCGGCGCGAGCTTGGCGAGTTCCGTCTGAAGATAAAGATTGCAGGTGGCGATTTCCGCCGGCAACGGCTTGTTGCCCGGCGGCAGACATTTCACGGCGTTGGTGATGCGGCAGTTTTTGAGCCTCAGGCCGTCGCGCGCGGATTTGGATTCAGGCCGGTCGGCGAAACCGTGACGATGCAGTGTCTCGTATAAAAGAATGCCGGCGTGATCACCGGTGAACGGCCGGCCGGTGCGGTTGGCGCCGTGCATGCCGGGCGCGAGGCCGATGACGATCAGCCGTGCCTTCGGGTCGCCGAACGGCGGCACCGGCCGCGCGTAGTAGCCTGGATACATGTCTCGGACATTGGACAGGTGGCTCGCCAAGCGCGGGCAGGCGACGCAATGAGGATCGAATTCGGGCATGGGATGAACAGGGAAAGTACGCCGTGATCGTAGCAGTTATGTAGGGCGCGTACCACGCGCCGTTCCATAGTTTAACAATGGCGCGTGATACGCGCCCTACGCATATCTGATGAGTTTTTTGTAGGTTGGGGTGAGGTGTGAAGCGCCGAACCCCAACGTTGTTCGCCTGCATGTTGGGGTTCGCTATGCTCACCCCAACCTACATATAAAGCGGTCAATTCATCCGCACCATGTTGGTGCCGTAGAAAATTTCCGCCATCTCGTGCGTGAGGCGCTGGGTGACGACCTTGTTGTCCTGCGGGGAGAGGTCGGCTTCCTTCACACCGAACAGATAATTGTCGAGCTTGGAGTCCTTCAGCATCATCTTGGTGTGGAAGATGTTTTCCTGGTAGACGTTCACGTCCATCGCCTGGTAGCGCGCGAGTGTGTTCTTGTCCACGAAATTCTGCACCGAATTGATCTTGTGGTCGATGTAATGCTTGGTGCCCTTCACGTCGCGGGTAAAACCTCTCACCCGGTAATCAATAATGACGATGTCCGACTCGAAGCTGTGAATCAGGTAGTTCAAGGCGCGCAGCGGCGAAATCTTGCCGCAGGTGGACACGTCGATGTCGGCGCGGAACGTGGCGATGCCGTTGTCCGGGTGCGATTCCGGATAGGTGTGCACCGTGATGTGACTCTTGTCGAGATGCGCCACCACCGATTCCTTGACCGGCCGTTCGGCGTCGAGCGCCAGGTTCGTCTGCACGCTGCGGCTCTGGCGGTTGTGCGCCGCGTCCGGCAACGGACCGGGCGCTTCGGGGTTGAGCGGCTCTTCCTGGATCGGCAGCTCGGAGATGAGCATGGTCACGCTCGCGCCCTGCGGGTCGTAGTCCTGGTGCGCGATGTTGAGCACGTTGGCGCCGATGATGCTGGCGACCTCGCTCAGGATGGCGGTCAGGCGTTCGGCGTTGTACGCCTCGTCGATGTACGCGAGATATTCCTTCTGCGCCTGCTCGCTGGGGGCGTAGCAGATGTCGTAGATGTTGAAGCTCAGCGTTTTAGTGAGATTGTTGAAGCTCTCGAGCTTAAGCTTCCTAAGCGGACGAAACAGATCCAATTCCTAATACCTCCGACGGATAAACAGTATGACCTACCGCTTATTATCGGTCATCTTCGGCGCGAATCAATATTTTTTTGGGTCACGCGATGGCGGAGACGGCGCGCACCGCGTCGCGGTACGCCTCGTCCAGCGCCAGTTGCGCGCGCGTCGGATTCTCCCTGCCGTGCATCCGCACCAGACGCAGGTGCGACACCGGATCGTCGTGATGGCCCAATCCCGTCAGCACCTGCTCGGCCGCGGCCGGGTCATTGCACACCAGCACCATGTCGCAGCCGGCGGAAAGCGCCAGTTTGGCCCGCGCCACGACGTCGCCCGCCCCTTTCGCGCCCTCCATCGACAGGTCGTCGCTGAAAATGACCCCCTGGAAGCCGAGCTGTCCTCTTAATATCTGCTTAAGCCAGGTGCGCGAAAATCCCGCCGGCTGGGCGTCCACGCGCGGAAACACGACGTGCGCCGGCATGATGCCCTCGAGGCCGTAATGGATCATGCGCTCGAACGGCACCACGTCCTCGGCCAGGATGTCGACCAGCTTGCGCTCGTCCACCGGCATGGCCACGTGGGAATCGGCCGCCACCGCCCCGTGACCCGGGAAATGCTTGCCGGTGGCGGCCATGCCGGCGCGGTGCATGCCGCGCATGTAGGCGTGCGCCAGCTCGGCCACGGCCTCGGGGCGGGAGTGAAACGCCCGGTCGCCGATGACCTGGCTCACGCCGCGGTCGAGGTCGAGCACCGGCGCGAAGCTGAAATCCACGTCCACGGCGCGCAATTCCGTGGCCATCAGCCAGCCGCTGGTTTCCGCCAGGCGCAGGGCGCGTTTGGGGTTCTCATCATATATATGGCCCAGATGCCGGATCGCCGGCAGGCCGGTGAAACCGTCGCGGAAGCGCTGCACGCGCCCGCCTTCGTGGTCCACCGCCACCAGCAGCCGCGGCGTGCGCAGGCCGTGAATTTCGCGGACCAGCGCTTCCACCTGCTCCGGCGACTGATAATTGCGCGCAAACAGAATCACGCCGCCGACCAGCGGATGCCTGAGCTGTTCGCGCTCTTCCGGGAGCAGTTCCAGACCTTTGAGGTCCAGCATGACCGGGCCGAGCGACATGATCAGCCATTGATGATCACGCGCGTGCCGGGGGCGACGCGGTCGAAAAGTTCGATGATTTCGCTGTTGCGCATTTTCACGCAGCCGCGCGAGCCGGGAACTCCCATGGGGTCGTCGTCCGGGCAACCGTGGATATAAACGTAACGGCGCATGGTATCCACTTGCCCGAGGCGGTTTTTACCCGGTTCGAGGCCGCATAGCCAGAGAATGCGGGTGAGTATCCAGTCGCGGTTGGGAAACGCCGCGCGCAATGACGGCGAGTAGATTTCGCCGGTCGGCCGGCGCGAAACCAGCACCGAGTTGGCCGGCAGGTCGGCGCCGATCTTGGCGCGGATGTAATGTGCGCCGCGCGGGGTTTTTTCGCTGCCGGCCTGTTCGCCGGCGCCGTTGCGCGCGGTCGAAATACGCGTGTGCATGATCTGTTTGCCCTGTGCGTCCTTGAGGGTCAGCGTCTGGGCCGGAATATCGACCTCTATAGTATGTTGCGGCGCGGCCATGCGTCAGGGCTTAATGAAGAGTGCCATGGATTCAACATGGCTGGTCTGGGGAAACATGTCCATCACCCCGGCCGCGGCCAGACGATAGCCGAGCACGCGCACCAGATATTCGCTGTCGCGCGCCAGCGTCGCGGGATAACAGGACACGTAAACGATCCGCGACGGCAGCGGCTGCGCGAGGCGCTTGATCGCTTCCATCGCGCCGCCGCGCGGCGGATCGAGTAACAGGACATCCGCGCGAAATCCGGTCCACGGCGTGTCGCCGCTTTCCTGGTATAGATCGGCAGTCACGAATTCGACGTTCGTAATGTCGTTCAGCTGCGCGTTGCGGCGCGCGCCCGCGATCAGGGCCTCATCCGCTTCCACGCCCAGCACGCGCCCGGCGCGGCGCGCCAGCGGCAGCGTGAAATTGCCGAGGCCGCAGAAAAGATCCAGCACCTGTTCGTCGCCTTTGAGTTCCAGCAGCCGGATCGCCTGATTGATCATCTTGATGTTGATGTCATGGTTGATCTGGATGAAATCCGTGGGACGAAACCGGATTTGCACGTCGAACTCGGGCAGGCGGTAATAAAGTTCTTCGGGTTGTTCCGGCCACAGCGCCACGATCGAATCCGGACCGCGCGCTTGGACATAAATCTGGATATCGTGACGCTGGCCGAACGCGCGCAGGAGTTCTCTGTCGTGATCCGTGAGCGGAACCAGATGCCGGAATACCAGCGCCGAGGTGCGATCACCCGAGGCGACTTCGATCTGGGGTACGCGGTTGGCGCAGGAAAGACCGCCAGCCAGCGTGCGCAGCTCGGGCAGCAGCGCGGCGATTTTCGGTTCCAGCACCAGACAGGTGTCGAGCTTGGCGAGAAAACTTTTGCGCCGCTCGCGGAATCCGATAACCATGCCGCCCTGCTCCGGCACGAACCGGGCGCCGAGGCGCGCGCGCCGCCGGTAACCCAGCGCGGGACCGGTGACGGGTTCGAGCCAGGTTTCCGGCTGCACCTTGCCGATGTGCGCGAAGTGTTCGGCCAGAATCTTCTGTTTGGCCTGAATCTGCATCTCGGGACGCAGGTGCTGCAGGTCGCAGCCACCGCAGGTACCGAAATGCGGGCACGGCGGCGTGACCCGGTTCGGGCTCGCTTCCAGCAGCTCGGCCAGGACGCCACTGTCGTAATTCTTGTGTTTGTTGAAATACCGGAAACGCACGCGTTCGCCCGGCAGCGCGCCCTCGATGAACGTGGTTTTCCCGTCCACGCGCGCCACGCCGCGGCCGTCGTAACTCAGCGATTCCACCGTGGCGGCGGTCAGGGTTTCCGAAGCGTTGTGCGGCTCATGCCGGGTTTTCATCGCCGTGCGCGCCATGACGGTGATCGTCTCACTTCCAGGCATCGAGGAAGGCATTGAGATGGGGTTTGCCGGCGTCACGCAACGTTTTGCGCACCAGATCGGTTTCGCGCTTCCAGCCGGCCGCGTCGAGATTGCCGCGTATCAGCTCGAAGCGCAGATATATGAGATAAGTGTTGAGCGCGTCGGTTTCGCAATAGTCGCGGATCTCGCCGATTTTTCCTTCCAGGAACTGGCCCCAGACTTCGCTTCCATGACGGCCGAGCTTGCCCGGCAATCCGAGCAGTTGCGCGATTTCGTCCAACGGCGCCACGGCGCGCGGCTGGTAACCGGACAGCACGTCCATCAAATCGGTGTGGCGCGCGTGATAACGGCTGAGGTAATTGTTCCATTTGAAATCGCGGTCGTCGTCGCCGGTATCCCAGTAGCGCGGCGCGGCGATGCCATGCTTGAGCGAGCGATAATGCAGCACCGGCAGATCGAAGCCGCCGCCGTTCCAGCTGACCAGGACCGGCGTGTATTTCTCGATGCCGTCGAAAAACCGCTGGATCAGCTCGGCCTCGCTCGAATCCGGCTCGCCCAGCGACCACACGCGCAGGCTGTCGCCGGTGCGCAGCACCGCCGAGATCGTCGCCACGCGGTGCAGGTGATGGCGCAGAAAATCGGATTCGCCGGTCTGCTCGCGGCGCTTGGCGAACATGGCCTGCGCCACGTCTTTGTCGCTCAGGCCATCGAGCCCGTGCAACTGGCGGCCGGTCTCGACGTCCGGGATGGTTTCGATGTCGAAAGCTAATATATTCATAAAAGCCTTTACCGCCAGGACGTCAGGGTCGCCAGGAAAAGATTATTTAAGTTAATTGCAAAACTAACTGCCAAAGCGCCAAGAAATTTAATTCTAAATAAATACATTTGAAGAGCCGGGACGCCAAATGCACCTGGGTTCCTGAGAATTTATTTGCATTTCCTGGCGACCCTGGCGTCCTGGCGGTTCACGATATTATTCCGGGAAAACACCCGTCGACAAATAACGGTCGCCGCGGTCGCAGATGATGGTGACGATCACGGCATTCT
>JACQER010000112.1 GCA_016200465.1 Gammaproteobacteria bacterium | reverse complement strand
GTTACTACGCCGTCGCCGCCGCGGACAAGATCTACGCCGACAAGGCGAGCATCGTCGGCTCGATCGGGGTGCTCATGAACGGTTTCGGTTTCGTGGACACGATGAAGAAACTCGGCGTCGAGCGCCGTCTCATGACTTCGGGCGAGCACAAGGGTTTCCTCGATCCGTTCGGGCCGGTCAAGCCGGCCGAAACCAAACACGCGCAGGCGTTGCTCGATCAGATACACCAGCAGTTCATCGACACCGTGCGTCAGGGCCGCGGCAAGTCGTTGAAGGAGACCAAGGACATGTATTCCGGTCTGTTCTGGACCGGCGACGATGCGATCAAGCTGGGGCTCGTGGACGAACTGGGCAGCACCGGTTACGTCGCGCGCGAGGTGATCGGCGCGGAAGAGATCGTAGACTACACCTTCCACGAGAACGTGTTCGACCGTTTCGCCCGGCGCATCGGCACGGCCATGGCGCAGACCATGAGCGCGGAAATCCTCGGCCGCGCCCCGAATTTAAAATAAGAAATCAACCGCCAGGACGCCAGGAACGCCAGGGAAAGATTTTGGAAATAGAAGTTTTTCCTGGCGACCCTGGCGCCCTGGCGGTTCAGATAATTTTTATCCCTTCGTTTTCGAGCATCCGCACCAGGCGGATGAGCGGCAAGCCGATCAGGGTGTTCGGATCGTCGCCTTCGAATCTTTCCAGTAATGCAATCCCCAGTCCTTCCGATCTGACGCTGCCGGCACAGGAATAGGGTTGTTCCTTGCGCAGATAAGATTCGATCTGCGCGTCGGTGAGCGTACGGAAGGTCACGCGATAGGGGATAACCTCGCACTGAACGCGCCCGGAACCGGCGTTGACCAGCGCCAGCCCGGTGTAGAGCGTGACCGCCTTGCCGGAAGCGGAACGCAACTGTTCCACCGCCTTGTCATGGCTGTGCGGCTTGCCCACGACGACACCGTTGTACACCGCGACCTGATCCGAACCGATGACCAGCGCGCCCGGCCTTTGTGCGGCGATCTTGCGCGCCTTTTCGACGGACAGGCGCTCGACCAGGGCCGAGGGTGTTTCACCGGGACGCGGCGTTTCATCCACTTCGGGGGAGACGACCTCGAAAGGAAGCTTCAGGCGTTCGAGCAGCTCGCGGCGGTAGGGCGAGGACGAGGCGAGGATAAGTTTCATAAGAACTCATTGCACCGCAAAGACGCAAAGAGCGCAAAGGTAAATTCAAAAATAAAATCAAAAACGATTTTTATTCTTGAATGCCTTTCTTTGCGTCCTTTGCGTCTTTGCGGTGAAAATTTTTATTCAATTTCGACCAGGGCTTCGTCAGGATTGACGCTGTCGCCCTTGGCGACGTTCACGACCTTGACCGTGCCGCCGACCGGCGCCGGCACTTCGTTTTCCATTTTCATCGCCTCGATCACCAGCACCGGGTCGCCGGCCTTCACCTTGGCGCCGGCCTTGACCAGAATGTCCACGATCGTGCCGGGCATGGAGCTGGTGACGTGGCCTTCCTTCGATGCCTTCGGGCGTTTCGATCCGCGCGATGCGCGGCGCGTGTCGACCACGCCGGCCTCGGTCGGCACGGTCTCGGTCAGCGTCTCGATGAGAATCTGTTCCGGCACGCCGTCCACGGTCACGAAGAACGGGCGCTGTTCCTCGGTCTTGTGTCCCGCGCCGGTGACGCGGATGTGATAAGTCTCGCCGTGCATGGTGACGTTGAAATCGGTCGGCGCCAGCGCCGGCAACCCGGACGTGGCGGCGGAAACCTGCGGCTTGAGTTCCTCGGGCTTGAGCGTGCCGGCGGCACGCTCCTCGAGGAACTTGCGTCCGATCTCGGGAAACATGGCGAAGGTAAGAACATCCTCTTCATTTTTGGCGAGTTCGCCGATCTCCTCGCGCAGACGATGCATCTCGGGTTTGAGCTTGTCCGCGGGGCGGCAGGTGATGACCTCTTCGTCGCCGATGGCCATGTTGCGCACGGTGTCGTTGATCTTGCCCGGCGCCTTGCCGTAACGGCCCTGCAGGTAGAGCTTCACCTCGTTGGTGATGCTCTTGTAGCGCTTGCCGGTGAGCACGTTGAGTACCGCCTGGGTGCCGACGATCTGCGACGTCGGCGTCACCAGCGGCGGGAAGCCGAGGTCCTCGCGCACGCGCGGAATTTCCGCGAGCACTTCGTTCATGCGGTTGAGCGCGCCCTGTTCCTTGAGCTGGTTCGACAGGTTCGAGATCATGCCGCCCGGCACCTGGTTGACCATCACGCGCGTATCGAGCTCGGCGTACTCGCTCTCGAACTGGTGATATTTCTTGCGCACCTCGCGGAAATAGAATCCGATCTCCTGCAGCAATTCCAGTTTCAGCCCGGTGTCGTAGGGCGTTCCCTGGAACGCCACCACCATGCTCTCGGTGGGCGAATGGCTGGTGCCCCAGGACAGCGACGAAATCGCCGTGTCCACGTGGCTCGCGCCGTTTTCGACCGCGAGGTACATGCTGATGTTGGCCAGGCCGACGGTGGTATGCGAGTGGAACGCGAGCGGCACCTTGACCGCCCTGGACAGCGCCGCGAACAGCTCGGCCGTGCGCGCCGGCGTGATCAGGCCGGCCATGTCCTTGACGGCGATGGTCTGGCAGCCCATTTTTTCCATCGCGCGCGCCATCTCGACGAAATGTTCGGTGGTGTGCACCGGGCTGGTGGTGTAGCAGATCGCGCACTGCGCGTGCTTGCCGGCCCGGAGCACGGCCTTGACCGAGACCTCGATGTTGCGCATGTCGTTCATGGCGTCGAAGATGCGGAACACATCCACGCCGCATTCGGCCGACTTCTTCACGAACGCCTCGACCACGTCATCGGAGTAGTGGCGGTAGCCGAGCAGGTTCTGCCCGCGCAGCAGCATCTGGAGCGGCGTCTTGGGCAGCGCTTTTTTCAGCTTGCGCAGCCGCTCCCACGGATCTTCCTTGAGGAAGCGCAGGCAGGAATCAAAGGTGGCGCCGCCCCAGGCTTCGAGCGACCAGAAGCCGACCTTGTCGAGCTTGTCGCAGATCGGCAGCATGTCCTCGGTGCGCATGCGCGTGGCGAGCAGCGACTGGTGCGCGTCGCGCAGCACGACTTCAGTGACATGAACCTTCTTCGATGACGATGCCATGGTTGCCGCTTGTCTCCTACAGACCGTGATGCGCCGCGATCGCCGCGGAAATGGCGGCGGCCAGATCGGCGGGCGGACGGCGGATCGAATAGTTTAACAGTTCCGGGTGCTTTTCGATGAATCCGGTGTCGAATTTGCCCGCCTGAAATTCCGGCGTGGCGAGGATTTCGAGATAAAACGGCTTGGTGGTCTTCACGCCGTGCACGCCCATGTCGAGCAGTGCGCGGCGCGCGCGCGCCAGGGCCTTGTCCCAGGTAAGCGCCCAGACGGTGAGCTTGGCGCACATGGAGTCGTAGTGGGGCGGGAATTCGTAGCCGGTGTAGATCGCCGCGTCGGTGCGTACGCCCGGGCCGCCCGGGGCGTAGTAGCGGGTGATGCGTCCGTAGCTCGGCAGGAAATCGTTTTTCGGGTCCTCGGCGTTGATGCGGAACTGGATCGCGTAGCCGCGGCGGTGGATGTCTTCCTGTTTGTACGACATCGGCTGTCCTTCGGCGATGCGGATCTGTTCCTGGACGATGTCCACGCCGGTGATCTGTTCGGTCACCGTGTGCTCGACCTGCAGGCGCGTGTTCATCTCCATGAAATAGAACCGGCCTTCCTGGTCGAACAGGAATTCGACGGTGCCGGCGTTCTCGTAATTGACGCAGCGGGCGGCGCGCACGCCGAGGTCGCAGACCGCGGCGCGCTGTTCCTCGGTGAGCTGCGGCGAGGGCGCGATCTCGATCAGCTTCTGGTGGCGGCGCTGGATCGAGCAGTCGCGCTCGAACAGGTGAATCATGTTGCCGTGCCTGTCGCCGAGCACCTGCACTTCGATGTGGCGCGGATTGACGATGGCTTTTTCCAGGAACACGTCAGCGCTGCCGAAGGCCTTGGTGGCTTCGGACACCACGCGCTCATAGGCGCGTTGCAGTTCTTCCTCGTTGTTGCAGCGGCGGATGCCGCGCCCGCCGCCGCCCGAGGTGGCCTTGAGCATCACCGGGTAACCGAGTTTCTTGGCGAGCTTCACCGCTTCGGTGACGTTCTTGAGATTGCCCTCACTGCCGGGCACCACCGGCACGCCGGCGGCGATCATGGCTTCGCGCGCGGCGGTCTTGTCGCCCATGCGGCGGAGCGCGTCCACCGACGGGCCGATGTAGATGATTCCGCGCCGGGCACAGACTTCAGCGAGCTGGGGGTTTTCCGACAGAAAACCGTAGCCGGGGTGCAGCGCGTCGCAGCCGGTGGCCACGGCCAGGTTCACGATGCGGTGCGCGTTGAGATAGCCGCCGACCGGGTCCGGTCCGACGTTGTAGGCCTCGTCGGCCTTTTTGACGTGCAGCGCATGCCGGTCGGCATCGGTGTAGATGGCGACCGACTTGATGCCCATTTCGGCGCAGGCGCGCACTATGCGGACCGCGATTTCGCCGCGATTGGCAACCAGTATCTTTGTGATCAAGCTGAAAACTCCGCTGAACCGGCCAAGGCATTCCCTCGGGGGATGCCGCCTAGCTTTGTACGGAATGGGGACGGCAGTGTCAACCACAACCGCCCGGTTCGCCACGTCTAAAACCCTATTTTGACACAAGTTTGCCGCGAATATATGATGCGCCGCCTGTATCTGGCCGCCTGCCCGCCAAACCGCCCGATTCCGGAGGTTTAGCCGGCAACGGATACGACCGGTTCTGTGAGGGTATCATGTCGTCATCCTGGAAAGAGTCGCACGGACATTTCCGGGGATAGCGCCCGGCTCCCGAGGCGAAGCTCTTTCGGAGACGGGCGCAGGCGTCGCCGGAAGGAAAGGATATGAGAAGGTATCATGTCGCCATCTTGGAAAGAGTCACACGGACATTTACCGGCGACCATAGATCCGATCCAGCTCGCGGAAAGGGGCGCGCGCCTGACCGGCACGCTGCCGCTGAAAAGCATGCCGCGACTGATGCAGACGTGTCTGGAGGGGTCGGACGATGTTTCCGTCGATCTGCTCTTCGAGCGCGGCGAGGGCGAGCAGGTCTTCGTCATGCACGGCACACTGCGCGTGCGTTTGCGCATGACCTGCCAGCGTTGTCTCGAAGGCATGGATCGGGTCGTGGAAGCCGCGCCGTGGCTGCTGCTGACGCGGCCGGGAAGCCGGCGTGACAGGCTCGACGACGAGCCCGACATTCTGGTGGTGGACAAGCCGTTGCCGTTGAGCGCGCTGGTCGAGGATGAATTGCTGCTGGCGTTGCCGATGGTGCCGACGCATGCGCTGAACGAATGTCCGGCCGGGACGTACGTGAAGCAGGACACGGCCGGCGGCGGAAGCGCCGAAGGGAAAAAGAAAAATCCCTTTGCGGCGCTGAACGGATTGAAGAAAACGAGTTAGTTACTTACGAGGATTTATCATGGCCGTACAGAAAAGCCGAGTATCACCTTCCCGCCGCGGCATGCGTCGTTCCCACGACAAGCTGAAGAAATCGGCGCTTTCGGTCGACAAGACGAGCGGCGAGACGCATCGCCGGCATCAAGTCACCGCCGACGGATATTATCGCGGCCGCAAGGTGCTGGACACGAAGTCGGAAAATTGAGGCGGCGTGTATCCGCTCAATAATATCGCCGACCTGAATTCCAGAATCGGGCTTCGGGACATGCTGTTTGCCGCCTCAATTTTCGAATAATCTTAATGACTTTCGTTATTGATCCGGCATGTTGACAGCTCTATGAAAGCACAAGAATATTTTTCGGTGCATTTCTCCCTTCAACAGGATTCATGCCGGATCAATAACACCGGTTTGATCCGGAACCGTTCAGGGACTTGAGAACGTGATCACGATTGCCCTCGACGCCATGGGGGGCGATCACGGTGTCGGTGTCACCGTGCCCGCGGCCCTCAAGACACTGCGGGACGAACCCGCGCTCAAGCTCACGCTCGTGGGCCTGCGCGACGCCATCGAAGCCGAGCTGAAGCACCGGCACGCGACCGAAAGCGAACGCCTCGTCATTCACCATGCCTCGGAACTGGTGGGCATGGACGAACCGCCGGCGCAGGCGCTGCGCGGCAAGAAAGATTCCTCGATGCGCGTCGCCATCAATCTGGTCAAGGACGGCGTGGCCCAGGCGGCGGTGTCCGCCGGCAACACCGGCGCGCTCATGGCGACCTCGCGTTTCGTCCTCAAGACCCTTCCCGGCATCGACCGTCCGGCGATCGTCACGACTCTTCCTACGATCCATGATCACGTGCACGTGCTCGATCTCGGCGCCAACGTGGATTGCACGCCGGAACAGCTGCTGCAGTTCGCCGTGATGGGTTCGATCCTGGTCGGTGCCGTGGAGGAGAATCCCCGTCCGCGCGTCGGCCTGCTCAACATCGGCGAGGAAGACATCAAGGGCAACGAGATCGTGAAGAAAACTCATGAATTGCTGCGCGCCAGCTCGCTCAATTATTGCGGTTATGTCGAGGGCGACGAGATCTATACCGGCGACATGGACGTGATCGTGTGCGACGGTTTCGTCGGCAACGTCATGCTCAAGACCAGCGAGGGCCTGTCGCGCATGATCACGCATTTCATGAAACAGGAATTCCGGCGCAACATTCTGACGCGCCTGTCGGCGCTGGTGGCGATGCCGGTGCTGCATGCCTTCAAGAAGCGCGTCGATCCGCGCCGCTACAACGGTGCCACCCTGGTCGGCCTCAACGGCATCGTGATCAAGAGCCACGGCGGCGCCGACGAGCTGGCCTTCGAGCACGCGATCCTGGAGGCGCTGGCGGAAGTGAAGAATAACGTCCCCGAACGCATCGGGCGCGAACTCGCCGCGATGGCGGAGAAGGCTCCGGTGGTTTCATGATCTATTCGCGCATCATCGGCACCGGCGGCTACCTGCCGGCCAGAATCCTCACCAACCACGACCTCGAGAAAATGGTCGAGACCACGGACCAGTGGATCGTGGAGCGCACCGGCATCCGCGAGCGCCATATCGCCGCCGAGGGCGAGACCACCGCTTCCATGGGCGAACAGGCCGCGCGCCGCGCCATCAACGCCGCCGGCATCGAAGCGAAAGACATCGATCTGATCATCGTCGCCACGACCACGGCCGACCAGATTTTCCCCAGCACCGCCTGCCTGCTGCAGGAGCGGCTCGGCGTCCACGGTTGCGCCGCGTTCGACGTGCAGGCGGTGTGCACCGGCTTTGTTTACGCGCTCGGCGTCGCGGATAAATTCATCCGCACCGGTTCGGCGAAATGCGCATTAGTCGTGGGCAGCGAAACCCTGTCACGCATCACCGACTGGACCGATCGCACCACCTGCGTGCTGTTCGGCGACGGCGCCGGCGCGGTGGTGGTGGCGGCGTCGGACAAGCCCGGCATCGTTTCCTCGCATCTGCACGCCGACGGCCGGTACAAGGATCTGTTGAGCGTGCCCGCCGGCATCTCGCGCGGCTACGACAAGGTCGTCAACGGCACCGCCTACATGAAGATGGAAGGCAACGAAGTGTTCAAGGTGGCGGTGAACACGCTCGGTCGCATCGTCGACGAAACGCTGGCGGCGAATCACATGAAGAAATCCGACATCCAGTGGCTGGTGCCGCACCAGGCCAATCACCGCATCATCGCCGCCACCGCGAAGAAGCTCGGCATGTCCATGGATCACGTGGTGCTGACGGTGGACCGTCACGGCAATACCTCGGCCGCCTCGATCCCGCTCGCCTTCGATGAGGCGGTGCGCGATGGGCGCATCAAGTCCGGCGACACGGTGCTGATGGAGGCTTTCGGCGGCGGCTTCACCTGGGGCTCGGTGTTGTTGAAATATTAATCTCACCGCAAAGGCGCAAAGGACGCAAAGAAAGGCGTTCAAGAATAAAAACGTTTTTGATTTTATTTTCAAATTTATCTTTGCGCTCTTTGCGTCTTTGCGGTGAAAAAATCTTTTAGGATTTATTAAATGTCTCTTGCATTCGTTTTTCCCGGACAAGGTTCGCACTCGGTCGGCATGATGAACGCGCTGGCCGCCGAGTTCCCCGTCGTCAAACAAACCTTCGCCGAAGCCTCGCAGGCGCTGGGCTACGACCTGTGGCAGGTGGTGGAGCAGGGGCCGGAGGAAAAACTCAATCAAACCGAGGTGACCCAGCCGGCAATGCTGACCGCCGACATCGCCACCTGGCGCGCGTGGCTGGCGAGCAAGGGCCCGCTGCCGCAGATGATGGCCGGCCACAGCCTCGGCGAATATTCCGCCCTGGTCTGTGCCGAGGCGCTCGACTTCGGCGACGCCGTCAAGCTGGTCGCGGACCGCGGGCGCTTCATGCAGGAGGCGGTGCCGATCGGACAGGGCGGCATCGCCGCGATCCTGGGTCTGGACGATGACGCGGTGCGCAAGCTGTGCGAACAGGCGGCCCAGGGCGAGGTGCTCGACGCGGTCAATTTCAATTCGCCGAACCAGGTGGTGATCGCCGGCGCGGCCGCGGCCGTGGCCCGCGCCGTGGAACAGTCCAAGGCGGCCGGCGCCAAGCGCGCCGTGGTGCTGCCGATGAGCGTGCCGGCGCACAGCCGGCTCATGCATCCGGCGGCATTGCGCATGGCCGAGCGGCTCAAGAGCGTGAACGTGCGCGCGCCGCGCGTGCCGGTGATTCACAACGTGCATCTGCAGGCGGAGTCCGACCCGGAGGCGATTCGCCATGCGCTGGTGCGCCAGGTCGAATCCCCGGTGCGCTGGGTGGCGCTGATCGAGAAAATGGCCGCCGCCGGCGTGGACCGGATGGTAGAATGCGGCCCGGGCAAGGTGCTGGCGGGTCTGAACAAGCGCATTGTCAAGACCTTCGAGACGCTGCCGGTGTACGATCCGGCAACATTGCGCGAAGCGTTGTCGGCCCTGAATCAATAAATAAATGAAATTGACCGCCAGGACGCCAAGGTCGCCAGGAAAAACTTTTTTGAATATCGGTCCCTGGCGTTCCTGGCGTCCTGGCGGTTTAAAACGTCATAAGGAAAAGACATGATCTTGAAAGGACAGATTGCCCTGGTCACCGGCGCCAGCCGCGGCATCGGGCAGGCCATCGCGCTCGAACTGGGCCGGCAGGGGGCGCAGGTGTTCGGCACCGCCACCTCCGCCGATGGCGCGGAAAAAATCACCCAGGCCCTGAAGCAGAATAACGTCGTTGGGAGAGGGGTCGTGCTGGATGTAAACAACACGGACTCCATTGCCGCGGCGCTGTCGGAACTGGAAAAATCCGGCGCCACGCCGTCCATTCTGGTCAACAACGCCGGCATCACGCGCGACAACCTGCTGCTGCGCATGACCGAAGAGGAATGGGACGCGATTCTCGATACCAATCTCAAGTCGGTGTATCGCATGACCAAGGCCTGCCTGCGCGCCATGACCAAGGCGCGCTGGGGCCGCATCATCAGCATCAGCTCGGTGGTGGGCGCGATGGGCAACGCCGGCCAGGCGAACTACGCCGCCGCCAAGGCCGGCCTGATCGGCTTCACCAAGGCGCTGGCGCGCGAGGTCGGCTCGCGTAATATCACGGTCAACGCCGTGGCCCCGGGCTTCATCGACACTGACATGACCCGCGCCCTGCCCGACGCGCAGAAGGAGGCGCTGCTCAAGCAGATCCCGCTCGGCCGGCTCGGCCAGGCCGAGGAGATCGCCCAGGCGGTGGCGTTTCTCGCTTCGCCGCAGGCCGGTTATATTACCGGTACGACGTTGCACGTGAACGGCGGAATGTACATGAATTAGGCCGAGTATCATGCTGAAATGCATCATTTGTCGGTCGGCTGGACGATTTTGGGCAAATGGTGTTAACTATGCGCCCGCACGAGGGCAGTAAATCAATTTTGGAGGGAAAATCACCCATGAGCAGTGTAGAAGAGCGCGTCAAGAAGATCGTTGTGGAGCAGCTGGGCGTCAACGAAGGCGAGGTCAAGCCCGGAGCTTCCTTTGTGGATGATCTCGGCGCGGATTCCCTGGATACTGTGGAACTGGTGATGGCGCTGGAAGAGGAATTCGATTGCGAAATTCCCGACGATCAGGCGGAAAAGATCACCACGGTCCAGCAGGCCGTTGATTACATCAACTCCCATCTGAACTGATTACTCATTAAATGGAGGGGCCGTCACCCGCGCGGGGTGACGGCCTTTCGGTTTTATAAGCGCGGCATGAGCGCCGCGCCCGCAATGAGGGATTCGTCTTTGAGCAAGCGACGCGTCGTCATCACCGGTCTCGGTATCGTCTCGCCCCTCGGCATCGGTGTCGCGGAAAACTGGCGCAACATCCAGGCCGGCAAAAGCGGCATTACCCGTGTCACCAATTTCGACGCCACCGGCTATCCCTCGACCATCGCCGGCGAGGTCAAGAACTTCGACCCCACGCAGTTCGGCATGACCGAGAAGGAAGCGCGCCGCATGGACCGCTTCATCCAGCTCGGCATGGCGGCCGGCATCGAGGCAATCAAGGATTCCGGGCTGGAAGTGACGGAAGCGAACGCCGAGCGCATCGGCGTGCACATCGGTTCCGGCATCGGCGGCGTCGGCACCATCGAGGACACCACCCGGACCGTGATCGAGAAAGGTCCGCGCCGGGTCTCTCCGTTTTACGTACCCATGAGCATCATCAACATGATCTCGGGCGATCTTTCGGTGATGTACGGCCTCAAGGGGCCGAATCTCGCCATGGTCAGCGCCTGCGCCACGGCCACTCACGGCATCGGCGACGCCGGCCGGTTGATCGAATACGGCGACGCCGATGTCATGATCGCCGGCGGCGGCGAAGCCGCGATCACGCCGACCGGCATGGCCGGGTTCGGCAACGCCAAGGCACTGTCCACGCGCAACGACAGCCCCGAGACCGCGAGCCGGCCGTGGGACAAGGACCGCGACGGCTTCGTGCTCGGCGAGGGCGCGGGCGTAGTGGTACTCGAGGAATATGAGCACGCGAAAAAACGCGGTGCAAAAATCTATTGCGAGCTCGTCGGCTTCGGCATGAGCGGCGACGCTTATCACATGACCAGCCCGCCGGAGAACGGCGAAGGCGCGGCACGCTGTATGCGCAACGCCCTGCGTAACGCCGGACTCAACCCGGAACAAGTGCAGTACGTCAACGCCCACGGCACCTCCACGCCGCTCGGCGACCGTGCCGAATCGCTCGCGGCCAAGGCCGCGTTCGGCGCGCACGCGAAGAAGATCGCCATGAGCTCGACCAAGTCCATGACCGGCCATCTGCTCGGCGCGGCCGGCGGCATCGAGGCGATCTACACCGCGCTCGCAATACGCGACCAGATCGCGCCGCCGACGATCAATCTCGTCACGCCCGATCCGGAATGCGACCTGGATTACGTTCCGGGCGCGGCGCGCAACATGAAGATCGACGTCGCCATCTCGAACTCCTTCGGTTTCGGCGGCACCAACGGGACGCTGGTGTTCCGCAAGCTGGCGTGAATGCCAACCCGGCCCATACGCTAAACTCCTCGACACCGGGATACGTCTGCCGCCGTCTGGCGACGGTTCCCGATCTCGCCGCGCTGCATGCGCGCAATCCTCAGCGGTATCCACACCTGCTCGCGAGCGTCGCGCAAGGCACGCCACGGGCGCGTTATGACATCCTGTTCGCGTTTCCCGGCGACACGCTGGCACTGGACTCCAGCCTGCAACTGAGCCGGAATGGAAGGACGCTCGGCTGCGGCGATTTTCTGGATGCCTTCGATGCCGAATGGCGACGGCTGTCCGTAACCGCCGCCGGTGACGATCCGGAGGAGGGGATGCCGCCGTTTACCGGCGGGTGGTTCGTTTATCTCGGTTATGAGCTGGTGGCGCAGATCGAACCCACGGCCGGCGATATCCGCCACGACGCGGCTTTTCCGGCGGCGTTCGCGACACGCATGCCGGCCGCGATTATCATCGACCATCTGCTGCAGCAGGCGCTGCTCATGTGTGAAACCGAACGCGCCGCTGAAATTCTTCCCATGCTCGAGGCCGATGCGCGAACCGCAGCCGTGATGCCCGCCGAGGTATTGGAAACGGAACAGATCGAGGAAGAGGATCCGGCACGTTTTCTTGGGCATGTGCATCGAGTGCAGGAATACATCCGCGCCGGCGACGTGTTCCAGGTGAATCTCTCGCGGCTGTGGTGCATTCCCCTGCGCGCGCCGGTCAGCGCGATATCGCTTTACCGCCGCTTGTGCGCCACCAACCCGGCGCCGTTCGCCGGCCTCATGACGCTGGGCGAGAATCGCGCCGTGATCAGCTCGTCCCCGGAGCGGCTGGTGGAAGTGCGCGGCCGCCGCGTCCGCACCCGTCCCATCGCCGGCACTTATCCGCGCAGCCAGGATGCCGAGCAGGATCGCGCCCTGTCGCGTGATCTGCTGCGTCATCCCAAGGAGCGGGCCGAGCACGTGATGCTCATCGACCTCGAACGCAACGATCTCGGTCGCGTGTGTCGCACGGGTTCGGTGAGCGTGAAGGAATTCATGACGCTCGAGTCCTACCGGCATGTGCATCACATCGTCTCCGAAGTCAGTGGCGAATTGCGTGCGGAAATTTCTCCGGCGCAGGTGATACGCGCGGTGTTTCCCGGCGGTACCATCACCGGCTGCCCCAAGGTACGCTGCATGCAGATCATCGCCGAATTGGAGCAGGCGCCGCGCGCGGCCTATACCGGCTCCATGGGTTACATCAATCGCGACGGCAGCCTCGACTTGAACATCCTGATCCGCACGCTCATCCAGAACGGCAACGAGATAAGTCTGCGCGCCGGCGCCGGCATCGTGGCCGATTCGGTTCCGGAGCGGGAGCTGGCCGAGACCCGCGCCAAGGCGAAGGGCATGCTCGCTGCCATTGGCGCCGCCTGATGAACACGTTAGTCAACGGCATGCCGGGCGAAAGCATTTCGGTACGCGATCGCGGATTTCAATACGGCGATGGCTTGTTTGAAACCCTGGCGGTGGCGAACAGCGTCCCGTTGTTGTGGGACCGGCATATGCAGCGCCTGTCCCGCGGCGCCGCCAGATTGGGGATCGGCGCGCCGGACATTCATTTGCTCCGCCAGGAAGCCGAACAGCTTTGCCGCGGCGTCGCGCGCGGGGTGCTGAAGATCATTGTCACGCGCGGGCCATCCGGTCGCGGTTACGCGCCGGACCCGGGAGCATCGCCGACGCGTACCGTCAGTCTGTCTCCGTGGCCGGATCATCCGGCGGCGCATCGCGCGCATGGCGTGACCGTGCAATTCTGCCGTACCATGATCGCGCGCAACCGCGCCACGGCCGGCATCAAGCATCTCAACCGGCTCGAGCAGGTGCTGGCGCGCGCGGAGCTGGACGCAAACTGCGCCGAGGGACTGATGAGCGATGAATCCGGCCAGGTGATCGAGGGCATTATGACGAATCTGTTTATTGTGTCGCGCGACGTGTTGCTCACGCCGGACCTGACTCACAGCGGCGTGGAGGGCGTCATGCGCGGGCTGGTGTTGGAGCGCGCGACGGAGATGGCGATCGAAACGCGAATGACCGGAATCAAGAAGAACGACATTTTGCAGGCGGACGAAGTGTTCCTTACCAATAGCCTAATCGGTCTGTGGCCGGTACGACAGCTCGAATCGAAGGCCTATCCCCTGGGCCGCGTGACACAACGAATCCGGGAGGCCATTGGCGATGCCATCGTCGCTGATTAGAGCGATTGCGGTTCTGCTGGTGGTCTCCGCCGCGGTCACCAGATATCTGTTCTGGGCGTGGTACCACCCGCTCAAGCCGGGTGCGGAGATTTACGAAGTGAAGCCGGGCATGTCGCTGCGTGCTTTTGCGCGTGACCTGAGCAGCCGTCATGTGTTGCCGGAAAGCCAATCGTTCGTATGGCTGGCCTATATCACCGGCCACCAGCGTGACTTGAAAACCGGCGAATACCGTTTTCGCAACGGCATGACGGCGCGGGAACTGCTGGACCAGCTCGTCGCGGGGCGTGTCATCGAATATCCCGTGGTGCTGGTGGAAGGCTGGACCTTCCGGGAGTTTCGCGAGGCGCTTGAAGCGGCACCCAAACTGACGCATCTGACCGCGGGTGCGCCGACGCGCGCCGTCATGGAGCGGCTGGGGCACAAAGGCGAGCATCCGGAAGGGCGTTTCTTTCCTGACACGTATTATTATTCCTCCGGCCAGACCGATCTCATGGTCCTGGCCAATGCCTACGAAAAAATGCAGAAGCTGTTGCAGCAGGAATGGGAGCGGCGCGACAACAATCTCCCGTTCAAGGATGCCTACGAGGCGCTGACGCTGGCGTCGATCGTGGAGAAGGAAACCGGGCGCACCGACGAACGCCGCCTGATCGCCGGTGTGTTCGTCAATCGTCTGCGTCACGGCATGCGGCTGCAGACGGACCCGACCGTGATCTATGGATTGGGAGAGTCGTTCGACGGCAACTTGCGGCTGCGCGACCTGCGGCGCGACACGCCTTATAATACGTATACGCGTACCGGGCTGCCGCCGACGCCAGTGGCCATGCCCGGGAAGGATTCGCTGCAGGCGGTGATGCATCCGGTGGTCAACGGCGCGTTGTATTTTGTCGCGCGCGGTGACGGCAGCCATGAATTTTCCGCGACCCTGGGGGAGCACAACAAAGCCGTGATCAAATATCAGCTGAAAGGCAAAGCGCGTCCCGTGCCGGCTTCCAGCACGCGCGGTGCGGCGACCGCCAGGTAATATCGCCATGCCGCGAGCAATGTTCATCACGCTGGAAGGCGGAGAGGGCGCCGGCAAGAGCACCAACCTGGAATTCGTCCGGCAATGGCTGCAACACGCCGGCCGCGACGTGGTGGTCACGCGCGAACCGGGCGGCACCGAGCTGGGTGAACGCGTACGCGATATCCTGTTGCATCGCCGCGAGCTGCAAATCTCCGCCGAGAGCGAAATGCTTTTGATGTTCGCCGCGCGCGCCGAGCATATCGCCCGGGTGATCCGCCCGGCGCTGGCCGCGGGCAAAACCGTGTTGTGCGATCGTTTCACCGATGCGACTTACGCTTACCAGGGCGGCGGGCGCGGGATTCCGGCGCAGCGCATCGCGGAAATCGAAACCTGGGTTCAGGGTGACTTGCGCCCCGATCTCACCCTGCTATTCGACCTTCCGGTAGAGGCCGGACGCCAGCGCGCCGGGCAGCGCAGCGAGCCCGACCGTTTCGAACAGGAGAACAACGATTTTTTTACGCGCGTTCGCGCAACCTACCTGGCGCGCGCGAAACGCGAAGCCGGGCGCATGCGCGTGATCGATGCCAGCCAGAGCCGGGAGAATGTGGGACGGCAAATCGCCGCGGTGTTGCAGGAGGTCGTGAGTGGCCGCGGATAATCTCACGCCGGTTGGCGCCATGCCCGAACGTTATCCCTGGCATGAGACCTTGTGGTCCACGCTCGAACGGCAGTTCGAGCGCCTGCCGCACGGTTTGCTGTTGCACGGCCGGCCCGGCCTCGGCAAACATGACTTTGCCGTGCAGCTGGCGCAGGCGCTCCTGTGCGCCGAGCCCCGGCAGGGCAGTGCCTGCGGTCATTGTCAGTCCTGCCTGTTGTTCCTGTCCGGCACCCATCCTGACTTTCACGTGATCCAGCCGGAAGAAGTGGTCGAGTCAGCCGATGATCTGTGCAGCCGCTACGCGGTCCGGTATCCCGCGAGCGACAAAAAACGCGAGCGCGCGAGCCGCGACATCACCATTTATCAGATTCGCTGCCTGATCGAAGATGCCCAGAGCCGGCCTTTCATTGGCCGCCGGAAAATATTGCTCCTGAGCCCGGCCGAGGCCATGAATATCAACGCGGCGAACAGCCTCCTCAAGCTGCTCGAGGAACCGCCCCCGGGCAGCATGCTGCTCCTGGTCACGAGCCACCCGGCGCGGTTGCCGGCCACGATCCGCAGTCGTTGCAGCGCTGTTCTGTTCAAGGCGCCGGCGCGCGACGCCGGTTTGGCCTGGCTGGCATCACGCACCGGCGGGAACGACAAGGAGTCTGCCGGCCTTCTGGAACTGGCCGGGGGAGCGCCGCTGCTGGCAAAATCCTTGCTGGCCGAGGGATTCACCGAAGTCCGTAGCGGCCTGCTCAAGGACTTGGATAATTTGCGCGCGGGACGTGAGGAGCCGGTGGCCTGCGCCGCCCGGTGGAAAGCCGTGGGAGCGAAGACTTGCCTGAATTTGCTGTACGGCCTCTTGACGGAACTGATCAGGGACGGCTTGGGGGTGCTCGATCCGACCCGGGCAATGCCGGAAATTCTGGCGCATCTGAAACAGGGGAAAAATAAATATAAAGTCAGTGAGTTATATAAATATATTGATGTTATTCATGAGTATCAGCGGCTGCTGGACGGTCCGCTGGATGAACTTTTGTTATTGGAAGATGTTTTGATAGGCTGGGTCCGATTGAGCCGTCTACAATAAAGTATGCAACAGCCCCTTATGAACGACAAAACCATTCCGCCCATGTCCACCGGTGCCGCCAAACCGATGAAACCCACGCCCATGGCCGCCCGACCGGGGGTGTTGTCCCTGACCATCAAGGACAAGAACGCTCTCTATGCCGCCTACATGCCGTTCGTGAAGGGCGGCGGGATTTTCGTTCCCAGCAGCCGGCCGTACAAGCTCGGGGAAGAGGTGTTCATGCTGTTGACGCTCATGGACAGCAAGGAAAAAATTCCGGTCGCCGGACACGTGATCTGGGTCACGCCGCCGGGCGCCCAGGGCAGCCGCACGTCCGGCATCGGTATCCAGTTCAGCGAGAAGGACTCGGGCATCGCGCGCAACAAGATCGAGGGCATTCTCGCTGGCGCGCTCAACTCCGACCGGCTCACGCACACGATGTAACGTGACGCCGCTCGTTGACTCCCACTGTCATCTTAATTTCGAACCTCTAAACGCCGGCCTGGAAGACGTGCTCCAGCGCGCCCGGGACAACGGGGTCGGCCACATGCTGTGCGTGTCGGTCACGCTGGAAACTTTTCCCGAAATCCTCACGCTGGCGCGCGAGCATGCGCATGCGAGTCGTGGCCATCGGCGAAACCGGACTCGACTACTACCGAAGTCAGGGCGACATGGGCTGGCAGCAGGAACGGTTCCGCCGCCACATCCGCGCCGCGAAACAATCCGGCAAGCCGCTGATCATTCACACTCGCGACGCCGCCGCCGATACCCTGCGCATCATGCGCGAGGAGGGCGCAGCCGACATCGGCGGCGTGATGCATTGCTTCACCGAAAGTTGGGAAGTCGCGCGCGCCGCGCTCGATATCAATTTCCACGTTTCTTTCTCCGGGATCGTCACCTTCCGCAATGCCGACGCGCTGCGCGAAGTCGCGAAGCAGGTTCCGGAAGACCGCCTGTTGATCGAAACCGACGCGCCTTACCTGGCGCCGGTGCCGTTCCGCGGCAAGACCAACGAGCCGGCGTTCGTGCGCCATGTCGCGGAATGCATCGCCAACGTGCGCCAGTCCGACATGGATTCCATCGCCGACGTCACCACGCGCAATTTCTTTTCCTTGTTCCGTCACGCCGTGCCTGTCGTCAAGGCTGATGCTACCTGAGGCGAGACAATTTCCTCCGCCGTTGCCGTGCGCCGCAGTTTGATCGACGCGGGGTAATCCGCTACATTGGGTCGTCGACAAGATTCCGACGATACCGCGGCGGACGTTAAGGAGATCCTGCATGGCGACCACTCACGCCGGCGAGAACAGGCAAGTCCTGCACGGCGTCAGCCCGCTCACCGACCACGACGTCTATCTGTTCCGTCAGGGACGGCATTTCCGTCTGTACGAAAAGCTCGGCGCGCATATCATGGCCGTCAAAGGTGTCAGCGGCGCGCACTTCGCGGTGTGGGCGCCGAACGCGCGTGCCGTTTCGGTGATCGGTGATTTCAACGGTTGGCGGCCGGGCGTCCATTCGCTGCATTCGCGCGCGGACGGTTGCGGCATCTGGGAAGGCTTCATTCCCGGCATCGCCGCGGGCGCGCATTACAAGTACCACCTGACCTCGCAGAACGGCCACTACCAGGTGGAGAAAGCCGACCCGTTCGCGTTGCGCTCCGAGATTCCTCCGCGCACTGCGTCGATCGTATGGGAGCTTGAATATGACTGGGGCGATGCGCGGTGGATGCAGCAGCGCGCGCGGGCAAACGCCCTCAACGCGCCGATGTCGATTTATGAAACACATCTCGGCTCATGGCGGCGCGTGCCGGAAGAGGGCAACCGTTCGCTGAGTTACCGCGAGCTCGCCGACCAGCTCGCGAAATACGCGCGCGAGATGAATTTCAGTCACGTCGAATTGCTCCCGGTGACGGAGCACCCGTTTTACGGTTCCTGGGGCTATCAGACCACGGGTTATTTCGCGCCGACGGCGCGTTATGGCGCGCCCCAGGATTTCATGCATCTGGTCGACCGTTTGCACCAGAACAACGTCGGCGTGATTCTCGACTGGGTGCCGTCGCATTTCCCGACCGACGAGCACGGGTTGGTTTATTTCGACGGAACCTACCTGTTCGAGCACGCCGACCCGAAGCGCGGTTATCACCCGGAATGGAGCTCGAGCAT
>JACQER010000091.1 GCA_016200465.1 Gammaproteobacteria bacterium | reverse complement strand
ACGCTCGAGTCCGACAAGGCGACCATGGACGTCCCGTCCCCGGCCGCCGGCAAGATTAAAGATGTCAAACTCAAGGTCGGCGACAAGGTCGCACAGGGAACGCTGATCCTGCAGCTGGAAACGACGGAAGCCGCCGAGGCGCCTGCCGCACCCACCAAACCCGCGCCAAAGGTCGAGACGGCGGCGGCACCGGCGGCGCCGACGAAGGCGACACAGGCCGCGGCGCCGAAGTTCGAGGTACACGCGGCGGAACCCGCACCGCCGCCACGCACCGGGCCGCTTCCGGGCGCGGCGAGGTATACCGGCAAGATCGATGGCGAATGCGAAGTGCTGGTGCTCGGTGCCGGTCCCGGCGGCTACTCGGCGGCATTTCGCGCCGCCGATCTCGGCAAGAAGACGGTGCTCGTCGAGCGCTACGCCACGCTTGGCGGCGTGTGCCTCAACGTCGGCTGCATTCCCTCCAAGGCGCTGCTGCATGTCGCGGCCGTGACCGAGGAGGCGCAAAAGCTCGCCGAGCACGGCGTCAGTTTCGGCGCGCCCAAATTCGATCTCGCCAAGCTGCGCGCATGGAAAGACAAGGTCGTCGGCAAGCTGGTCGGCGGCGTCGGTATCATGGCCAAGGGCCGCAAGGTCGAGGTGATACGCGGCATCGGGCGCTTCGTCGATCCGCATCACATGGAGATCGCGCTGACCGCGGGCGACGGCAGGGCGCCGACCGGTGAGAAAAAGATCATCCGGTTCGCCCATGCCATCATCGCCGCCGGTTCCCAGGCCGTGAAGCTTCCGTTCATTCCCGAGGACCCGCGTATCGTCGATTCCACCGGCGCGCTCGAACTCCGGGCCGTGCCGAAGAAGATGCTCGTCATCGGCGGCGGCATCATCGGGCTCGAAATGGCGACCGTGTACTCGACGCTGGGTTGCCGCATCGACGTGGTCGAAATGCTGGACGGGCTCATGCTCGGCGCCGACCGCGATCTCGTGCGCGTGTGGGAGAAGATGAACAGCCAGCGTTTCGATCGCATCATGCTGAAGACCAGGACAACGAAGGTCGAGGTAATGAAGAACGGTATCAAGGTCACGTTCGAAGGCGAGCAGGCGCCCGACAAGCCGCAGGTCTATGACTTCGTCCTGGTCGCCGCCGGCCGCGCGCCGAACGGCAAGCATATCTCCGCCGAGAAGGCCGGCATCGCCGTCAGCGATCGCGGCTTCATCGAGGTCGACAGGCAGATGCGCACCAACGTGCCGCACATCTTTGCGATCGGCGACATCGTCGGCCAGCCGATGCTGGCGCACAAGGCAGTGCACGAGGGCCATGTGGCGGCGGAAGCGGCTGCCGGGCAGAGGTCCTTCTTTGATGCGGCAGTCATACCGTCAGTCGCTTACACCGATCCCGAAATCGCCTGGGTGGGCGTGACCGAAGACGAGGCGAAAAAGCAGGGCCGCGCCATCGGCAAGGCCAAATTCCCGTGGGTTGCCTCCGGTCGCGCCATTGCCAACGGCCGCGACGAAGGTTTCGTCAAGATCATCGTGGACGAGGAGACCCATCGCGTCATCGGCGGCGGCATCGTGGGCACCCATGCCGGCGACCTGATCAGCGAGCTCGCGCTCGCCGTCGAAATGGGCTGCGACCCGGAGGATATCGGCAAGACCATTCACCCGCATCCCACGCTCGGCGAGTCGGTCGGTATGGTCGCCGAGGTGTTCGAAGGGGTCTGCACCGACCTGATGCCGCAGAAGCGGCGCTAGCCCCTTTCCGGGCGGCGCCGGTCCCGCCGCCGGTGTTCCGCGGCCTGCGCCGGAACGGTGGTGCGCCGGAAAATCCGCTACAATGCCGCCTTTCCTGCTGATCATTCATGTGGCTGAACCATGGCAAAAATAAAGAAAGTCGTTCTGGCGTACTCCGGCGGTCTCGACACCTCGGTCATCCTCCAATGGCTGGTGGAAACCTATGATTGCGAGGTCGTGACCTTCACCGCCGACATCGGCCAGGGCGAGGAACTGGAGCCGGCGCGCGCCAAGGCAAAAAAGATGGGCGTGAAGGAGATCTTCATTGACGACCTCAAGGAAGAGTTCGTGCGTGATTTCGTGTTCCCCATGTTCCGCGCCAACACGTTGTACGAAGGCGAATATCTGCTCGGCACCTCGATCGCGCGGCCGCTGATCGCCAAGCGCCAGATCGAGATCGCCAACAAGGTCGGGGCCGACGCCGTGGCCCACGGCGCCACCGGCAAGGGCAACGACCAGGTGCGCTTCGAGCTCGGCTATTACGCGCTCCGCCCCGACATCCGGATCATCGCGCCGTGGCGCGAGTGGGACCTGTCCTCGCGCGAGAAGCTCATGAGCTATGCCGCGAAGCACGGCATTCCGGTCGAGTTCAAGAAGGGAAAGAAATCGCCGTACTCGATGGACGCCAACCTGCTGCACATCTCCTATGAAGGCGGCGTGTTGGAAGATCCGTGGGCAGAACCGGAAGCATCCATGTGGCGCTGGTCGGTTTCTCCCGAAAAGGCGCCGAACAAGCCGACCTATATCGAACTGACCTACAAGAAGGGTGACATTACCGCCATCAACGGCAAGGCCATGTCGCCCGCCACCGTGCTCGCGACGCTCAACAAGCTCGGCGGCGCCAACGGCATCGGCCGCACCGACATCGTCGAGAACCGCTACGTCGGCATGAAGTCGCGCGGCGCGTACGAGACGCCGGGTGGCACCATCATGCTCAAGGCGCACCGCGCCATCGAATCGATCACGCTCGACCGCGAGGTGGCGCATCTGAAGGACGACCTCATGCCGCGCTACGCTTCGCTCATCTACAACGGCTACTGGTGGAGCCCGGAGCGCAAAATGCTTCAGACGATGATCGACGCCTCGCAGGAAACCGTGAACGGCGCGGTGCGGCTCAAGCTCTACAAGGGCAACGTGATCGTGGTCGGGCGTAAATCGGACTCCGACAGCCTGTTCGATGCGACGATTGCAACGTTTGAAGAAGACAAGGGCGCGTACAACCAGAAGGACGCAGAGGGTTTCATCAAGCTGAATGCGCTGCGCATGCGCATTGCCGCGAAGCGGCGGAGGAAGAAATGAGCTTCAAGAACGTCGAGATCAAGAAAAAGGCCAACGTCTATCACGACGGCAAGGTGACCAGCCGTACCGTTATCACGCCCGAGGGCGAGATGAAGACGCTTGGCGTGATGCTGCCGGGCACCTACCGTTTCAGCACCCAGGCGCCGGAAATCATGGAGCTGACCCAGGGCCACTGCCGCGTGAAGCTCGCGGGAAGCCAGGGCTGGAGCGAGTACCAGGCGGGCCAGAGCTTCTCGGTGCCCGCCAATTCCCACTTCGAAATCGAAGTCACCGACCTGCTCGATTACATCTGTCACTTCGGCTGAACCGTTTTGCGGAGGTCCCCATGCGCGTCCTGCACACCATGATCCGGGTCGGCGACCTCGACCGGTCGATCAAGTTCTATACCGACGTGCTGGGCATGAAACTGCTGCGCCGCAAGGATTATCCCGACGGCAAGTTCACGCTCGCGTTCGTCGGTTACGGGCCGGAGACCGAACACGCGGTCGTCGAGCTGACCTACAACTGGGGCACCGGCAAATACGATCTCGGCAACGGTTTTGGTCACATCGCGCTCGAGGTGGACGACGCTTACAAGGCGTGCGCGGACATCAAGACGCGCGGCGGAAAAGTGACGCGCGAGGCCGGACCGATGAAGCACGGCAGCACGGTCATCGCCTTCGTCGAGGACCCGGACGGCTACAAGATCGAACTGATCCAACGAGGCACGCAGGGCGCGAAATAAGCATGCAATGGCTGGACAGAATTCCGCTCACGGCGCTGGTCATCGCGGCGCTGGCGTTGGGGCTGGCCCCGTTCACGCCCGAGCCGCATCTGTGGCAGAAGCTCAAGATGCTGGCGCACGGCACGCTCTCGCGGCCCATCGATATCTTCGATCTCATCATGCACGCTTCGTTGCCGTTGCTACTGATCGTCAGGCTCGTGCGCATGCTGCTGTCCGGAAAGACGACGCGTTCCGGCTGACGGCGCCGGCCGCGACGGCATTGCTCATGTCTTCCCCCGGATCTTTGAACGACGACACACCGACGGTCGCCGTCATTCTGCCGGTGCTCAACGAAGCCGCGCATCTGGAACAAAGCCTGTCGCGGCTCCTCGCCGAACATCGCTTCGACGAAGTGATCGTGGTGGACGGCGGCAGCACCGATGCCAGCATCGAGATCGTGTGCAAGCTCATGACCGCCGACACGAGCGGCACGCAGCCGGTTCCCTACCTGATCCAGACACCGCGCGGGCGCGCGCGGCAGATGCATGCCGGCGCGCAGGTCGCCACGTCCGACGTGCTGCTGTTCCTGCACGCCGACACGGTCCCGCCCGCGGAGGCCGTGACGCGCATGCACGAGGTTATGCGTCGTGGTCATGTGTGGGGACGGTTCGACGTGCGTCTGTCCGGAAGCCATTTCCTGTTTCGCGTCATCGAGCGCCTGATGAACTGGCGCTCGGCCTTGAGCGGCATCGCCACCGGCGACCAGGGCCTGTTCGTGCGCCGCGACGTTTATCGTGTACTGGGCGGATTCGCGCTGTTGCCGCTGATGGAAGACATCGAGTTCTCCACGCGCCTGAAATGGGTCGGCAAACCGGCCCGGTTACGCGAGCCGGTGGTTACGTCCTCGCGGCGCTGGGAACGTCACGGCATCGTGCGCACCGTGCTGCTGATGTGGACCCTGCGCTTCCTGTACTGGCTCGGCGTTTCGCCGGCGCGCCTCGTGCGCTGGTATGGTCATAAATCATGAGCCAGCCGGAACTGATCCTGTTCGCGCGGCAGCCGATGGCCGGACAGGTCAAGACGCGACTGCAACCCGGGTACAGCCCCGAGCGCGCCGCGGAAATCGCCGCCTTCATGATCCGCGCCACGGTCGAGCTCGCGGTATCGGCCTGGCCGGGCGAAGTATCGCTGTATGTCTCGCCCGATCCCGATCATCCGCTGTTCCACGAGCTCGCGCGCGAGTTTCATGTCCGGCTCGCCGCCCAGACCGGCGATGACTTGGGCGCGAGGATGCTGAACGCGCTGCGTGAGGGCAGCGAACGTAACGATTGCGCTGCGGGGATGGGTTGCGACGTTCCCCAGTGCGGTTGGGACGTGCTCGACCAGGCCAACGACTGGCTGGCGCGCGGAAAAAATGTTCTCGGGCCGACCGAAGATGGCGGATATTATTTCATCGGCCTTCAGGATGCGCGGCCCGAGTTGTTCACGGATATGCCCTGGGGCGGCAATCAGGTGCTCGAAACCACGCTCGCCCGCGCCGAAAAACTGGGTATGGAGTTCGATCTGCTGAAGCGACTGCGCGACATCGACACCGCCGACGATCTGTGGCTGGTGGCGCAGAACTACGAACCTTTGAAAAAGTTTCTCTAGAGAAAGATCTGATTTATCCCGTCATTCCGGCCAAGGGCCGAAGGCCCGCGAGCCGGAATCCAGGAAAACTTAATTTTTCTGGTTCCCCGCTTCCGCGGGGACGACGTCTGGATTCCCGCCTTCGCGTGAATGACGACATCAGAATCAATCAGCGCTTCCCCAGTTCAGGCGAGCGCGCCGCCGCAGCTGCTCCCGGCGCCGGCAGTGCAGCCGAAGCAGTGCGAATCCACGGCGACCGGCGTTCCGGCCAGCTGATCCGCCGTGATGTCCCACAAGTAACGATGCGGTTGGTCGCCGAGCGGCAGATCGAGCATCTGGTTGAAGTCGCAGTCGTACACCCGCCCGCGCCAGTCCACGCTGATCAGGTGGCGGCACATGAGCCCCGGCACGGTCGCGGGATTGAAGTTGTCCTCCAGCAATTGCATGTATTTTTCGTGCTGGCCGGTGCGCTCGAGAAAATGCGCGAAGCGGTTGATCGGCAGATTGGTGATGGTCATGAGATGCGAGAACACAATGCCAAAGTTCTCGGCCAGCCGCTGGCGGTAATCGGCTTCGAGTTTATCCTGTGCGACCGGCAGGAACGCGCCGCCGGGGTTGTAAACCAGATCCAGCGTCAGCGTCGTGTCGCGGCCGTAGCCGGCGGCGTTCAGGCGTTTCAACGCCTCGATGCTTTTTTCAAACACGCCGTCGCCGCGCTGCGCATCGACGTTTTTCTGCGTGTAGCAGGGGAGCGAGCAGACCAGACGAATTTTCCGTTGCGCATACCACGCCGCCAGATCTTCCTGCCCGGGTTCGAGCAGTGCGGTCAGATTGCAACGCACGGTGATCCGGCTGCCTTGCGCGAGCCATTCATCCACGAAACGGCGGAAGTGCGGATTGATTTCCGGCGCGCCGCCGGTGATGTCCACCGCCGTGATGCCGGCGGCTTTCGCCCAGGCGAGAATCTTCTCCATGGTTTCCCAGGTCATGATCTCGGTGCGTTTGGGACCGGCGTCGACGTGGCAGTGATGGCACGCCTGGTTGCACAGGCGCCCGACGTTGACCTGCAGCTCGCGCAGCCGCTCGCGATGCAGCGGACCGAGGCCATGCGCGCCGAGAGCGCGGACGAACGACGGTCCGGGAGCGGGCTGGAGTTTGACGGCGATACGGTTCATGCGTGGGAATTATTTTCCCATCCAATGGCGACGAATGAAATAGTCGATGGAAATTTTTCCCGGGCCGTGGAACAGCGACACCATCAGCAGGATGCCCCAGTAAATATGGTCCTTGAGACCGGCTTCGTTGAGCGCGGGATAGGAAACGACCGCCATGATGTTGAACACGAACAGCACGCCGGCGCTGAAACGCCCGGCCAGCCCGAGCGCCAGGAACACCGGAAAAACCAGTTCCACGCCGGTGCCCAGGATCGCGGCCGCGTGCGGCGACAGCAGCGGGACGTGAAATTCATTCGTGAACAGATCGACGGTCATTTCCCAGTCTTTCAGGGATTCGACGCCCGATTTCCAGAACACATTGGCGACCCACAGGCGCACGCCGAGGTCGATCAGCGGTTGCAGCGAATCGAGGCCCTTGATGATCGGCGTGACCCATTGCG
The DNA here is from genome assembly GCA_016200465.1 of Gammaproteobacteria bacterium. Classification (GTDB taxonomy): domain Bacteria; phylum Pseudomonadota; class Gammaproteobacteria; order Acidiferrobacterales; family Sulfurifustaceae; genus Sulfuricaulis. Next base: position 15,493 of record JACQER010000091.1, on the reverse strand, counting down.
CAGTTCTCTGAGCCAGCGTCATGACTCCTCCGTGCGGTGGTTGAGGAAGTTTTCGCCGGTCGGCAGTTTGTTTGAATATCCCGGCCAGGAATGGGACCCGGCGCTCCGGCGAAAGTTTCACGCCGGATCATGCCCGGGAGGAGAGATCAGCTCTTGGCGGGGCCTTCCGCCAGCCGCTGCAGGCACTCCAGGTAAACCGTTTCCTGCGGCGCCGTCGCTTCCCGGCCCGCGCGCCACAGCATTTCGCCGAGGCACTCCATCATGCGATGCTGGGCTTCGTGTTCGTCGGGGTGGCGCTCGAGGATTTTCCGGTAATAATCGCGCAGGCCGCGCGGCTGGTCCAGCGACAACTGTTCCTCGATGGCGATGTGCATGCCGAGATGCAGGAACGGATTGGTCTCTCCCGACTCGGGGAAATAATCGCGCTCGCGCGCCGACTCGGCTTGTTCGAACAGCGAATGATATTCGGGATGCCGCAGCACCACCTGCACGATCAGCTTTTCCACGCCTTGGAGTGGACGTCCCTCGCGGTGCGCGCGCCAGGCGCGGAAAAACACCTCGCGCGTTTGCCCGCGGTCCTGCCCGGCGAACATGCTCAGGCGGCCCGGGCCCGAAACAGGCCGAGCACCGCGGAATACTGATAGAGGTGATTGACGCCGTCGAGCGGACCGAGTTCGCCGTTGCCGTACATGCCGACGACGGGCAGGCCGGGGAATTGCGAGCGCAGCACGTCGAGATCGCGGTCGCGGTTGCCGAAGAAGTTCGGGCCGCGGCCCATGCACGGGAACAGCAGCGCGAAATCGGGCGCGCCAGGCAGCGCCTGCGCGCTGCGCGCGACGCAGGCGCGCATGTCGCGTTCGGCGGTGAGCGCGTCGCGCATCGCCCAGAACAGGCGTTCGCCGCGCGCCGGCCGTTCCGACAGCGTGATCGACCGGTCGCGCGGGTTGGCGGCGACGATGTGGTTGAGCCGGTAGCGCCCCTCGCGGATCGCGGTCTCGGGATCGCCGATCGCCACGCCGCCCATGATCATGTGCAGCGGCACGCGCTCCATCTCGCGCACGTTCGGCGGCAGCGACTGCACCAGCACCGAAAGCGCCGGGTAATTGCCGAGGCGTTTGATGTCGTAGCCCTGTACTTCCGCGACTTCGATCGGCGAGGTCAGCGCGCGCACGCCCTGCGAGGCGCCGATCACGCCGTCGACGCCGCTCAGGATCGCGTCCACCTGCTCCGATTCCGCCACGCGCGCGCCGCTCCAGACCTTGAACGGCCCGTGGCCGAAGAGATCGCCCGACACCGCGCCGAAGCGCCGCGCGGCGACGTCGAGCCACTCCGCGGTCATGCCGGCCGGTGTGCACAGGCTCAGCACGGTGTCCTCGTCGCCGAGTTTTCCCTGCGGTGCGATGCTCAGCTGAACCTGGCCGCCCAGCACCATGGCCGCGGCGCCGGGGCTGTCGAGCACCCACTCGTCTTCGGTGAGAATGCCGGCGCCGGTGCAGCCGACCACCTGCAGGCAGCCGCCGGCGCGCGCCGCGGCGCGCAACGCCGGTTCCGGATTGGCGGCGTATTCGGGGGTGAGGAACAATAATATGGCGTTGGCCCGCTCGAGCCCGGCTTTCGCGAGCGCCTGCTTCACCGCTTTTTCCGCATGCTCCGGCAGGGCGCGGTGGCCGTGACTCAATCCGGAAGCGGCGGGTTTCGCATTCATGCTTTTATTACTTTAGCCCGGTACTCGCACAAATCATAGATGACGCATTCGGCGCAGCGCGGTTTGCGCGCGGTGCAGGTGTAGCGCCCGTGCAGAATCAGCCAGTGATGCGCGTCGTGGCGGTATTCCTCGGGGACCGCCTCGAGCAGATTTTTCTCGACGATCAATACGTTTTTCCCCGGCGCCAGGCCGGTGCGGTTGGCCACACGGAAGATATGCGTATCCACGGCGATGGTCGGCTGGCCGAAGGCGGTGTTCAGGATCACGTTCGCGGTCTTGCGCCCCACGCCCGGCAGCGCCTGCAATTCCTCGCGCGTCGCGGGCACCCGGCCATGATGTTTTTCGAGGAGCAGCCGGCAGGTCTTGAGGATGTTGGCGGCTTTGGTGTTGTACAGGCCGATGGTCCTGATGTAACGCTTGAGTCCGCGCAGGCCCAGGTCGAGTATCTGCGGTGGCGTGCGCGCGACCTTGAAGAGTTCCGCTGTGGCCTTGTTGACGCTTTTGTCCGTGGCCTGCGCCGAGAGAATCACCGATATCAGCAACTCGAAGGGATTCCGGTACCGGAGTTCGGTGGTCGGACTCGGATTGGCCTGCTTGAGCCGGGCGAAAATTTCACGACGCTTGCGTGCATTCATGTGCGGATCAGGGCTTGCTGCCGGCGCCTGTCTTGCGTGCCCTGACCCGCGCCACCGCGGCGCGTATCTCGGCGCGGATTCGCTCACGATCGGGAGCCGGTGTTGCTTCGGAAGATCGCGCGGCGGCGCGCAAGCGTTTGCGCTGCGCCAGACGACGCAGGCGATTCCCGGTCCGCGCGCGCCAATGGTCCGTTTCCACGCGCGTGTATTCCGGCCACGGTGCCGAGTCAGGCGCGGGGACGATCGGCTGCATCGCGATACAATCCACCGGGCACGGCGGCAGGCACAGCTCGCAGCCGTTGCATTCGCGCGCGATCACGGTGTGCATCAGCTTGCGCGCGCCGACGATGGCGTCCACCGGACAGACGTCGAGACACTTGCGGCAGCCGATGCACACGGTTTCGTCGATGACGGCGCGGGCGCGCGGTTTGTGCACGCCAAAGCGCGGGTCGAGCGGCACGCGCGGTATATCCAGGAGTCCGGCGAGCGCGGCGATGGTGATCTCGCCGCCCGGCGGACATTGGTTGATGCCGGCCTCGTGGCGGGTGATGGCCTCGGCATAATCGCGGCAGCGCGGGTAACCGCACCGCGTGCACTGCGTCTGCGGCAGCCATGCGTCGATCGTGTCGGCGGAAACGGCTTGTCGGGACGGTATCGGCATGGCCGGAGAGTATGGCCGCGCTTTACGCCTCAGGCAACAACCGTTACCGTGTGCGGCTGAACCGGAGCTTCAGCCGCATGCCGCAGAATAATTCCTTCGTATCCCGTGGCGGATTATGGGTATTGGCCCAGGTCCCGCTGATGCTGCTCGTGTTCATCGTTCCCATCCGCTTCGGCGCCGGTCAGATCGTTCCGCTTCATCCGCTGGCGTGGCTGGGGGTATTGATGACGGTGTCGGGAGGCTTGCTGATCGTCTGGGGCTTCATGAGTCTGGGTGATGCGCTCACGCCGTTCCCGCGACCGCTCGCCGACGCGACGTTGCGACGCAGTGGTCCGTACCGTTTCATGCGTCACCCGATCTACAGCGGCGTGATGCTGGCGAGCCTGGGTTGGGCCTTGTGGTGGCTGAGCGTCGGCGGGGCGGTTTGCGCGCTGCTGCTCGGCGTCTTCTTCGACCGCAAGGCGCGGCACGAGGAGGACTGGTTGCGGCAGCAATACAACGACTATGCAGATTACGCGCGCGCGGTGAAAAAATTCATCCCCGGTCTGTACTGACCCGGGGATGAGTTGTATTGCTTGCGGGCGGAAGTTATTTTTTCAGCAAGCTGTGGAAAATCGTGCGGCGTTTCCGCCGGCGCGCGGTAAATCCGACCACGACGAGCCCGGAGCCGAAAAGCCAGGCAGCGTCCGGAAGCGATACCGCCAAAGGCGCCGGCATCATGCCGTCATATTTGCCGCCGCGGACTTGCAGCAGCGTGCGCGCGTCCGTGAGACCGTCGAGATTCAGGTCCCAGCTCAGGCTCAGAATCTGGAAATACGATCCCGTGACCGCGGGATGACGCGAGCGCGCCGGATCGACCGGCGCGAAATAATGCTGCGAGGCATAGCCGGCGCCGTCGGAAAGCCGGTAAATGAGATCGTCGGCGGTGCCGAACAGGCCGTCGTTTCCCTTGTTGCGCAGCGCAAAATCGACGATGGAACCGCCGGTGAATGTATAGCGTCCGTTGGCGCGCGATTTCCCGGTGATCGGGACATACGTGTCGTTATTCATGAATCCGAAATCGAAGGCAAATCGGTTCGGCGTGTCGAGCCGAACCTGCAGCGAGACGCTTGCGTTCCGGTCCGTGCCGTCCACCATCAGGACCGCGCCTGGATCGTTGACGAACAGCTCGGAAGGATAGACCGAAGTGGCCTGGGCGTCGGCGATTGAAAAACCGAAACCGACGACGATGGTGAAAAACAACGACGGAAGATATTTCTTGTTGCACATAAACTCCACCTCATCTCATATTGACTGACTCGCACCTCCTTGCATGAATTCTTTTGGATTTTTTGTCGGCGAAAATAAAAGCGGGACGCCGAATTTGCGTCCCGCTCTCCATGCTTTCCCTTCCACCACAACTATCTATAAGTATAGTGGTGAATGGCCGCTATTCTACGTGTCGAATGGTCCTGTTTTACAGGGAAATTTCAATGTCAGGAAATAAGTTTCTTACATATGGATGATTTATGGGCGCATCATCCCAAACGTTCGGCCAGCCCCGCTGATTCTGCGTGGGAAAATCCCGGACCGGAATTCATTTCACCCGCATGCCCGGTTGCGCGCCGGTATCCGGGGCAAGAATCCATAAATCTTTTTTCCCGGGACCGGCGGCGAGCACCATGCCCTCGGACAGGCCGAACTTCATCTTGCGCGGCGCGAGATTGGCCACCACGACCGTGAGCCGTCCTTCGAGGTCTTCCGGCTGGTAGGCTTCCTTGATGCCGGCGAACACGGTGCGCGTGACGCCGCCGAGGTCCACCGTCAGCTCCAGCAGTTTGTCCGCGCCTTCCACGTGCGCCGCCTTGACGATGCGCGCGATGCGCAGGTCCACCTTGGCGAAGTCGTCATAGCTGATCTCGGGCAGGATCGGGTGCCGCGCGATGTCGCTGGTCTCGGTGATGGTTGCGGAGGTTTTCTCGGCCATGGTCTTCATGTCCTTCTGGGCTTCATCGAGCAGCGCGGGAATGCTCTTCGGGTCCACGCGCGTGGCCAGATGCTGGTACGGGTTGATGGTGTGATCGGTGAGCAGCGTTTTCGCGTCCGCCCAGGTAAGCGACGGGATATTAAGGAATGCCGCCACGTCCTCGGCGATTTTCGGCAGAATCGGCTTGAGATAAATCGTCAACAGACGGAACAGGTTGAGGCTGGTGGTGCAGACCTGTTGCAGGTGCTCGTTCTGCGCCGGATCCTTGGCCATGAGCCAGGGTTTGCGGTCGTCGACGAAGGCGTTGGCCTTGTCCGCGAGCCCCATGATCAGGCGCACCGCCTCGGCGTAATCGCGGTTTTCGTAGGCCGCCGCGATCGCTTCCGCGGCGTTCCGGGTTTCTTGCAGCAGTTCCTTGTTGACCGCTTCCTTGCCCAGTTTTCCGCCGAAACGCTCGGTGATGAAGCCGGCGGCGCGAGGTGGTTCAGATACGAGCGCGCGGTGATGAAGGTGCCGCGCGACTTGGACATCTTGGTGCCGTTGACGGTGAGGAAGCCGTGCGCGAACACGGACGTCGGCTTGCGGAAACCCGCGCCTTCCAGCATCGCCGGCCAGAACCGCGTGTGGAAATAGAGAATGTCCTTGCCGATGAAATGATACAGCTCGGCGTGGCTGTCCTGGCCCCAGAAGTCGTCGAACCTGAGGCCTTGCTTCGCGCAAAGATTCTTGAAGCTCGCCATGTAGCCGACCGGTGCGTCGAGCCATACGTAGAAATATTTTCCCGGCGCGTCCGGAATTTCGAAGCCGAAATACGGCGCGTCGCGCGAAATGTCCCAGTCCTTCAGTCCCGCGTCGAACCACTCGTCGAGCTTGTTGGCGACCTCGGCTTGTACGTGAATGTCCCGGTCGTTTTTGTGTTCGCGGGGAAACAGCCACATCCGCAGGAAGTCCTTGAAATCGCCGAGCTTGAAAAAGAAATGCTCCGAATCCTTTTCCACCGGCGGCACGCCGGACAGCGCCGAGACCGGATTTTTCAGTTCGGTCGGCGAATAGGTGGCGCCGCAGTTCTCGCAGGAATCGCCGTACTGGTCCGGCGTGTTGCAGCGCGGACAGGTGCCCTTGATGAAACGGTCGGGCAGGAACATGTTCTTGACCGGGTCGTAGGCCTGCTTGATGGTGCGCCTGGAAATATGTCCGGCCTTCGACAGTCGCCGGTAAATTTCCGTCACGATCTCGCGGTTCTCGTCCGAGTGCGTGGAGTAATAGTTGTCGAAGCCGATGCCGAAGTCGGCGAAGTCGCGCTGGTGCTCCGCTCCCATGCGCGCGATGAGTTGCTCCGGCGTGATGCCTTCCTGCTGGGCGCGCAGCATCACCGGCGTGCCGTGGGTGTCGTCGGCGCAGACGTAGTAACACTCGTGCCCGCGCATTTTCTGGAACCGCACCCAGATGTCGGTCTGGATGTATTCCACGAGATGCCCGAGGTGGAGCGGGCCGTTGGCGTAGGGCAGGGCGCTGGTGACGAGGATTTTGCGTTTCTTTTCGGGCATAAAATCGCCGCCACGATAACATGGCGGTCGGTTGTGGTTGGTTTGACCCCGGTATCATAAGGGAATTCGCGGTTTTGCGCCGCACCCAGCCATGACTTTTTTCGGTCGCCGGTGTAGCATGTGCGCCCCCTGACAGACCGAATTCGGAGTGAGTTCATGGCGGACGTATCCCAACAGCAAGTTGAAACCGCGCTCAAAGCGGTGATCGATCCCTATCTCGAGCAGGACCTGGTCGCGGCCAAGGCGGTGAAGAAAATCGCCGTCGACGGCGGCAAGGTGACCGTGGACGTCGAGCTGGGTTACCCGGCCAAGGGGCACGTGGCCACTCTCACCTCCAAGCTCAAGGAAAAAGTTTCCGCCATCGCCGGCGTCAAGGACGTCGCGATCAATATCACCTCCAAAGTCGTCTCGCACGGCGTGCAGAAGGGCGTGAAGCCGATCGAGGGCGTGAAGAACATCATCGCCGTGGCCTCCGGCAAGGGCGGTGTGGGCAAGTCCACCGTCGCCGTGAACCTGGCGCTGGCACTGTCCGCGGAAGGCGCGACCGTCGGCATTCTCGACGCCGACATCTACGGCCCGAGCCAGCCGACCATGCTCGGCGTGAAAATGAAGCCCGAATCCAAGGACGGCAAGTCGCTCGAGCCGATCATGAGCTATCACCTCCAGTCCATGTCGATCGGTTTCCTCATCGACGAGGAGACGCCGATGATCTGGCGCGGACCGATGGTGACCCAGGCGCTGGAACAGCTGCTGCGCGACACCAACTGGCAGGACCTCGACTATCTGATCGTCGACCTGCCGCCGGGCACCGGCGACGTGCAGTTGACGCTGGCGCAGAAGGTGCCGGTCACCGGCGCGATCATCGTCACCACCCCGCAGGACATCGCGCTGCTGGACGCGCGCAAGGGCCTGAAGATGTTCGAGAAGGTGGACATCCCGGTGCTGGGCGTCGTCGAGAACATGAGCACGCACATCTGCAGCAAGTGCGGCCACGAGGAGCATATCTTCGGCACCGGCGGCGGCGAGAAGATGGCCGAACAGTACGACGTGGATTTCCTCGGCGCGCTGCCGCTCGACATGCGCATCCGCGAGGAGACCGACTCCGGCAAGCCGACGGTGGTGGCCGATCCCGAGTGCCGCATCGCGCAGATCTACCGCGACATCGCCCGGCGCGTGGCCGCGAAGCTGTCGCTGCGCAAGAAGGACTTTTCGGCCAAGTTCCCGAGCATCGTCATCCAGAATACTTAGAATAAATCGAACCGCCAGGACGCCAGAGTCGCCAGGAAATTCTCGATTTTTCTGGTAGAATTTTGTTTTTCCTGGCGCTCCTGGCGGTTAAAAATCTTTTATGGGAATAAAATCAGACAAATGGATCCGCCGCATGGCGCAGAGCCACGGCATGATCGAGCCGTTCGAGCCGAACCAGATCAAGCGCACCAATAACGGCCCCATCGTTTCCTACGGCACCTCGAGCTACGGCTACGACGTCCGCTGTTCGGATGAATTCAAGATTTTCACCAACATCAACTCGACCATCGTCGATCCCAAGAAGTTCGATCCGAGCAGCTTCGTGGACTTCAAGGGCGATGTTTGCATCATCCCGCCGAATTCCTTCGCGCTCGCACGCACCGTGGAGTACTTCCGCATCCCGCGCAGCGTGCTCACCATCTGCCTCGGCAAGAGCACCTACGCACGTTGCGGAATCATCGTGAATGTCACGCCGCTGGAGCCGGAGTGGGAAGGGCATGTGACGCTGGAGTTCTCCAACACCACGCCGCTGCCCGCGAAAATCTACGCCAACGAAGGCGTGGCGCAGGTGCTGTTCATCGAGGGTGACGAGGTCTGCGAGACTTCGTACAAGGATCGCGGCGGGAAGTATCAGGGTCAGCAGGGTGTGACGCTGCCGAAGATTTGACGTCCCCGGTCCGCGCCGCCTCCCAGGCGAGCAGGGCCTGCTTCCGGGTTTCTCCCCAACGGTAACCGCCGAGCGCGCCGCTTTTGCGGATCACACGATGGCAGGGAATCAGCCAGGCCACCGGGTTATGCGCCACCGCGTTGGCCACGGCCCGCACCGCGCGCGGCGCGCGAATGCGCCGGGCAATGTCTTCATAAGACGCCACGTTTCCCGGCGGAATACGCAACAGCGCCGCCCATACCTTGATCTGGAAATTCGTCCCGGGCACGTGCAGGTCGATGCCGGGCGCCTGACCGTTGCCACGCGTGAACAACCGGTGCGCGATCGGTGCCGTCATACGTGACGCTTCCTCGAAACGCGCCCGCGGCCATTCGGTTGTCAGTTCCGCGAGCGCCGCACGCCGACTCTCCGGCGGTACGAAGCCGAGATGACAAACGCCGCGCGTGGTCACGCCGATGAGACATTCCCCGAACGGGCTCGGATGGAAACCGTATTGAATCGTCAGTCCCGCGCCGGCGCGCTTCAGCTCGCCCGGCGTCACGGCGTGAAAATTCACCAGCAGATCGTGCAGGCGACCGCCGCCGGAAAGCCCCGCGTCATGGGCTGCTTCGAGATTGCTGCGTGATTCGCGCAGCATCCGGACGGCGTGCCCGGCGGTGAGATATTGCAGAAAGCGTTTGGGGCTGATGCCGGCCCAGCGGCGGAACAAGCGCTGGAAATGAAACTCGCTCAATCCCGCGTCGCGCGCCAGCTCCTTCAAATCCGGTTGCTGCCGGTAGTTTTCTTCCAGATAACGGATCGCGCGTTCGATGCGTTCGTAATCCGTGGCACGTTGTGAATGACCGTTAACCTTGTTCATGGGCGCAGGATAAGCCAGGCAGACCATCGACAACAACCCGATTCTTGCGCTGTCATGCGGCGCAATACGCCGCGCTATGGCGTCCTGCGTAAATTCAATAAATGCCGCACCAGCGCTTTGCGCAATTCCTCGAACAGCAGCATGGCGAGAGCGAACGGCGCGAGATAGAGCCAAACATCCGATGAAATGGGCGCGGTGCCGAACAGCCGGTTGCCCCAGGAGGTGTAGTCGATGAGCAGAATCAGCGCGATTTCGACCGCGATGCCCGCCAGGATCAGCCGGTTGAGAAAAATTCCCCGTGTAAACGTCGACCCACGCTCGCTGCGACAGAGGAAAACGTTGACCACCTGCATCACGATGATCGCGGACAGGCAGGCGGTGGTCGCCTGGAGATAAAGCGGATCGTTGGCCGGCAGCGTCTCGCCGTAGTTCCAGCCGCCGCCGCGCAGCGCGAAGAAAAACGCCGCCATCGCCGCCGCCGCTTCCAGGAGGCCGAGCCACAGATACGCGCGCGCGAGCAAAGGCCAGCTCAGCAGCCGTTCCCCGGGGGAACGCGGCGGGCGTTGCATGACTTCCGGCTCCGGCAATTCGGCGCCGAGAGCAAGCGCCGGAAGCACATCAGTCCCGAGATCAATCGCCAGTATTTGAATCACGGTAAGCGGTAGGGGAATCCGGAACAACGCAAAGGCGAGGTAGGGCACCAGCTCCGCCACGTTGTGGGTGAGGATGTAGGTCAAAAACTTGCGCATGTTGTCGTACACCGCGCGGCCTTCCTCGACCGCGGCCACGATGCTTGCGAAGTTGTCATCCATGAGCACCATGTGCGCGGATTCGCGCGCCACGTCCGTACCGGTCACGCCCATGGCGATGCCGATGTCCGCCTGCTTGAGCGCCGGGGCGTCGTTGACGCCATCGCCGGTGGCGGCCACGGTCTCGCCCTTGTGCTTGAGGGCCTGCACGATGCGCAGTTTCTGGTCGGCGCTCACGCGCGCAAACACCACTTCCGGAGCATCCAGCGCCAGTTGCAGCTCGGTGTTGGCAAGTCGGCGCAGCTGATCACCGTTGATGACCGTTGCCCCGGACGTAAGCACCAGTCCAATTTCGCGCGCGATGGCGAGCGCCGTGTGCGGATGATCGCCCGTGACCATGATCACGCGGATGCCGGCTTCACGGCAGACGCGTACCGCCCGTGGCACCTCGGGACGCGGCGGGTCGCGGAAGCCCACGAGCCCGACGAGAATCAGTTCACGTTCAAGTTCCTCATGCCCGGTCATTGTCACGTGCGGGCGATACGCCAACGCCAGCACGCGCAAGCCTTGCCCGGCCATGGTCTCTTCGGCCTTGAGAAACGACTGCGTGAGTTCAGGGGTCAGCGACACGGGATTGGCGTTTTGCAGCACTTGCCGGCACAGCGGCAGCACCGATTCGAGAGCACCCTTGGTGTAGAGCACGACGCCGGTGTCTGTGGCATGCAACGTGGACAGACGCCGGCGTTCGGAATCGAACGGGATCTCATCGCTTTTGGCGAGCGGTTCAGCGCCCGGCCGCGCGCGTTGCGCGAGCCGCACGAGCGCCACTTCCATCGGATCGCCCAGGAATTCCGTGTTATGGGATGTCTTCAGACTGTGGCAGTGGAGCGCGACCTCGAAGAATGGCGCCGGGATTTCCGTCAGGTCTTTCGCGTCACCGTCCCAATAGCGTCCGGCGGCATAAAATTGCTTCACCTCCATGCGGTTCATGGTCAGCGTGCCGGTCTTGTCGGTGCAGATGACCGTGGCGCAGCCCAGTGTCTCGACCGAGGGCAGATGGCGGATGAGCACGTTGCGCCGCGCCATGCGCTGGCTGGCCAGGGCGAGCGCCAGTGTCACGGTCGGCAACAGGCCTTCGGGAACGTTGGCGACGATGATGCCGATGGCGAACAACAGGCTGGCCCAGAACGAAAGCCCGAGACCATGGCCGATGAGAAAGAACAGCGCCCCGAGTACCGCGGCGATCAAGGCAATCACGCGCGACAGGCGCGCAATCTCGCGCTGCAAGGGCGACAGCACCGCGCCGGTCGTCTGCGTCAAATGCGCAATCTTGCCGAATTCGGTATGCATGCCGGTGGCGAAAACCACGGCACGCGCTTCACCCGCGACGAGCGAGGTGCCGGCCAGCAGGATGTTGCGTGCGTTCAGCAATTCCTCGGTGGCGGAGGCTTGCGCCTCGCGCGGCAGCGGTACGGATTCACCGGTGATGGTGGCGTTGTCCACGCGCGCGCCGAAGGCTTCGAGCACGCGGCAGTCGGCGGGAATGTCATTGCCCGCTTCGAGCAGCACGATATCGCCCGGCACGAGTTCGGCGGCGGAAAGCGTGATGAGCGTGTTGTCGCGCAGCGCCTTGACCTGGTGTGGCAGCAGCCGTTGCAGCGCGGCGAGCGCCTGTTCCGCGCGATGTTCCTGCCAGAAGGAAAAAAGACCGTTGATCAGAATCACGCCGAGGATCGCCACCCCGAGCAGACCCATGCCCTGACCGGGTTCCCGGTATTCGGCGAAGAAGGCGAGCGCCGCGGCGAACCAGAGGATAAGAGCGAGAAAGTGCGTGAAGCCGTGCCACAGACGCCGCCAGCCGTGTTCCGTGAGCACGCGTTCGATGCGATTGACGCCGAATTCCCCAAGCCGGCGCCGGGCTTCCGCGGCAGACAGTCCTTCCGGGCCGGTGTGCAGGCTCGTCAGCGCCTCATCCACCGTCAGACGATGAATTTTCATGCGAGCATTCTACGCCGGTCGGGCTTGCGAGAAAGATCGCCGGCGCCGGCGTGAAAAAAAGGGCGCCCGGAGGCGCCCTTGGTCGTCACTGCTTTTGAGCGGCGTTCACGGCTTGATATAGGCCCAGCCTTCTCTTTGTTTATTGATGATTTCAATCACCCCGGCTTTGACGACCTTGACGTTACCGTCCAGGTCCTTTTCAGTCAGCTTCTGATTTTTCATCGTGTTACCGCAGGCGAGCAGCGCGACACCGTTGGCGCTGGCCTCCTTGAGGCGCGGGGCGACTTCGGAATCGAACTTGAGCATGTTGATTCCCGGGCCGTAGGCCACGATCTCGATATTCGTGTTTTCCTTGCCCAGATCCTGCTGAATGTTCTTCGCGTTATTCAGGGCGAGGTTCCAGATCGCCGGATTGTTTTCACTGACCTGGATGACGACGCTGGACTTGCCTGCCTTATCGGCGGCGTGGACGGTTGTGACAAGGCCGGTCAGGCCGATCAAAAACAAAACAGCGGTTGCGAAGCGGGTTAGCGACGATGAAAGAGACATGGGCTCTCCTTGGTTGGAATTTGGATTGAATCCGTGGGCAATTCTTTGCCAAGCCGGCTGCTTGAGGATGGACCAAAAGAGCCGACGTGGCAATATTCAGAAATTAAAAAAACCACTGCCGGCATGGCATAAATTCGAATGCTTGTGCGTCATACGACGCCCGCCCGCGGCTAGGTCGGCAGCAGGCGCGCAAAAAAGGCTTTGAGGTAGCCGGTTTCCGGAATCGCCGGGTGCATGGGATGGTCCGGCCCCTGGTGGCCTTCCTCGACGATTTCGAGGAACCGGTCAATGTGCCGGCTGCCCTTGAGCAGGATGTCGCGCAGGTCATCGCGGTGCAGGTGATACGAACAGGAACAGGAAACCAGGACGCCGTCTTTCGACAACACCTGCATCGCCATCTGGTTCAACCGCTGGTAGGCCTGGGTTCCTTCCTTGATGTCCTTCTTGCGCTTGATGAACGCGGGCGGATCGATCACCACCACGTCGAAGCGCTCGCGCGCCGCGCGCAAACGCCGCAGCAGGTCGAAGGCATCTTCGCGCTCGGCCGTGACGTTTGCGGCGACGCCGTTCAGTTCCGCGTTGTGGCGTATGGCTTCAACCGCCTTGGGCGAGCTGTCGACGCAGGTCACCGATCCGGCGCCGGCCGCGGCCGCCTGCACGCCCCAGGCGCCGAGATAGCTGAACACGTCCAGCACGCGCAGGCCTTTGACATAGTGACGAAAGCGCGCGCGGTTCATGCGCTGGTCGTAGAACCAGCCGGTTTTCTGGCCGGTGAGCATCGGTACCGCGAATTTCACGCCGTTTTCATCGAGCGTGACGGATTCCGGTGCCTCACCGAGCGCGGTTTCGACGTAACTCGTCAGGCCTTCCAGCTCGCGGGTGGAAGTGTCGTTGCGAAACAGAATCGCGGCGGGACGGATGACTTTTTGCAGAGCGGCCACGATTTCACTTTTCAGCCGTTCCATCCCGGCGGTGGTGATCTGGACCACGGCGACGTCGCCGTAGCGGTCCACCACCAGTCCCGGCAGGCCGTCGCTGTCGCCGAAGGCGAGCCGGTAATAAGGAGTGTCGAACAAGCGTTCGCGCAGCGACAGCGCGATGTTCAGACGGTGCGTGAGCAGCGACTGGTCGAGCGTGTATTTCGGATCACGTGATACCAGCCGCGCGCAGATGAGCGCGTGCGGATTCACGTAGCCCGAGCCGAGCACGTGGCCGGCCGCATCCTCGATCAGCACCGGCTGGCCGGGCTCGAATTGCGTGAGCGGAGTCAGCTTCGTGTCCACCTCGTTGCTGAATACCCAGACATGGCCGGCGCGCAGGCGACGTTCTTCGTTCTTGTTGAGGCGCAGAGAGGCGAGAGTCATGGCTGGAACCGATCTCAAAAATGATCAACGCCATCGGCGCAAGAACGTTTATATAGGGTTTTATCGAGAAATTGCATAAAGTGAGAATATTTTTGAGATCGGTTCGAGCGTTCCTTGTGAGGGCGGCAAGCATAGGGGAATTCCAGGAAAATGGGAATGGAATTCTCCTCCGCCGAGTACTGCAAAGGCTGCGCAACAGGGGCGATTTTGCTAAAATGCCGCTCGCTTCAATTCCAAAAACAAACCCGAACCCGATGGCCTCACTGATTTCTTATTACTGGAATTACATTATCGACGGCGCGATTTTCCTGTTCTGCGCCTTCGTGCTCGGCGGTTATCAATGGCGCCTGATCCGGCGCAGCCACCGCAGCCCCACGCGCACGGTGCAGGGCATGAACATGCTGGCGCGCACCTCATGGGTTGAACAGGCCATGGACAAGGGCTGGGACGTGGTGTCGGTGCAGACTTTGCGCAACGCCACGATGGCCGCCACGCTCATGGCCTCGACCGCGGTGATCCTGATCCTCGGCATCCTGAACATGCTCGCGAACGCCGACAAGATCGGCCCGACGCTGCACATCCTGAACCTGACCGGCACCCACGATTCGAGCATCTGGATCTTCAAGCTGATGCTGATCCTGGTGGACTTCTTCATCGCCTTTTTCGCGTTTTCGCTGGCGGTGCGCGGATACAACCACGTCGGTTTTCTGATCAACGTGCCGGCGGACAAGACCGGGAAGAGCCACGGCGTCACGCCGGTCACGGTGGCGGTGCACCTCAATCGCGCCGCGGCCTATTACGGCATCGGCATGCGCACCTATTATTTTTCGGTGCCGCTGCTGCTGTGGGTGTTCGGCTCGATCTGGATGGTGATCTCGACCTTCGGGGTGCTGCTGGTGCTCAAGCACCTTGATCATCTGCCGCAGCAGGACTAGAGCCTGTCTCGGAAATAAAAGGATATCCAGAGTCCGCTGTCGAAGGTGGCCATGAAATGGAAACGGCCATTAGCGGTCATTCGTAACAACGTTTGAATTCAGCAACGCGAGTACCGCTGGAAGAAGATTTTGCGCTCACCCCGGGCGATTTCATTTTCCAATCGCATCGCCATCAAGCCTGGGAGCGCCTTGGGGTAGTGCCTTGCGTAGATCGGCCACAATAAGGTTGACGGCATCGTGCAGGGCGCTATCCAATTGCGCCTCGCGTTCCGTGACGCTTACTTTTCTCACCATGCGAGTCAAGCTCCTATCCGAGAACCCGGTGGCACTGTCTTTCCACGCTTGAGTTCCTGTGGGGAGCGTAATGACTTCCGCCTCAATCCGGACCGGACGGTAGATATTATCCAAGGCCCAAAACCCGCCATAGGCTTCGGCGGTCTCTTCAATGGTTTCGGTGACCAGGTAGACGCCGGCAATGGGTCGCGTAGCGGGGTTGGCATAGGCGATGGCCGCGATGGCCAGCGTTGTGGTGACTTCAAATACGATCACCGCCTTGCGCCATGATTTGGGCGTCAGGCCATAATCCGTGATACGGAACCGTAGGATGACG
>JACQER010000116.1 GCA_016200465.1 Gammaproteobacteria bacterium | reverse complement strand
TCTACTTCGCCACCCTCGGCGTGCTGGTGCCGTACTTGGGCTTGTATCTCCAGTCGGTCGGGTTCACGCCGGTGGACATCGGCAATCTCATTGCCATTCTGATGTTCTCGCGCATCGTGGCGCCGATGGTGTGGGGCTGGATCGCCGATCATCGCGAGTCGCGCATGGCGGTGGTGCGGCTCGCGTCGTTCCTCACGATCGCGACCTTCAGCGGCGCGTTCTTCGGTTCGTCGTTCTGGTGGCTGGCGGCGGTGATGCTGTTGTTCAGTTTTTTCTGGCACGCGTCGCTGCCGTTGCTCGAAGTGTTCGTCATGCGCCACACCGCCGCGCGCCCCGGCGCCTACGGGCGCGTGCGGCTGTGGGGTTCGATCGGTTTCATCGTCGCGGTGACCGCGCTGGGTCCGGTGATCGACGTGCACGGTCCATGGTGGGTGCTGCCGGCGTTGCTGACGATGATGCTCGGCATCGGGTCGTTCAGCCTGACGCTGCCGGAGTCGGAGATGCGCGGTTCGGTCGAGCACGCCGGACCGTTCCGCCAGGCGCTGCTACGTCCCGAGGTGTTCGCCTTTCTGCTCGCGTGTCTGCTGATGCAGATCAGCCACGGACCGTACTACACCTTCTATTCGATTTATCTGGAAGGCTACGGTTACTCGAAGACGCTGATCGGCCTGCTGTGGGCATTCGCGGTGCTATGCGAGATCGGCGTGTTTCTGGTGATGCAGCGTCTGCTCGCGCGCGTGGCGCTGCGCGCGGTGCTGGTCGCGAGTTTCTTCCTCGCCGCGGTGCGCTGGCTGTTGATCGGCCATTATCCGGAGAGCCTCACCGTGCTGGTATTGGCGCAGACGTTGCACGCCGCAACCTTCGGGAGCTTCCATGCCACCGCGATGCAACTGGTGCATCGGTTCTTCACCGGGAAACATCAGCATCGCGGGCAAGCGATTTACGGCAGCCTGAGTTTCGGAATCGGCGGGGCGGTGGGGAGTTTCTACAGCGGTCACACCTGGGTGACGCTGGGTCCGACGGTAACTTTTAATATTGCCGCCGCGAGCGCGGGGCTGGCGTTTCTGGTTGCCTGGTTTCTGATTAAGCCGAAGACTTGAGAAAGCGCTGCCGCCGATAGGCCGACAGCGGAATGATTTCGGCGGTGCGCCGGACCGGCGCGGCGACTTTGATCGGCGCACGGGTGTCGGCGAAGATTTCGTTCAAGGCGACGCCGAGATCGTCGAGCAATCGATACAGATCCACGTCAGTCGCCGTCGAGCGCAGCGCTTCCTGGCGGATCGGCGCGAGCGCGTGCAGCGTGTTGTCCAGACTCACCGGATCGGTCAGACGGCGGCAGGCATTCGAAACGTAAATCGCGCGCACCAGCCCCGTCATCATATCGTGATGCAACGGGCTGCCGTCGAAAACGTTCTTGATAGTGGTCGCGGCCGGGTTCACCGGGAACTGGTGAGCGCCCAGGTGTTCTTCCAACTGCGACAACAACTCTTTAAAGTTCACTTACCGCCTCCGTTATGCCTCGATAAAACTCACCACCTCGTTGTCGGCGGTCTGCGTCAATTCGCCGGTCGCATCCCCACTGCGTGGGGCCCCTGCTCCGCGGCTCATGCCGCTATTTCCCGGATTATCCGAATCATCGCCTGACCGGCGTTGGAGAGGGTGCGCTTCTCGTGGGTGACAATTCCCAGTTCACGACGTATCTCCCTTTTTTCAATCTGGACCACTTTCAGCCCTTCGTCAATCATAGTACGTGGCAGCGCACTCCACCCGAGGCCGATGGCGGCGAGCATTTTGAGCACTTCCAGGTAATTGGTGGCCATCCCGACCTGAATCTTGTCGCGCAGCGGGCCAAAGGCATTGAGAATGATTTCGCGCGTGTAAGTACCGGGGCCGGGCAGAATCGCCGGATAATCCAGCAACATCGCGGCTTGCACGTGTTTCACCTTCGCCAGCGGATGGCTGCGGCTGACCACGATATCCAGCGGATCGTCCCAGATTTTCTCCAGTTTCAGGGGCGCCGCGGCCGTGGGCGGCAGGGTGACCACCGCCAGTTCCAGATCGCCCCTCGCTACTGCATTGCAGGCCTTTTCCGAATCCATGAAATGCAGATTCAACCGTACATTCGTGTAGGTTTCATGAAAGCGCTTGAGCGCCGGCGGCAGGCGGTGCAGGCCGATATGATGGCTGGTGGCCAGGGACAATTCCCCGGCAATCGTGCCGGAAAGATTGGCGATGCCGCGTTTCACGTCCTCCAGTTCTTTCAGGATCGCGCGGGTGCGTATGAGCAGCGCTTCGCCGGCCTCGGTCAGGCGTATCCCGCGGCCGATGCGGTCGAACAGGCGTGCGCCAATCTGTTTTTCCAGGGCGGCGATGCGCTTGCTGATCGCCGGCTGGGTCAGGTAAATCTTCTCCGCGGCGCGCGAAAACGAGCCGGATTCGGCCACGGCCAGGAAGGCTTGCAGGGCGGATATATCCATAACCTTAAAGAATATATCACATGATAAATATGAATTTGTGTTATTTATGGATTCTGCCTAGGATTTGCGCATTCCAGTACGGTTTACGCTGACATGTCCGGAAAAACCCTGTACGACAAACTCTGGGATGCGCATGTGGTGCGTCGCAACGACGACGGCACCTGCCTCCTTTATATTGACCGTCATTTGGTGCATGAGGTGACCAGCCCGCAGGCCTTCGAGGGGTTGCGGCTCGCCGGCCGCCCGTTGTGGCGGGTGGACGCCAACCTCGCCACCGCCGACCACAACGTGCCGACCACCGACCGCGCCAAAGGCATCGCCGATCCGGTGTCACGGCTCCAGGTCGAGACGCTCGATCAAAATTGCCATGACTTCGGCATCACCGAATTCGGCATGAACGACGCGCGCCAGGGCATCGTGCACGTCATCGGACCCGAGCAGGGCGCGACCTTGCCGGGCATGACCGTGGTGTGCGGCGATTCGCATACCTCGACCCACGGCGCGTTCGGCGCGCTCGCCTTCGGCATCGGCACTTCCGAGGTGGAGCACGTGCTCGCGACGCAATGTTTGATCCTAAAGAAGGCGAAGAACATGCGCGTGCGCGTGGACGGCGCTCTCCCGGCGGGCGTGACCGCCAAGGACATCGTGCTCGCGATCATCGGCCGCATCGGAACCGCCGGCGGCACGGGGCATGCGATCGAATTCGCCGGCACGGCGATCGAACAGCTGTCGGTCGAAGGACGCATGACCGTGTGCAACATGGCCATCGAGGCCGGCGCGCGTGCCGGCATGATCGCGGTGGACAACAAGACGATTGAATATTTCCGCGGCCGTCCTTATGCGCCCAAGGGTGAGATGTGGGACATGGCTGTGAAAGCGTGGCGCGAAATGAAGAGCGATGCCGACGCCAAGTTTGATAAGGAGGTTGTACTCAATGCCGCCGATCTCAAGCCGCAGGTGAGTTGGGGCACGTCGCCGGAAATGGTGGTGCCGGTGGACGGCGCAGTGCCCGATCCGGAACAGGAAACCGATGCCGTGAGGCGTACCGGCATGCAGCAGGCACTCCGGTACATGGGGCTGAAACCCGGCACGCCGATACGCGATATCGCGCTGGACAAGATTTTCATCGGCTCGTGCACCAACTCGCGCATCGAGGATTTGCGCGCCGCGGCCAAGGTGGTGCAAGGCAAGCGCGTGGCGAAGAACATCAAGCTGGCGATGGTGGTGCCGGGTTCCGGTCTGGTGAAAGCGCAGGCCGAAAAGGAAGGACTCGATAAAATTTTTCTCGACGCCGGGTTTGAGTGGCGCGCACCGGGTTGCTCGATGTGTCTCGCCATGAACGCCGACCGACTCGGACCAGGCGAACGTTGTGCCTCGACGTCGAACCGCAACTTCGAGGGTCGCCAGGGCGCCGGCGGACGCACGCATCTCGTCAGTCCGGCGATGGCCGCGGCCGCGGCGATCGCCGGGCATTTCGTGGACGTGCGGGGCGAACTGGAATGAGACGAAGACACCTAACGTGTCTTCATCCCAGCGAGCGCCTGCACATGGATGTGCAGGCTGGGGTATACCGAAGACGGAATGTTCCGCCAGGGATGGCAAGTATGTACTGTTAAATTGAATGGACCTTTAAATGCAGAAGTTTGAGAAATTGACGGGCTTGGCGGCGCCGCTGGACCGCGCCAATGTCGACACGGACGCGATCATTCCCAAGCAATATTTGAAATCGATCAAGCGCACCGGTTTCGGACCCAGTTTGTTCGATGACTGGCGTTATCTCGATCCGGGCGAGCCGGGGATGGATCACAGCAAGCGCCGGATCAATCCTGACTTCGTGCTGAACCAGCCACGCTACCGCGGCGCGCAGGTGCTGCTCGCGCGCGACAACTTCGGCTGCGGCTCGTCGCGCGAGCATGCGCCGTGGGCGCTCATGGATTACGGCTTCCGCGTCATCATCGCGCCGAGCTACGCCGATATTTTCTACAACAACAGCTTCAAGAATGGTTTGCTGCCGATCGTGCTCGAGCGCGACGCTGTGGATCTGCTGTTTCGTGAAACCGAAGCGACGCCGGGCTACCGTCTGACCGTGGACCTTGCCGCGCAGACCGTGGCAACGCCCTCGGGCAGGGTGTTCAAGTTCGAAATCGATGCGTTCCGCAGGCACTGCCTGTTGAACGGACTCGATGACATCGGGCTCACGCTGCAACACGTGGACGCGATCAAGACCTATGAAGCGCGGCGCCGCCAAGAAGCGCCGTGGCTCTTTGCGAAATAAAAGGAACCAAATATGACCAGGAAAATCGCGGTATTGCCCGGCGACGGCATTGGACCCGAAGTGATCGCCGAAGCGGTCAAGGTGCTCGAGCGCCTGCGCCGCGATTTCGGCCTCAAGATCGAAATGGAAACCGAGCCGGTCGGCGGCACCGCCTACGATCTGCACCACCATCCGTTGCCGGTGGCCACGCTGAGGCTGGCCGAAGCCGCCGATGCCGTGCTGCTGGGTGCGGTCGGCGGCGTGAAATGGGACATGCTGCCGCGCGAGCTGCGCCCGGAAAAGGCGCTGCTCGGCCTGC
Organism: Gammaproteobacteria bacterium; assembly: GCA_016200465.1. Taxonomy (GTDB): domain Bacteria; phylum Pseudomonadota; class Gammaproteobacteria; order Acidiferrobacterales; family Sulfurifustaceae; genus Sulfuricaulis. Next base: position 9,934 of record JACQER010000116.1, on the reverse strand, counting down.
GTTCCGACCTCAAGCTGTTCGCCAACCTGCGCCCGGCGATACTCTATCCGCAACTGGCCTCGGCCTCGACCCTGAAGCCCGAAGTGGTCGCGGGGCTCGACCTGCTGATCGTGCGCGAGCTGACCGGCGACATCTATTTCGGCGAGCCGCGCGGCGTGCGCACGCTCGCGAACGGCGAGCGCCAGGGCTTCAACACCATGGTGTACGCGGAGCACGAGGTCGAGCGCGTGGCGCGGGTGGCCTTCGATGCCGCGCGCAAGCGCCGCAAGAAACTGTGCTCGGTCGAGAAGGCCAACGTGCTGGAGACCTCAGGTCTGTGGCGCGAGGTGGTCATCCGGGTCGCCGGGGATTATCCTGACGTCGAGCTGAGCCACATGTACGTGGACAACGCTGCCATGCAGCTGGTGCGCGCGCCCAAGCAGTTCGACGTGATCGTGACCGGAAACATTTTCGGCGATATTCTCTCGGACGAGGCGGCGATGCTGACCGGCTCGATCGGCATGCTGCCGTCGGCCTCGCTGGACAGCGCCAACAAGGGCATGTACGAACCGATTCACGGCTCGGCTCCGGACATCGCCGGCAAGGGCATTGCGAATCCGCTGGCCACGATTCTTTCAGCGGGGATGATGTTGCGTTACACGCTCAACGAACCGACCCTGGCGGACAGAATCGAGCGCGCGGTATCGAAGGTGCTCGACCAGGGGCTGCGCACCGGTGACATTCACACCGAAGGCACGAAAAAGGTCGGCACCGCCGAGATGGGTAACGCCGTCGCGGCGGCGCTGGAGAAGTAAGCCGATTATCTTGAACTTTCTGAGGATGCATCAATGAAGCGGGTCGGTCTGGTGGGTTGGCGCGGCATGGTGGGCTCGGTGCTCATGGGCCGCATGAAGGAAGAACGCGATTTCGATCATATCGAACCGGTGTTCTTCACCACGTCGAACGTCGGCGGCAAGGGCCTCGCGATCGGCAAGGACGTGCCGCCGCTCAAGGACGCGAAGAATATTAACGAACTGAAGGCGATGGACATCATCATCACCTGCCAGGGTGGCGACTACACCGGCGAGATTTTCCCCAAGTTGCGCGCCGCCGGCTGGAAGGGATACTGGATCGACGCCGCCTCGACGCTGCGCATGAACGACGACGCCGTGATCATTCTCGATCCGGTGAACATGAACGTGATCAAGGACGCGATCGCCGGCGGCACCAAGAATTACATCGGCGGTAACTGCACGGTGTCGCTCATGCTCATGGCGCTCGGTGCGTTGTTCCAGAAGGGTTACGTGGAATGGATGAGCGCGATGACCTACCAGGCCGCCTCCGGCGCCGGCGCGAACAACATGCGCGAGCTGCTGAAGCAGATGGGCGCGGCCCATGCGTCGGTGAAGCCGCTGCTCGACAATCCTTCCTCGGCGATCCTCGACATCGACCGCCAGGTGGCGGAGACGATTCGCGGCTCGCAGTATCCGACCGAGTTCTTCGGCGTGCCGCTCGCGGGTTCGCTGATCCCGTGGATCGACAAGGAACTCGAGAGCGGGCAATCGAAAGAGGAGTGGAAGGGGCAGGCCGAGACCAACAAGATTCTCGGCCGCGGCGACAAGCCGATTCCGATCGACGTCATCTGCGTGCGCATCGGCGCCATGCGTTGCCACAGCCAGGCGCTGACCATCAAGCTGACCAAGGACATCCCGCTGAATGAAATCGAGGGGATGATCAAGTCGTCGAATGCCTGGGTCAAAGTGGTGCCGAACCGGCGCGAGGTCTCCATGAAAGAACTCACGCCGGCGGCGGTGACCGGCACCCTGACCGTGCCGGTGGGGCGGCTGCGCAAGCTCAACATGGGCAGCCAGTATCTCGGCGCCTTCACCGTGGGCGACCAGTTGCTGTGGGGCGCCGCCGAGCCGCTGCGCCGGATGCTGCGTATTCTGCTGGAATTCAAGTAATTCCCCGATATCCCGCCGTTCCTGCCGCGCCGGCATGTCTATATTGATGTCGGCGATGGCAGCGACTATAAAAAAATAAGGGTCAAATCACGCTGGATTTGAATTGGGGGTCTCGCACAGCAGGGCGGTTCGCCCGCGTCAAAAACCCGCATATCCCGGCCCGATTCAGGGACGAAATGACGATAGTCCGGACGGGGAATGTCTGGTAAAAAACCATCCGTACGCTATAGTTAGTTGAGATTTATAAAGACTATTGCTATTTATTTACATAACTCCCGGTCTTATAAAGGCTTTGCACAGGGAAACCCGTTGAAACCAAGAGGGGTGAAAAGGATGTCTCGGAACAGGAGGGTCATGGCGCGCGCGCGGCATTGGATGATCGTCTGCATGATCGCGCTCTTCCCCGTTACCAGTCATGCGCTGGCGCTTGGCAAGCTCAAGGTTCTGTCCGCGCTCAATGAACCGCTCAACGCCGAGATCGATTTCACTTCCGCCACCGAGAAGGAACTGAAAGGCCTCAGCGTGACGCTCGCTTCGCGCGCCGACTTCGACGCTGCGGGTGTGGATCGCCTGCCGCTGCTTTCCCAGATCAAGTTCGTCGTCACCAAGCGTGCCGATGGCCGGTATTTTCTCGAGCTGCGTACTGAACAGCAGCTCGACGAACCGTTCCTGCATTTGCTCCTGCAAGTCGAGTGGCCCGGTGGACGTCTGGTGCGCGAATACACTGCGCTGATCGATCCGCCATACAAAATCGCCAGCAAGGCTGCTCCGGTTGAAACGCCCGTGATCACTCCGCCCGCGCCGGCCGCCGCGCCCGCGGTTCCGACGCCCGCGCCGTCGGCGCCCGTCGCCGAGGCTCCGCCCGCCGCAGCGCCGCCAGCGGCGCCGGCGGAAGCACCCAAAGCCGTCGAAGCGCCGAAGGAAGAAACGCCGCCGGTGGCGAAGATGGAAGAACCCAAAGCTCCGCAAGAACCCAAGCCGGAGCAAATTGTTCCCAAGGAAGAAGTTACGAAGGAAGCGCCTCCAGTGGAGGCGAAGCCGGATGAGACGAAACTCGGACCGCCGGAAGTGGCGCAGGGCGTTGCGCCGCAGGAACCCGCCGCGCCTACCGTGGAACCACTGGAAGCGGCTCCGAAGGCGGAGGCCGCGCCTGCGCCCGAAGCGCCGGCTCCGGTTGCACCGGAGACCACGCCGGCCGCTGCGCCCGCGTTGGCGGCGATGCCGGAATACAACGTCAAGAAAGGCGACACGCTCTGGCAAATTGCCGAAGGCGCGCGCGCGGACAACAAGGACGTCAGCGTCGAGCAGGTCATGCTGGCGATCTATCGCACCAACAAGGACGCGTTCTTCGGAAACAACGTCAACAATCTGAAGGCGGGCAAGATTCTGAAGATGCCCGAGCGCGAGGAAGTGAATGCCGTTGCCGCGCCCCAGGCGCGGCGCGAATTCCGTGCCCAGTACAACGCCTGGCAGGAATACAAGCTCAAGCTGGCTGCTGCCAGCAGCGCGGTCAAGGTGACGGAAGCGCCGACAGCAGCCCCGGCGGCTGAAGCGCCGGCAGCGAAGCCCGTGGAGAAACCCGCCGCACCTGTGCCGCCCAAGAAGGCCGAAGCCAAGCCGGCGACACCGCCCCCGGCGGCGGCCGACAAGGGCAAGCAGGACGAGCTGCTCAAGATCGTACGCAGCACGCTGCAGCAGGAGAAGAGCACGCCGGACAAGAAGGTTTCGGAAAAAGAATCCGCGAGGGAAGCCTCGGCGCGCGAGCAACAGGCGCTGGCCGACCGTGCCGCCACGCTGGAAGAGTCGCTCGAATCCAAGCGGCTCGAAAACAAGGATCTCAGCGAGAAGGTCGGGCTGGTGCGTTCGCAGCTCAAGAAAGAATCGCGCCTGATCGAGCTCGAAAGCCAGAGTCTGGCCCAGCAGAAAAAGGCTGCCGAGCAGAAGGTCGCGGAGGCCAAGCCCGCCGAACCCGCGGCTAAGCCGGTGGAGAAACCGGCCGAGAAACCGGCCGCCGCCAAGCCGGAGGAAAAGATCAAACCTGAGCCGCTGCCGCCCGTGGCCAAGACCGCGCCGGCCGCGCCGCATAAGCGCGTGCCGCCTCCGCCGGCGGCTCCCCAGGAAGAGAAGGGATTCCTGGCCACCGCACTGGAAGCCGTGCAGAGCGATCTGCTGGTGCCGGCGGTCATCGGCATCGTCGTGTTGTTGAGCGGCGGCATCGCGCTGGTGTATTTCCGCCGCCGCCAGAAATCCATCGCCGAGTTCGAGGAAAGCATACTATCCGCCGACGCCATCAGCACCGAGCAGCCGGCCACCACCGGCACCGTCCCCGGCCAACCGGCGGCGGCTGCCGCGACCACCGGCGGCGACACATCGTTCCTCAGCGACTTCAGTCAGGGCGGCATGGGCAACATCCATACCGACGAGGTCGATCCGATCGCCGAAGCCGAGGTCTATCTCGCTTACGGGCGCGACGAAACTGCCGAGGAAATTCTCAAGGAAGCGATGGTCAAGAATCCGGACCGTCAGGAACTCAAGCTCAAGCTGCTCGAGATATATCATCAGCGCAACGACGTCGCGGCGTTCGAAACCCTGGCCGAAGAACTTTATGCCGGGCTCGGCGGACGCGGCGGCAAAATCTGGGACAAGGTCGAGGAAATGGGCCGCAAGCTCAATCCGGAGAACCCGATGTTCCGTGGCGGTGCGCCGGCCAAGGCTTCGGCGGCGCCGACGGCACAAGCCGCGCCCACGATTAAGGCGGCTGCGCCTGCCGCGATGGGCGCGGGCATGGCCCGTGACAGGGAACCGCCCGCCGCTCCAAAGGCGGAAGCAGCCGGAGACTTCGATTTTGATCTGGCATCGTCCCCGGTCGCGGATGATTTGTCGGCCACGCTGGTGCAGCCAGCGGCCAAGGCGGACGCAGAGATGAGTCTCGATTCACTCGATTTAGGTACGCCGGCGGATAACGCGATTGATTTCGATATCGGCGCCAAGGAAGAAGCCGAAGCGAAAATAGACATCGGCGCTCCGGAAGCCGCACCCGCGAGCAACGAAATCCAGTGGGAATCGCAGCCGGCGGCCGAACCCGCGGCGGAAGTGTCGCTCGAGGCGCCCGCGGGTGGTGAGGCCCAAGCGTCGGGGCAGTGGGACGAAACCGCGACCAAGCTGGATCTGGCCAAGGCCTACATCGATATGGGCGACGCTGAAGGCGCGCGCAGCATCCTGCAGGAAGTGATGGCCGAAGGCAACGACACGCAGAAGAAGCAAGCTCAGGAACTGTCGGCCCAGATCGCCTGAACTGCCGCGCGTTCAGTAGCGGCGCTTGAAATAAATCTCCCCGCCCCGGGTTACTCCATACCGTACCTCGACCCCGACGTAACCGTCGGGGTCGGTTGTCAGATCCAGCCCGAGAAAGCCGCCGCCACGGGCGTCCCGACCGATTTCCGTGGTGCGATTGATCGTTCCGCTGGCTCGCTCCTCCCCGTCGAGTCGACCGTAGCTTCCCCCGCCGTATATGCGGAAATTCGGCGCGAGCGAAACAATCGCGCCCAGCTGCGCCTGCGGCTGTGACCACTCTATGACCACGGTTTGGGTGTCGCCCTTGTGATCGACCTTCTGATAGGCGTAGTCGAGCGCGTAGAACAGCGTCGCGCGCCGGTTTTCGAACATCACGCCGTGCAACGTGAATCCCGCGTGGAAACCGTCGAGCTCCATGCCGGCGGTGACCGGGTTTCCCGTCTGGGTCACGTAGGCGTAACCGCCGTACATGCCGAGCGTCACGTACCGGCTGGCTTTTTCCCGCAACGAAAGGCCGATCCAGCGGCTGTTGGTATCGTAGGCGCGGCCGCCGTAATCCAGCGGCATCTTGGCGCGCGCAAAGCGCAGCGACAGATCCGGGCCCCGGTTGGGTTCGTCCGGCACCAGCGGCCCCGTCGCTTGCGCCAGAACCGGCACCAGCATCAGCATGCCCATGAGCGCGCGCGGCGTCATGGAGACTTCACTCTGTCATAGATCAGGAACGTGCAGGCATGGGGATTCTTTTCATCCGGTTCATGCCGTTCGCGGCCGATCTCCTGCCAGTGTTTTTCATCGAACGGCGGGAAATACGTGTCGCCCTGAACCTGGGCGTGAACCAGCGTCAGGTACAACCGGTCGGCGCGGTCGAGCGCCTGACGGTAAATTTCCGCGCCGCCGATCACGAAGACTTCCGGATCGTCATTGGTCGCCGCGAGCGCGTCTTCGAGGGAATGCTTCACGAGACATCCCGGCGCACGATAATCCGGGTTGCGCGTGACGACGATGTTGGTGCGGTCCGGCAGCGGTTTGCCGATGGATTCGTAATTGCGCCGTCCCATGATGACGTGATGCCCGGTGGTGAGGCGGCGGAAATGCCGGAGGTCCGCCGGCAGCCGCCACGGCAGCGTGTTGTTGACGCCGATCACACGGTTTTCCGCCATGGCCGCGATGAGAGAGACGCGCACGGCGCGGGTCACCGGAACTACACCGCCACCGGCGCCTTGATGGAGGGGTGCGGGTCGTAGTTCAGCAGCTCGAAATCGTCGAAGCCGAAATCGAGCAGTGAGGTTTTCTGCGGGTTGAGGCGCATGCTCGGCAAGGACCGCGGTTCACGGGCGAGTTGCGTGTGCGCCTGTTCCAGGTGATTGAGATAAAGATGCGCGTCGCCCAGCGTGTGCACGAATTCGCCCGGCTGAAGTCCGGTCGCCTGCGCCATCATCAGCGTGAGCAGCGCGTAGGAAGCGATGTTGAACGGCACGCCGAGGAAGATATCGGCGCTGCGCTGGTACAGCTGGCAGGACAGGCGCCCCTGGGCGACGTAGAACTGGAACAGGAGATGGCAGGGCGGCAGGGCCATGCGCTCGATTTCGGAGACGTTCCAAGCGCTGACGATCAGCCGGCGTGAATCCGGGTTCTCGCGGATGGCGCGGGTTACCTGGGCGATCTGGTCGATGTGCCGGCCGTCCGGCGTGGGCCAGGAACGCCACTGGGCGCCGTAAACCGGGCCGAGGTCGCCGTTTTCGTTCGCCCACTCGTCCCAGATGCTGACACCATGTTCCTTCAGATAACGGATATTGGTGTCGCCGCGCAGGAACCACAGCAATTCGTAGATGATGGACTTGGTGTGGACCTTCTTGGTGGTGAGCAGGGGGAATCCCTGGGCCAGGTCGAAGCGCATCTGGTGACCGAACACGCTCAGCGTGCCGGTGCCGGTGCGGTCGTCCTTGCGTACGCCCTGGTGCATCACGTGGCGCATCAGGTCGAGATACTGCCGCATGCCTCTGTCTCCGTTTCTGCGACGTTATCGATGATTATATCCACTTGATGCTGTGAGCGCAGCCGTCTAATCGCGCGACGGCGCGAACAGGCGCACGTCCCGGCGTTTGAAAATCGGCAGCAGCGCCATGCCCGCGACGAAGCCGCCGATGTGCGCTCCGAAGGCGATGCCGCCCCCGCGTGGATCGGCGAGCGCCGAGCTCGCCAGTTGCAGCACGAACCAGAAACCCAGTACCGCCATGGCCGGCAGGTGCACGAGGCGGGAATAGAAACCGAGCGGAATCAGCACCAGCACGCGGGCGTGGGGATACAGCAGCAGATACGCGCCGAGCACGCCGGAGATGGCGCCGCTCGCGCCGATCATGGGGACGGTGGAATCCGGGTTGGGCAGCGACTGGGCGAACACAGCCGCCACGCCGGACAGAAGATAGAAAATAGCGAAGCGCACGTGCCCCATCGCGTCCTCGACGTTGTTGCCGAAGATCCACAGATACAGCATGTTGCCGATCAGATGCATCCAGCCGCCGTGCAGGAACATCGAGGTGAAGACCGTCAGAGTCGGCGGCAGCAGTGCCAGTTCCGGCGGCAGCGTTTTGCCGCCCAGCAGCGTCACCGGGGTCACGCCCAGGCTCAACACGGCGGCCTCGAAGCCCCGCGCACCGAGCGATATCTGCCACAGGAAGACAAGCGAAGTGACGACGATAACGGCGATCGTCACCAGCGGTTGAATCGTGGTCGGATTGTCGTCGCGCAGCGGGATCATGGCGATTCCCGCGACAGGCAGCGGCAGGGGTCCTGGCGGTAGAAGCGTTGCAGATGCTTGTACACTGTCGGAAATTTCTCGTTGACCCGATGCGGCGCGGTGAAGAAAGTCTCGCTCAGCACGGCAAAAAACTCCGCGGGGTCTTCGGACGCGTAAGGATCAATGCCCGGATCGGCTTCTGCCCCCAGTGTGGCGCGAAACCGATCGTAGGCGGTTTGAAAATCGCGCGACCATTCACGCACGTCCATGTCGGGATGCAGCGGCGGAAAGCCGTTGGCGTCGCCGTTGAGCACGTCCAGCTTGTGCGCGCATTCGTGGATGACGAGATCATGATCGTCCGGTGCGTCGTCTTCGTAACGCATGGCTTCCCAGGACAACACCATCGGGCCGTGGGACAGCGACTGGCCGCACAGATCCATGATCTCGCGATGCACGACGCCGTGCTCGTCCATGTATTCGTCGTGCACCCGGAAATCGCCGGGATAGATCACGATCGAGCTCCAATCGGCGTAATAATCGAGGCCGAGGTTGAGTATCGGCAGGCAGGCGTGCAGCGCGATACGCGCCCGCATCGCATTCGTCACCACGAGACCCGCCGCCCCCGAAAAGGATTTTGTGTGCAGGAGCCGGTTAGCGATCTCGCGCAGCCGTTGCCGATCCGGTGCATTCAGGGATTGCGCGTAGAGAGAGGTGCGCAGGATTCGGGACCACAGGGTGTCGGAGATTCCGTCATGACGGGATCGCCGCAGACGCAGCAGGCGTTTCAGACCGCCGGCGGAGCGGCCGGTGCGTCGGGACGCGGACTTACGCGGGGCGGTCACCGCTGAGCAGCTGAATCGCAAGTTTCTTGCCTTTCTCCACGGCCGGCTGATCCAGCGGATTGATGCCGTAGAGCAGGCCGGTGTAGACCGTGACCCGCTGGTAAAGATCGATCAGCTGGCCGATGACATGTTCGTTGATCGCGGGCAGGCGCAGCGTCATGTTGGGGTGTCCGGCCTCGGTGATGACCTGGCGCGTGGCCTGGAATTCGGCCTCGAGCACCTGGCCCATCTTTTTCCCCGCCAGATATGGAAAGTATTTCCGGTTTTCTTCCGGCAGGGGGATCGAAAAATCCTGACCCCAGGAATCGAGCGCGAGGAAAGTAAAAATCTTGTCGAGGCGCGATTCGAGATACATCTGCAACTGGCTGTGCTGGTCCACGGCGCCCATGGCGCGTACCGGCAGCGTGCCGGCGGGTGGGCGATCCGGCCGCCCTTCCATTCGCTTGCCCAGCGACTCGGCCCATAACTGCCGGTACCAGTCCACCATCAGTTCCAGCGGATCGGCGTAGGGCATCATGATCGACACGCGTTTGTTCCTGTGCACGTCGAGCAGATAGAACAGCGCGGCGATTTCCAGCGCCGGGTTGGTGCGGGCATCCTCCGTGGCGCAGCGCGCGGCGTTGTCCGCGGCGCCGGCGAGCAGTGCGCGAACATCCACGCCAGTGACGGCCAGCGGCAGCAGGCCTACGGCGGTGAGCACGGAGAAACGGCCGCCCACCTTGGGCGGCACCGGCAGCGACGGGAGGTTCTCGCGTCCGGCCAGTTCGCGCAACCAGCCGCTGGCCGGATCGGTGACGAGCCACTGGTGCGAGCGAGCTTTTTCCTTGCCAATCTCTTTTTCGAACCAGTCGCGCAGGATCAAATACTGAATGGCGGTTTCGACGGTCCCGCCCGACTTGCTGATGCAGATGACTCCGGTTTTTTCGGCCTGCCGGTTTTGCAGGATAGCATGCAAACGGTAGGAATCGATATTTTCCAGGAAGTGCAGCCTGGGCGCGGACGAGCCCGGACGCACCGCCGTCATGGCGTGATGCACCGCCTTGGCGCCGAGACTGGAGCCGCCGATGCCGATGACGGCGACATCTTCAAAGCGACGTATCGGCACCGCCATCGCCTCG